>NZ_VOIQ01000011.1 GCF_010470675.1 Desulfovibrio sp. JC010
TTCTCCAAAATAAACACAATTTTCCCTTCTGATCCCAAATCTGACTTTGGTCGCACAAACTTGAGCTTTTCAAATTAAATCGAACGGAAGAAAGCATAATAAAACCCCGCTTTCCGAGAAAAGCGGGGTTAGTCAGCAATCTGAGCCCCTCAATAGAGGGGCTTTTCTTATGCATTCGGAAAAGAAGCTGTCTAAAGTGAATTCTATTCTTTCTTGTTTTTATGTTCAGAATAGTTCCCCCTTGAGTCTGTTTCAATATGCCCATTAAATTTAGACTCCTTGATCCGTTCTTCAAAGTCACTTTGGTCAATGTTGAATCCAAATTTGGAGATTCTGTCAAAATCATTTTGCGATATATTTTCTAAATACGGATTGGTTATGAATTCATCTGTATCCAGCTTGTGAACTCCTAAAATAAAGTGTGGAAACAATGCACCTTTAATAGCGACTTCCTGCTGTTGTGGAAACAGCCCTCCGGGGTTGTATGTTGGCAACATAAGGTTTTTAACTGTGTTGTGAATAGATGTAATTGTCCATGGAGCAATAGCATAGAATTCGAATGGGCGAGGTACAAAATAATGGTATACTATTTTTCCACTAGAGTTTTTGTTTGGTTTTCCTTCTCTTCCGTATACCATGGAATGATTTTTCCACCCATGTGCAAAATTAATGGCAGTACGTAGTCTTTTAGATGTTGAAATCAATATTGATTCTTTTCGTATACCTTGCGAACCTGCAACATGTAGAAAATAAAGATAATAGTCTCTGACGATTAATTGATTGGGAAGTGAATTTATTTCTGAAATATTGTTTGTGAATGAAGTTTTGTTTGAAGCTTCTTTAAAGTATTTTATGAAATTAAGAGGACAGTGGTCTCTTACTTTTTGTTGCAACCGTGAATTACAAACAACATAGCTTATTTTATCATATATAAAATTAAGTGTTTTGGGAGAGCAGTCTTCAATGTTTGTTAGGTGGGCTCTTGTATTAGTGAAATAGTCATCCATAAAAAGATGTCTGCATTTGTCTCCTATCTCATATAGGTACTGGTAAACTTCTTGTGGGTTGTTTGTTATTCTATCTTTAAGGTTCTTCTCCTCTTCCCCTCTATAGCATTGTAGTATCTCATTTTCCTTCTCTTTTTGAGATAGGTATTTTATAAATTTTTTGACATTTGATTCGGTTTGGACATTTAAAGGAGTGAAGTATGTGTTTACGTATTTCATGTAGTGCTGTTCTTTGGAGTGTTAGGAAGTTAATATTTTATTTGGCATGGAAAATCTGTTTGTGGATGCATATCATTCATCATCATGGTAATATGAAGGCATGTCTTCCTGATTGAGTCGTTTATCGTATGCTTCTTGTGGATCAGTTACTCCATGTTCAATCCATGCCCTTACTTCATCTACATGGAAAAGGCAGTCTATCCATTGTTCGGCTATTTTCATGCCGTCTGTTTCATAGCTTTCTCTGTCGCACTCATACAGTACTTTTATGATGTCATCACGATCACTCATTCTTTGTCTCCTATGGTGTTTTCTTTAGCTGCTAATTTCTCTGCAGTGTTAAGTATGTCGTCAGGATTATCCCAATATGCTTCAATCAAGTTGGCGTGAGAAAATTTTGCTGCTGGAGATTCGTCGATAAGTCGAATAGCCTCTTCTGTTTTTAAGTATTCAATGTACTTTGCTGGAAAATATTTTTCAGCATCTGTCACTATATTTAATTTTATTTCACTGTTGTTAGCTTCTTGTTGTAAGCAGGCAAGTGAATAGAAAATACATAGGTAAAAACGAGTTGCAGTTGTATATAATCCTTCTCTGGCTATTTTGTTTTCATTGTCTTTGATGTTAAAAAATATGCCTCTTAGTCTTTGTTTGTAATTTACAAGCATTGAATGTAGTTCGTGTTGGCTCATTCTTCGTTTATAAGGTGCACTATCATCTTTAGAATTTAGAGTTATCTCTATTGATTTCTCAAATTCACAGCCAATGTTAAAAACAAAATCTAAGCCTTCATTTAACCTTTTCATATAAAATTTTGCTAAGAAATAGTGATCTGTTGAATCTGTTGAAAGGTCGGAAAGAAAAGCGTTCATCTCAGGGGAAATTTCAGTAATTTCATACCTGTCAGTTGGTTTAAGTGGGATATTATGTTTAATGTCGTTTTCAAAATTTTCTTTTTGTTTCACCAAAGAGTATAGGTCAAACATCTGAAAGCGGATCGAATTTGTATAAAAGTTACAGGCATTGATTTCTTTCTGCCGTTGCAGCTTCTCTTCCTTGGCTCTCTGTTCTAGTTCCTTCCGTTTCTCCCGTTTAAGCTGTAACTCATCCCGTTTATTCAAAGATCTGTTTGAGAAGTAAGAGACCGCTCCGGCTGCAAGGAAGGCACTGAATGTTGTCGTTACAAATTTACTCCAGTTTATATCTGAAAAGACGACCTTGAACCAGTTTAAGCCCTCTCCAGCACTACTGCTTATCACCTGAGTTAAATCTGTAATATTTAGCATCTTATTCTTGTAGTATCCAAACTGTTTTTATTTGCTCAAGACTCCTGCCTTGGTTGCTGCACCCCAGCCTGAAATAGGGCACATGATCATTCCTGAAGTTATTGCGTGTTTCTTATATCTAGTATTGTTCAGTCTGCCAAGATGTTATGGAACTAGTTGTTTTTAGATAGTTAGTCCCTATGTAGACCCTTTCAGAGTTATAATGAGCAATCTATTTTGAAAATTTTTTTTGAGAAAAATATGTGGATGAAATAGCTTTTTTATCGGGAATTCTCGATGGTTTATCTATACCTGACAAATACATGATTTCAGCGGCTTAGTGTGCTATTGCCTTGTCTATGTAAAAGTAATTGTGTTCGGGATGCGTTTACGCCTCTAAAGGCTAATTTTCTCCTCGTAGCAAAGTAGTCTGGTTAATAAACTAAAAAATATCGCGAGAATCGCACTGGCCTAAGAATGGGGTCCCCCCCCCCTCTAATTTTGTCGTGCGAAAAATTTAGTGGAGTGAAAAAATGTCTAGCAAGTACATCACTGCGAAAGAGCTTCTTAAGTTGAACGATTGGATACTTCAGGATCTGATCGAGTTGGTAAGGTCTGGACTGACTCCATTCCATCCTGAGAAGCTTGCAAAGATGATTCATATCTCTGCACTGCCGAAAAGGGTTCTGCTATATTCTGTTGATGAAGCGGAGAAATGGGTGGCTGACAATTGGGGATGGTATAAACAGCGTAGAAAGGAAGGGCCTGATTTTGAATTGTATCAAATACTGTATGATATTTTTTTAGATGAACGTAATAAATCCTTTGAAGATTTTATGTCTTTTGATGCCGAAGGAAATGAAATTTATATGCGTGAAGAGTTATTAGAACAGTTCGTTGGTGTTAAGTCGTCTTATGTTAAAGATGGGTATATGACGTATAAGGATGATGACGAGCTTAATGGTTTTGTATTTATTAAAAAAGAAATTAAAAAGCAACGTCCTGAAGTCTTGGTTGATACTGTTGAGATTGAATCAGACCCTGAAGAGGAAGAAGAAGGTTTCCGGGAGTACAAATTTTTTTGTTTGAGGATTGACGAATTGCAAGATGTTGAGCCCAAAAAGAAAAGAGCTCTGAAGTCTTTAGTGTATGATTTGTATAGAAAGCAGAAAACACGTGCTGAACTTGCCAAGGACCTTTCGCTTTCAGCTAGTCAGAATAAAGACACACTTGAAAGACATGCACGTAGGTATCTTGAGAAAGGAAGAGGTTTACTTAAGGAGCTACCCAACGATCTCCTAGCTTCTATTGGGCTGGATGGCTATCTTGTAAATGATGCCGATGAGTGAAATTTTTATAGTTGTCCGCCTAGAAAAAAGAGAATGTCTATTTAACGCCCTAAAAAGAATGAATATCTTTTTTGCTTGTCCGGCTTGACGTCCGCTCGCCCGGACAAGGCAGTCTATGATGAACAAAGCAACGCAGTGAGGTGTAATGCAATCCGCTGCAAACCGAACAAGGTGTTCATCATGAATCAAAAATTGGTCAATGAAAAACAGGCTGCCGAGTATTTAGGTCTCTCCCGAAGCACTCTCCAATCTCTTCGCTTTATGCACAAACCGCCTGCATATGTAAAAATTGGCAGGTCGGTGCGCTATTTGGTGGAAGATTTGGACGAGTTTCTGAAAAGTCGAAGAATTAATCCTGAGAAATAAGGGGGAGAACATGAATAAAAAAATCGAAACCCCTACTGAGATGGAAGTCGGCAAACTTGATGATCTCAGCAAGGGTAACATGTATTCATCAAAATTATTAGAATGCGATGCTGATGTCAATTGTTCCTTGCTTTCTGACTGCGAAATTTCGGGAGAATTTATAAATGATATGAGCTTACATGAAGCTGCCCTTTTTTATGCAGAGCAAGGTTATGCCGTTATTCCATGTTATGGGAAGAGGCCCGCAATAAAAGGTGGTTATAAGAAGGCTACAATTAATCCTGATGTTATAAATGAATGGTGGGGTGAAAAGCCTGATTACAACATAGGTATTGCAACCGGAGATGCTTCAGGCTTTTTCGTCCTCGATATAGATGGGGATGTTGGAGAAGAAAGCATTCGAAAACTGGAAGCAGAGAATAGTCCTTTACCTGAAACACATACAATTAAAACGGGTGGCGGTGGCCGCCATATGTGGTTCAAGAACCCACAAGGGCGAATAATAGGGAATAGAGCAGGTATTGTTGATAAGGTCGACATTCGCGGAAATGGAGGACATGCAATTGCGCCGCCTTCTTTGCACGAAAGTGGTAATGTATACGAGTTGGTTATTGATTGTGAGGTCGCTGAAGCCCCTGAGTGGCTGCTAGATTTAATTGGTTCCAAGACTGGGACTACAAATCAATCTGCTGAGTTAAGTGTGTTGGAGCAATCTGATGTTGAAACAACAAAGTATGGACAGGTTGCTCTAGATAATGAGTGCGAGGACTTAGCGCAATTTAAGAAAAAAGGTAATAGGAATAGTAAACTTTATCTGTCAGCGATTAGAATGGGGCAACATATTGCTGGTAATGAGTTGAACTATTTTGAAGTGTATGAACGCCTAGAAAATGTGGCAATAGGGATTGGGTTGGATGCAGATGAAATTGGGCCAACAATTGAGAGCGGGCTAGGATTTGGATTCAGCAATCCAAGGCGAAATGATATTGTTAAGTTTGATGAAAAGCCCAAACCTTTAGGGAATGCCGCTCAAGAACTTCCTGAGGTTCCTATAAGTATTTTTCCTGAAGTAATGCAAAGCATTGTTAAAGGCATAGCGTATTCAATTCAGGTTCCCATTGAATTGGTTTTAATTAATTTTTTGGCTTGCATAGCTCTTTCAATCCAAAATAAAATTATTATCAAGGTTAAGTCTGGTTATTATGAGCATATAAATATTTATGCAGCGGGGGTATTACCTCCTGGTGATCGAAAATCAGCTGTTACCGGTTTTTTTAAATATCCCTTTTTGCATTCAGAAATAGAGCAAAGTAAACAGCTTAAGCCGGAAATTGAAAAGGTGCGCATTACTAGAAGTGTTTTGGAAAAAAGAATTGATTTAAAGATGAATCAAGCTGCAAAGACAGATGATGCAGAAGATCGAGATAGGTATATTCAAGAAGTTGTTGATTTGAAGGAAAAATTGCCGGAAATTCCATACGTTCAGCGTTGGTTTGCTGATGATGCCACTCCTGAAGCTTTGGGTGAGTTATTGCAAAATAATAATGAAAGTATAGGAATGATTGAAGCTGAGGGAGGTTTTTTCGGAAATTTGGCAGGCAGATATTCTAAAATTCCAAACATTGACGGAGTGCTCAAGTATTGGAGCGGAGAAGGGCATGTTATTGATAGGAAGAAGCATGATCCGATAAGGTTGGCGAATCCTCTTATGACTATGTGTTTAAGTGTTCAGCCGCATGTTTTAGATGAATTGTATAGTAATCCTCATTTTGTTGGCAGGGGGCTATCAGCTCGCTTTATATGTCTAATCCCAAAAACTATAGTAGGTTATCGAAATTCAAGAGTTGAAGGGATTAATCCATCTGTGAAAAGGTTATATAGTCAATTAGTTCAGAGGTTAATGGCTATCCCCATAAAGACTGAAGAGGCAAATAGAAAGTCTTTTTATTGTATAGGATTAACTCCTGCTGCTGAGGATATGTATCACGATTATCATGAAAAAGTTGAAGAGGCTCTTAAAGAAGGAGGACGACTGGAAACCGTTCGTGATTGGGCAAGCAAGCTCACTGGACAGCTTGTCCGTCTTGCCGGGATACTTCATTGTATAGCAACTGAAAACCCACACGAGAATCCTATTCTGGGGGAGACAATGGAAGCAGCATGTCTTCTTGCAGATGTTTTGGGGGAACACGCTCTCGCAGCTCATGGTTTAGCTGAAGAAAACAAGGATTTTAAGTGCGCTCATAAAATACTGGATCGAATCAAGAAGGATAAGATCTGCGAATTTAGCGAACGTCAGATGCTTGAAAAAATAAAGGGTTCATTTAATTCCATGAAGTTGATAGGGAAGGGGATCAAAGTATTGTTAGATAGATTTTATATTAAAGAACTACCAAGGAATAGAACAGGTAGAGGTCGCCCACCAAGTGCAAAGTATATGGTTTCTCCCTATATCACCAAGGATTATGGTGATTAATTCTTCCCTATCACCATGGTTCGCATAATTAGCAGAATAGCCGCTTATGAAAATAGGCGGCTATTGTTTGTTTCCATATTCTGGCTTCGCATAATTCGCTAAATTGGCGCACGAGCTTTTATGCCCTACACTGGATCGCACAATTCGCAGAATTACAGCTTGATTAAGTCCCGGCAATGACGTCCAATAACTTAGCTCCGTTCGTGATCCTGTACGTAACCTTTGTTCTTGAACTCGCTCCGGTTGCGGTGTATTCCCAGCCCTTCGAATCCAAGCAGGAGTTTTTTTGATGAGTCGGTTTTTCGCCCAGTTGTGGGGAAGAGTGTGGGGAAGAATACAGATAAAAGAAAAGGACTCACAGCAAGTATGCTGTAAGTCCTTGAAATATCATGGCGGGGCAGGAAGGATTCGAACCCTCGGCCAACGGCTTAGAAGGCCGTTGCTCTATCCAACTGAGCTACTGCCCCGCGCGAGAGATGCTTATTTATACAAAGCGTACCTGACGGTCAAGTAAAAAAACAGGAAAATGTTTTGAAATTTAAAAATTTTGTGGAATTCAGTACTTATCTGGATGATCTCGGTCTTTTTCATATGGATCTGAGCCTCGGCAGGATGGAAGAGTTTGTGCGTAATTGGGGCGGTAAGGGGGCTTTTCCGGTTATCCATGTGGTGGGAACCAACGGTAAAGGTTCCACTTCTTCGTATTTAACTTCCATCGCTATTGAGCACGGCCTTAAAGCCGGAACGTTTACCTCGCCCCATTTTGTGACTCCCCGGGAGCGGATAACCGTCAACGGTTCCATGCTTACAGAAGAAGAATGGTGCGCTGTTGCCAATCAGGTTATGGAAATCGCGCCGGATGTCGGGTTGACCTATTTTGAACTGCTGACCTGCATGGCACTGGTTGCGTTCAAGAATAACGGTGTTGATCTGGCGGTAATGGAGGCCGGGCTGGGCGGGCGTTTTGATGCCACCAATACTGTTGATCCCGATCTGACCGTATTCACCCCCATCGGACTCGATCACGAGAAGGTTCTCGGTTCCACCATTGATTTAATCGCCGCAGACAAGGCCGATGCCATGCGTGAGAATGGAAAGGCCATCACTGCCGCACAGGTCCCGGAAGCTATGACGGTTCTTGAGTCGCGGGCCGGGGAATTGGGATGTGCTCTTTCTCATATTAATAAGCAGGAAGTTGTTGCGGACCTGAATCCGTCTCTTGCCGGGGAGCATCAAAAGCAGAATGCCGGGCTTGCGGCTGCTGCGTGGCGCATGTTTTGCGAAGAGCCGGATGTAGTTTTTAATGAAGATAAGGTTCGTAGCGGGGTGTCAAAAGCTTTTATTGCCGGACGGTTGCAGGTTGTTGAATCTGACAGAATCTATATTTTAGACGGAGCGCATAACACCCATGCCTTTGATGCTCTCGAAGCAGAGTTGTCGCGGTCCGCGATCAAGCCGGATGCGATTATCTTTTCCTGCATGAAAGACAAGAATCTTGATCCGGTCAAAGAGGCCCTTTTTCGTATGACTGACGGGTCAATCATAGCCTGTGGAATTGAGAATAACGAACGGGCTTATCCTTATGAGGAATTGGCTGCGGTCCTCGGAGAGCGGGCAAAAGCAGCCGGAACCATTGACGAAGCCCTTTCAATGCTTAATTCCGGTGATAGAACAGTTCTAATCTGCGGGTCCTTGTTTTTGCTGGCAGCTTTTTATACAAGATACCCAGAATTTTTATGAAGAATGCCTCCGGCGGCCCTCCGGGGGCCAAAGAACCCTTTTGGAAAAGGGTTCTCTGGACTCTCCTAAAACTTTTAATAGTTTAGTTCAGGAACTTACTTTTTTAATCAGGGTTTTAAGTTGTAATTTTATGAGGGTTTATTTTGTCTAATTTATTTAAGTATTTACCTTCTGTTGATTCTGTCCTTACCCGTCTTGAAGACGAAGGGGTCATCGACGGATTGCCGAGGACCCTTTCCCGTGATCTGGTTAACGGCTTTCTTGATGTCTGCCGTGAGGAAATCAAGGGCGGGATCATTACCGAGGAAAAGCAGCTTTCCCCGGAAACACTTTTCCCGCGCCTGACCTGCCATGTGCGGGCCGGGGCGAAGCCGCATTTCCGACGGGTGCTCAATGCTACCGGGGTGGTGGTGCATACCAATCTCGGACGTTCCCTGCTGGCGGACAGCGCAGTTAAGGCTGTTACTGAGGCCTGTGCATGTTATTCCAATCTTGAGTTTGACTTGGGGACCGGGGAGCGTGGCAGCCGTTACAGTCATGTGGAAAAGCTGATCTGCGAGATTACCGGGGCCGAGGCCGCACTGGTGGTTAACAACAACGCTTCGGCGGTGCTGATCACCCTTGAAACACTTGCCAAGGGGCGCGAGGCTATTGTTTCCCGCGGGCAGCTGGTGGAGATTGGCGGATCGTTCCGTATTCCGGATGTGATGACCAAGAGCGGGGCATCCCTGCGTGAAGTAGGGGCCACCAACCGCACTCATCTGCATGATTACGAGAATGCCATCAGCGAGGACACGGCCTTGCTCATGAAGGTGCATACTTCCAATTTCCGGGTCATCGGGTTCACCAAGGAAGTTTCCGGTGGCGAACTGGCCGAACTGGGTCGCAAGCATGATCTCCCGGTCTATGAGGATCTCGGCAGCGGAAACCTGACTAATTTTTCCGGGCTGGGACTTATGCGCGAGCCTACAGTTCAGGAAGTCGTAGCTGAAGATGTGGACGTGGTTTCATTTTCCGGTGACAAAGTGCTGGGTGGACCGCAGGCGGGGATTATTGTCGGTAAAAAGAAATTTATCGATATGATTAAGAAGAATCCGCTCAACCGCGCGGTACGCATCGACAAAATGACTCTCGCAGCCCTTGAAGCGACCCTGCGTCTCTACCTTGACCCCGAAACCGCCAAGCGCGAAGTTCCCACTGTGCGCATGATCACCGAGCAACCTGAAAATCTCAAAAAGCAGGCCCAGTCCCTTGCCCGCACATTGCGTCGTGAGCTTGGCGAGTCCGCAAAGATCGGCGTACGCGAGGGAGTCTCCCGCGTAGGCGGCGGGGCGTTCCCGGAGCAGGATTTAAAGACTTTTCTGGTAACCGTTATTCCGGGTGGAAAAGTTACGGTTGAAGAATTAAAAGAATGTCTTCTTTCAACCGAACCGCCGCTGGTAGGTAGGATTGAAGAAGATGCATTCTGCCTAGATCCACGGACCCTGACCCGCGAAGAATACAAACTCTGCGCAGAAGCTATCTCACAGGTATTAAAGTAAAAATTAACAATAACATCGGCGAAGCCTAATAAAAGTTTTTGGGATTCTTAAACCCTTTTTTTAAAAAGGGTTTAAGTCCCCCGGAAGGGCCGCCGGAGGCATCTATAATTATGAATAAATCTCTTGAACATGAACCGAAAAGCTGCTGGGAAATTTTCAAAGACGAAGAGCACCAGCAGAAAATGGATGACCTTGCAGCCCGGTACATCGACTTCCTGACCCGCTGCAAAACCGAGCGCGAGACCATCAAATACGTTGAAGACAGACTGCGCGAAGAGGGTTTCGAAGATTATCTCGGCGCGGACCAGTGCTTCCGTTCTTTCCGTGATAAGACAATTTTTATTGCCCGTAAGGGTAAAAATCCGCTCTCGCAGGGCTTCAGACTGGTGGGCGCACATGCCGATACCCCGCGTATCGATCTTAAGCAGCGTCCGCTGTACGAAGACCTCGGTATGTCCATGGCCAAGACCCATTACTATGGCGGTATCCGCAAATACCAGTGGCTGGCACGGCCTCTTTCTTTGCACGGCGTGGTGGTCAAGGCTGACGGCACCAAGGTTGATGTTGTCATCGGCGAGGATGCGGATGATCCGGTCCTTTCCATCCTCGACCTGCTGCCGCACCTTGCCCACAAGCAGGTGGCCAAGAGTGTCACTGATGCTTTTGAAGCTGAAAAACTGAATGTCCTCATGGGGCACTCTTTGTCTTTCTCTAAGGACGAAGAGGACGAGGGTGATGCTGACGGCAAACCTTCCGTAAAACGCAAGGTACTGGAGCTGCTCAACGAGAAATATGATATCGTTGAAGAAGACCTTTTCAGCGCGGAAATGCATATTGTTCCTGCAGGTCCGGCCCGTTACGTAGGTTTGGATAAGTCCATTGTGGGCGGATACGGACAGGATGACCGTTCCTGCGTGTTTCTCGCACTGGAAGCATTTCTCAACGCTCCTGAACCTGAGCATGCCCAGATAGTACTTTTCTACGATAAGGAAGAGATCGGTTCCGAAGGTTCTACCGGAGCCAAGTCGCTCTTTTTCGAATACTGCCTCGAAGACCTCATCGAAGCATGGGAACCCAACGCCAAGATGTCCCGGGTGATGATGGCCGGGAAGGCCCTGTCCACTGACGTTCACGCGGCAATCGATCCCGATTATCAGGACGCGCACGAGAAGCTTAATTCCGCTTATCTCGGTTACGGTCCCAGTTTCAGCAAATTTACCGGACATCGCGGTAAGGTTGGTGCCAATGATGCCCACCCTGAATTCGTGGCCTGGCTGCGCAATATCCTAAATGAAGCCGGAGTGCCGTGGCAGATGGCTGAACTCGGCAAGGTCGATCTCGGCGGGGGCGGCACTGTTGCCAAGTTTCTCGCCCTCTACGGCATGGATGTAATTGATTTCGGTCCTCCGGTGCTTTCCATGCACAGCCCGTTCGAACTGACCAGTAAAGCTGATCTTTATGCTACTGAACTGGCTTTCAGGACATTTTTGAAAAATTAAATATAGCTTTCGAATACAAAGCCGGCGAAGCCTTAATAAAAGGTTTTGGGATTCTTAAACCCTTTTGCAAAAGGATTTAAGGCTCCCGGCAGGGTCGCCGAAGGCAAAAGGATAATTATGCCCGTAGTTATGGGAACAGCCGGTCATATTGACCATGGTAAGACCAGCCTGATTAAAGCATTGACCGGAACGGACTGCGACCGTCTGGCCGAGGAAAAGAAACGCGGCATCACCATTGAGCTGGGTTTTGCCAGCCTTGATCTTGGCGGTGATGAACAGCTGAGCATCATTGATGTTCCGGGCCATGAGAAGTTTGTGAAAAACATGGTTGCCGGGGCAGCGGGTATTGATTTCGTGCTGCTGGTTATCGCCGCTGATGAAGGGGTGATGCCCCAGACCCGCGAACATCTGGAAATCTGCACTTTGCTGGGCATTGAGAAAGGTTTCGTGGTTCTGACCAAGGCCGATACGGTCGATGAAGAGTGGCTGGAGATGGTGCAGGAAGATGTGCGTGAATTCCTTGCGCCGAGCTTTCTGGCTGAAGCACCTGTCCATGCTGTTTCCTCGCATACCGGACAGGGCCTGGATGAATTGCGTAGCGAGATTGGGAAGTTCATGAAAGGTTTCGCCCCGAAACGCAGGACTGACCTCGCTCGTTTGCCTGTGGACCGCGTGTTCACCATGAAAGGGCACGGCACGGTGGTGACCGGGACTCTCATTTCCGGGCAGCTTTCCGTGGGCGATGATGTGTTGCTGTATCCTAAATTGACTGAGACCAAGGTGCGCAGCCTGCAATCACATGGCTCGTCTGTAGAGACCGCTCCGGCAGGGCGCAGGACCGCCATCAACCTGCACGGCGTTGAGGTTGAAGATATCGAGCGCGGTGAAGTGCTGGGCCGTCCGGGAACACTCTTTCCGTCTACTGTCTGGGATGTGGAGCTGACCTGTCTGCCGTCTTCCCCCAAAAGCTTGAAGCACCGCAAGGAAATCCATTTCCATCATGGCTCCAAGGAAGTAATGGCCAAGGTCTATTTTCTTGATCGTGAAAAGCTGGAAAAGGGCGAACGGGCGGTTTGCCAGATTCGTTTTGAAAAGCCCATGACCGGGGTTTACGGGGATCGTGTTGTCTTGCGTTCGTTTTCCCCGCTGCGGACAATCGCCGGGGGCAGCATCATCAACCCGCTGGGCCGCAAGGTGAAACGTTTTTCCGATGATGTGAAGCGGCTGGAATCACTTATTGGAGCCGAGCCGGAAGAACTGGTCCTTACCCAGCTTGATCTGGCCGGTCGGGCCGGGCTTACTTTTCAGGAGCTTTCCATCCTGAGCAATGTGGCCTCCAAGCCTTTGGAAAAAATGCTCCAGACCATGGGCGGGCAGCAGAAGATTTTTCTGTATGACAAGGAAACCCGCAGCTATGTTTCCGGCACTCACTATGAGAATCTGGTGCAGGGACTGCTGGATCACCTTGCTGAATTTCACAAGAATGAGCCCATGAAGCCGGGCGTCTCGCGTGGTGAGATCGGCTCCACCTACGGCAAGGGATTGCCGGAAAAGCTTTTCCATACAATTGTGGAACGTCTGCTTAAGAAAAATGATATCATGGCTGCACAGGAGATTCTGCATCTGCCCGGACACAAGGTTTCTCTTGCTTCGGATCAGCAGAAGCTGCGTGACATCCTGATGAGTACATACGAGAAAGGCGGGCTGACTCCGCCGAATCTGAAGGATGTGCTTGATCCGCTTGATCTGGTTTTCAAAGAAGCCGCGCCTGTTTACAAGCTCTTGCAGGATGAAGGGTTGCTGGTCAGGATCAAGGATGACATGTATTTTGCTAAATCCGCAGTGGACGGCTTGCAGAAGATTCTTGAGGGGTATTTCGCTGAAAACCAAGAACTCGGCCCGCAGGATTTTAAAACACTGGTCGGCCTGTCGCGTAAATTTTCCATTCCATTGCTTGAGTATATGGATAAGGAAAAGATCACCATTCGAGTCGGTGATAAGCGCAGGTTGCGTAAGCAGAGTTAAGATAAATTATAAAGCCCGGATTCGTGAGAGTCCGGGCTTTTATTTTAACATGCGCATGCGTTCATGCAGAAAACGGATTATTTCAACTCGATTGTTTTTGATCCGGTAAACGCAGATAAAGGGCAGTTTCGGGATGATCAGTTCGCGGGTGCCTTCAACTGTACCGTCACGTCCAAGTTGAGGAAATGAGTCTAATGATTCGGTTGCCTTTTTTATCTGTGCTGCAATTCGGGATACAATTTCAGGATTTTCCCGTTTTATGTATTCCAGTTGTCCTTGCAGGTCTCTTTGCGCAGGTTTAGTCCACAACGGCACTATGCACCGAACCTGCTGAAGATCTCATTAACTTCCTCTTCAGAAGCGAATTCACCTTTGTCGGCAGCCTCCAGTCCTTCCTGAACCTGCTCTTTAAACCATTGCTGGTATTCAATAAAATCCTTGATTGCTTTATTGAGTACCCAGTTACGGCTTCTGCCCATGTCCTTGGCTATTTTATCAAGGGAAGACAGGGTGTCCGGGTCGGTGCGAAAGCTGGTGCTTGATTGCGGCATTATTCACCTCAAGTATGTTTGATATCGTTTGTAGTCACCATGAATATTAGTGATTAGATTTGAGTATGGCAAGAAATTTTAAAAGCCCGGATCGTATGAGTCCGGTTTTTTTTTGCGTCTTTTGCTGGCTGGGGCTGCTGTGGGGTGATATAGTCAGGTAGGTCTGTGAAATAAACTTCAACCTGACAGGAGCTTGGGTATGACAAGGAGATTATATCCGTTATTGGCCGGAATATTGTTTGTGTTTATGATGAGTTTTGTTTTTGTCCCCTCTGCCGGAGCCGGGGATGCGGAAGCTATATTGAAATTAAAAAATGAAATTATTCAAAAGCAGAATAAGGGCAGGCTCGGAGTGCAGGAATTTGCTCTGTGCACTAAGGTTTTGAATTATGCTTCATTTTATCCCAAGCAGGATAATAAAATTAAGCGCGGCACAAAGCTCCTTTTATATTACGAACCAATCAACTGGTTTACGTCCACACAGCAGGGCAGGTATGAATTCTATCTTACGCAGGATGTCATTCTTGAATCGGCAGCAGGGGAAGTTCTTTTCAAGCGTGATGGGCTTTTGAGCATGCATTACAATACCGGTAAGCCCATCCTTGATATTTATATGACCAATGATTTCAGTCTCGGAAATCTTCCGGCCGGGAAGTATCGTTATATTATTGTATTGCATGATATGATCAGCGGGCAGCAGTTTAAGCGGGGGATTCAGTTTGAATTAGTGGAGTAGGTAAAATTCAGTCAGGACTGGAAAATACAAAAGCCCGGATTCATGTGAATCCGGGCTTTAAAAATATGGGGTGAGTGAGGGGACTTGAACCCCCGGCCACTTGGGCCACAACCAAGTGCTCTACCAACTGAGCTACACCCACCTTAAAAAAGGGGTCAGGGACTATCTGATCCCTAGATATGTCAAATGGGGTGAGTGAGGGGACTTGAACCCCCGGCCACTTGGGCCACAACCAAGTGCTCTACCAACTGAGCTACACCCACCGCGTGTGAGAGGTGTGTTTAACTAAGCTGGGTGCGATGGTCAAGAAGTTTTTGAAAAAAAGGCTATTTTTTTTGAGTTCTGCAAATCACGCAAGTAAAAGAGATGATTAACTTGTTTATAAAACCGTGTTTTGATCTTAATAAGAAAATAGGTTAAGCGCGGTCTTCACTAATGAGTTATTTTGTGCCACAAACATTTTGTTCTTTTGTTACTGAAAGCAATCAGGGGTCGAGGGTAGGTATTGCCTTATTCACCCGGCTGCCGGGACGTTAATTTCAAGCTGTTGGCGTCGGTGGCTTATTACCTGATAAATATAAGGATTTTGAGATGGATAAATTAGTTATTGAAGGTGGAGTTTCCCTTAACGGCCCGATCAGGGTCAGTGGTTCCAAAAACGCAGCCCTGCCTATCCTGCTGGCCTGTATTCTTCCGGAAGGTCCGGTTTGTCTCGATAATGTTCCGCGTCTTCGGGATATTCATACCACGCTCAAGCTGCTTAATATCCTCGGTTGTGAGACTTCTTTTGAAGGTAACAGGGTGTGCAGCGAAGTGAAGGACCTTAAGGTGGAAGCACCTTACGATCTGGTTAAGACCATGCGTGCTTCGGTGCTCTGCTTGGGTCCCCTGCTGGCTCTGAAGGGGGAGGCCAAGGTTGCGCTTCCCGGTGGCTGTGCTATCGGTGCACGTCCGGTGGATCTGCACCTGACCGCTTTTGAGCAGATGGGTGCTACTTTTGATCTTGATTCAGGTTATATTCATGGAAAGTGCGACAAGCTCAAAGGCGCGCACATCCATTTTGATTTCCCCACTGTGGGCGGCACCGAGAACGTGCTCATGGCCGCAGCTTTGGCCGAAGGTGAGACCATTATTGAAAACGCGGCCCGTGAGCCTGAAGTTGTTGATCTTGCCAATTTCCTTATTGCCTGCGGAGCGAAAATTTCCGGTCACGGCACCAGCATTATTACCGTGCAGGGCGTTACTTCCCTTAAAGGCGGCGACTACAAAGTCATGCCCGACCGCATTGAGGCCGGGACTTACATGGTTGCTGCCGCAATGACTGACGGTGAATTGCTGATTCAGGACTGTCCCTTTCAGGAGCTGGAATCCGTTGTTTACAAGATGCGCAAGATGGGCATCTCCCTTGAGGAAGAAGAGGGCGGAGTGCGCGTGCGCCGGGCCAACGGTCTTATCTCCGGGGTGGATATCACCACGCAGCCGTACCCCGGCTTTCCTACAGATATGCAGGCTCAGCTCATGACCCTGATGTGTCTCTCCAACGGTGCCGGTACCATTGAGGAAAAGATTTTCGAAAACCGTTTCATGCACGTGCAGGAACTGGTGCGTATGGGCGCGAATATCAAGCTAAAGGGCCGTACCGCCATGATTCGCGGCGTTGAGAAGCTTACCGGTGCTCCGGTTATGGCTTCGGACCTGCGGGCCAGTGCTTCCCTCGTTGTAGCCGGACTGGCTGCTTCCGGGCGGACTGATGTTCAGCGTATTTATCATCTTGATCGCGGCTACGAGAAGCTGGAAGATAAGCTTTCCGCTGTGGGCGCAAGGGTCTGGCGCGAGAAAGAGTAACCGGCCTTTCTGGTTATGAATCAAGTCGAGAATTCGATTTCAGGAAACAGGTCCGGGATTCCGGGCCTGTTTTTTTGGGAGATTCTCACTCCTGCCTTTGTTTTCGGCATCCTGTCCATCAAATGGATGCTTCCTTCCCTGACCGCTTTGCTGGTCTATTTTTTTATTCTTTTTATTTTTCGCGCTGAGAAGGGCGCAGCTTTGCTGATGTTGGTGCTTTTCGGCTTCGGGCATTGGTATGGCAATTTTGTGCTGCCTCCCGGACCGGATGTCATGCCTGATTGGATGGCTGCCCGTGAAAAAGTCCGACTCAGCGGAACAATCCACAGTATCAAAGGTGCACCGGGCAAGCGGCTGAAAATCCTTCTTGATGATGTCAGCTGCCAAAGCAAGGCCGGGCAGACGCAGCTTGAAGGTCTTCTGAACTGGACATGGGACCAGCCGGACCGGACTCCATATGTAGGGCAGCAGGTCTCGTTAAAGGTGCGGGTAAATCCGGTTCACGGGTTCCGCAACAGCGGACTCTGGGATTATGATTTTTATTGCCGCACAAAAGATATCCGCTACCGAACCTACACCCGTGGACCGATCAAGGATGGCGGACTGCAGCCGTACGAACCGCAGGGCTTGCAGAAACTGCGGGCTTCCCTGCGTGAACATATTCTCAAAAATGCACCCCCGACACAGGGCGGAGCCATATTTCCGGCCCTGCTCACCGGGGACCGTTTCTATCTTTCACGTGACAGCGTGGAGCTGATTCGCCGGGCAGGAGTTTCGCATATTCTGGCTTTGTCCGGTCTGCATGTGGGATTTATTGTTGCCTTGGGTTTCGGTGTGGCCTGGTTTGTAGGTGCTGTTTATCCTCGGATTTATCTGCTTATTCCGCGTATGCGATTGGGCGTCCTTTTCTCCATACTTCCGGTGCTGCTTTATCTCTGGCTGGGCCAGTTCAGCCCTTCGCTTCTGCGGGCTGTGACCATGTTCGGCTTCTGGGGGCTGCTCATGTTTTGGGGCCGGGGCAGGGTGTTGCTGGACGGTTTGTTTCTGGCTGTGCTGTTGATTCTTGCGCTTTCACCGCTCAGTGTTTTTGATCTTGGTTTTCAGCTTTCCGTGTTGGCTGTGGGCGGTATAGCCTTGTTTTATCCGTTGTTTTCACGACTTATGCCTGCTGCTGATGGATTATGGAGCAGGGTAATGCGGTTTGTGCTGGCTCTGATCTACATTAGTATTTGCGCAAACATTGCCTTGCTGCCCGTGCTGGTCTGGAATTTCGGGGTGCTCACGCCGAACCTGCTTTTCAACGTTCTTTTCGTGCCTGTGCTCGGTTCATTTATCCTGCCTGTCTGCGGGGTCGGCGGATTGATCTGTTCATACATCAGCCCGGAAATTTCAGCGCATTTCTTTTCCGTCGGGGCCGCAGTCTTTGAATGGCTGCTTTTGCTGGTGCATAAAGCTGCAGATGCAGGCATGCTGCCCGAATATGCGTTTTACCGCCCGCACTGGGAAGGGTTGCTGATCTACTATCTGGTTCTGGGGGCGGGCCTGTTGGCTTTTTATGGTAGAGGGAAGCGGGCGCAGGTTTTGCTGCTGCCAATGGTTCTGCTGCTTGGCGTGCGAATTTACGGGACCATGGGGCCTTCACTGGTGCGTATGGATATTCTGGATACCGGGCAGTCGCAATGCGTGGTTATTACCGGACCGCAGGGTTCACGGACTGTGGTGGACGGCGGCGGTGGTTTCGGCAGGAATTTTGATATGGGTCGCTCAATTGTAGGGCCGTGGCTTGCTCACGGACATCTGCCGCAGGTGGATAATATTTTCATGACCCACGGTGACCGCGATCATGCCGGAGGTCTGGCCTTTCTGCTGGAGAAATTTACTGTCGGCCGTTTTTATTCCAACGGTGATATTCCTTCCGGCAGGGTAGGTGAACGATTCAAGGCAGCTTTCGAACAAAACGGTATTCATCCTGAAGTTCTGATTAAAGGGGATATAGTTGAGCTTGAGCCGGGGCTGGTCATGGAGGTTCTGCATCCTTATGCGGGATTTGAAGGCAGCCGAAATGATCGTTCTCTCTATCTTCGGTTGCTCTGGAATGATCTGCCGCTGCTTTCCATTTCCGGTGATCTGGACCGCAAGGGGGTACGGGCTGTGCTGAAGAGCGGGGGGGAGCTTGCATCAAAAGTGCTGGTACTGCCGCACCATGGCAGTGCCGGATCATATTCGCCTCAATTGTACCAACGGGTAAATCCTGAGCTTGCGTTGGCAGCCTGCGGATTTTTGAATCGTTTCAATTTTGTTGCAGAAAAGGTTGAGCGGGAACTGGCAAAAAGACACATATGTATGTATACGACTTCAGCGAATGGAATGTTGACTGTTGAATGGGACAGTGACGGGCGCGTGGTTACTGTTCCTTGAATTTAATTATTTTTTTATTAATAATTGTATGTGGAAACTTGATTTTCATGTGCAAAAGTGCCAAGGTCTTTCCATTGACCGAAGATTTTGTGTGAAGCCTAATATGATGGAGGTTCCCTGCATGCGAGTGCTGATTGTTGATGATGATTTTTATTGCCGCAATATGTTGCATGAGATCATGAAACCATATGCACAGTGCGATATTGCCGTTAACGGTGAAGAAGCTGTATTTGCCTTTAAAAAAGGTCTTGAGTCCGGCAATGCGTACGACCTTATCTGTCTGGATCTGATGATGCCGGAAATGGACGGCCAGCAGGCTTTGCGTGAAATGAGGTCTATTGAAAAAGATTTCAAGGTTGAAGAGGACGGTGCAGTAAAAGTTATTGTCACCACCATGCTTGATGACCGCAAGGAAACCCATGATGCTTTTTTCCTTGGCGGTGCCACTTCTTATCTGGTCAAGCCTATTGAAGAAGATAAGCTGGTCAAGGAACTCAAGAATCTCGGTTTTTCCGTATAAGATACAAATTCCGACTTTAAAGGGATTTTTAAATCCTGTTGATTATATTTTCCCGTTAATGTGGGCTGAATCCGCGGCTTTTGCTGCGGATTTTTTTTGCTAAATATTAAAAAATGTATTATTCAAGGCTGTTAGAAATAAATAACGGAATTGAAGTTCCGCTGGAAGTGGTCTATTGTACCTCCTTCATATCAAGTTTTATCCGCTGATAGATGCGGTTTTATATAAGGTTTTTTTAAAATGTCACAGATTTTAGGCGTTAAATTTAACGATTTCGGACAGATATATTATTTTTCGTCCGGGCCGTTCGTCGTTCGCGAGGGCCACTCGGTCATAGTGAAGACCGAACAGGGTATGGGGCTGGGCAAGGTTTTTGTTGTGCAGCAGGACCTGCCCGAAGATGTAACCGAGGATTCCATCAAGACCATTTACCGTCTTGCCGGGGATGAAGATCTTGAGGCCGAGGTTGAGAACAGGGAGCTTTCCCGTACAGCCCACAGGTTCTGCAAAGATTGTATCGACCGTCAGAAGCTGGAAATGAAGCTTGTGGATGTGGAAGTCTTTTTTGACCGCAGCAAGATGATCTTTTACTTCACCGCTCCGGGCAGGATTGATTTCCGCGAGCTGGTCAAGGATCTGGTTAAGGAATACCGGACCCGTATTGAACTGCGTCAGATCGGTGTGCGTCACGAAACCCAGATGCTGGGAGCAATTGGTAACTGCGGGCAGATCTGCTGTTGCCGCCGTTTTATGCGTAAGTTCATGCCGGTGACTATCAGGATGGCCAAGGAACAGAATTTGTTCCTTAATCCGACCAAGATTTCGGGTATTTGCGGAAGATTGCTCTGCTGTCTTTCTTTTGAGCAGGAAAACTATGAAGATTTCCATCGCAAGAGTCCCAAGACCGGGAAAAAATATAATACCGTGCACGGAACTGTGCGGGTTACCCGGACCAACTTTTTCCGCAACACTCTGACCGTATTGCCGGAACAGGGTGATGAAATTGAAATTCCGCTTGATGATTGGCCGGATATGATCAAAGGTCCCGGCCAGGATCGCGGCGGCGATTCAGATTCCCGTGACGGTGATTCCCGTCGTGGACGTTCCGGTGGCAGGGATCGCAGCTGGGGAGATAATGACGGTAGTGATGCAAGGCCGCAAAGGTCCCGGTCCGAGCGTGGTCGCTCTGATCGCTCAAGGCCGGAAAGAGGGCGTTCTGACCGTTCCAGATCAGATCGTCCCAAGTCTGATAGACCCAGACCGGAAAGGCCGAAATCTGAACGTCGGCCAGATCGCCGCAATGAAGCCCCGGAAAGCGCAGAAGGTGCCAGAAGCGGAGAAGAAAGGCGCGGTGAAGAAAGACGCGAAGGCGCAAGGCTGGAAAAACGCCGGGATGATTCCCGGCAGGACCGCCGCAGACGTCCACCCAAAAAGGATCGTCCGCAGAATAAGCCGGAACAGGACAAGGGGGCCGCTCCCGCCAAGCCCGGAGAAAAGGATGAGTCCGGTTCTGCCAAGACAGGAAAGCCTTCAAACCGCCGTCGTCCTTCAAGGCGCAGGCGCAAGCGTAAACCTTCCGGAGCACGGAAGAATAAATAATGTTTTATAGTTCGGTCCGGTAAAAAAATGTCGGGCCGAACAAATGTTTGCTTATCTGCGGGTTCTTCGCTATATGGCGTTCTGCCCGTGAACGGCAAAGAGCGATGCGGCCGGTTGAAAATGTCAGTATTATCACCCGGCTGTTAAGTTTTTTGCGCTCTTCACTTCGGATTTTGTATGCGGCAAAAGGTCGCTTTTATATAAATTTTATTAAATCCGATTGTTATCACCTTAACAGGAGTGACTGATTTTGGATTCGTTTTTTATTACAACTCCCATCTATTATGTTAATGCAAAGCCGCACCTCGGCCATGCCTACACAACAATTCTTGCTGATTCCATGAACAGGTTTCACAAGCTGCTGGGAGATGAAACTTTCTTTCTCACCGGAACCGACGAACACGGTGATAAGATCGTACAGGCTGCAGAAAAAGGCGGCCAGACACCACGTGAATACGTCGACGAGATAAGCGCGCTGTTCAGCGGCATTTGGCCCGGACTGCAGATTGAAAATGACGATTTCATCAGGACTACACAGGAAAGGCACATCAAGTGCGTTCAGGAAGTTCTGCAGAAAGTCTACGATAAAGGTGATATCTATTTCGGTGAATACGGCGGCCACTACTGCTTCGGCTGCGAAAGATTTTATACCGAGAAGGAACTGGTTGACGGTAAATGTCCGCAGCATGAAACAGTTCCCGAATATATTGCGGAGAAGAACTACTTCTTCAAAATGTCCAAATATCAGGACTGGCTCATCGGACACATCAATGCCAACCCTGATTTTATCCGTCCTGAAAGATACCGCAACGAAGTTCTCAGCCTGCTCAAGTCCGGCGAACTGGAAGATCTGTGCATCTCCCGTCCCAAGAGCCGTCTTGAATGGGGAATCGAACTTCCTTTTGATGATAAATTTGTGACTTATGTGTGGTTTGATGCTCTTATCAACTACATTACCGCTCTTGAATATCCCGAAGGGCAGAAGTTTGAAAAATTCTGGCCCAAAGCCAACCATCTGGTGGCCAAGGATATCCTCAAGCCGCATGCCATCTTCTGGCCCACAATGCTCAAGGCTGCCGAGATTGAGCCTTACCAGCACCTGAACGTGCATGGTTACTGGCTTATCAAGGACACCAAGATGTCCAAGTCTCTGGGTAACGTTGTTTCCCCGCTGGAAATGGCTGAGAAATACGGCGTAAACGCATTCCGCTATTTCCTGCTGCGCGAGATGGTTTTTGGTAATGATTCCAGCTTTTCCGAGGAAGCCCTTGTGGGCCGTCTCAATGCGGACCTTGCCAACGACCTCGGCAACCTTTTCAGCCGGACCCTGTCCATGACCCACAAATATTTTGAGGGCAAGGTACCGGATCAGGGCGAAGAAATTGATGAAGATTGCGAAATCAAGAGCCTTGGCCGTAAAGCCATGGCTGAATTTCAGAACAATTTCATGGACGCTAAATTCTCCCGCGGTCTGGAAGGACTCTGGGAACTTGTGCGCGGCCTGAACAAATATATCGATACCACCCAGCCGTGGACTCTTTATAAAGAAGAGAAGATGTCCCGTCTCGGAACCGTGATGTATGTCCTGCTTGAGAACATGCGCAAAATCGCGGTTCATCTCTGGCCGGTTATGCCGGAAGCCAGTGAAATGATGCTGGAACAGCTGGGCATTAAATTCGCTCCTGAGAAAGTTAACCTGCAGGGTGAAATCGATGTCTGGGGTTTGCTTGATCCGGGTACCGAAGTTGCCAAGAAATCCAACCTTTTCCCGCGTGTGGAACTGCCCAAGGAAGAACCTGCTCCCAAGAAAAAGGAAGCAAAGAAATCCAAGAAGCAGCCCAAGCAGGCCAAGGAAGAGATCCCCGGAGTTATCGAGTTTCCTGATTTCCAGAAAGTGGACATGCGCGTGGGAACCGTGCTTTCCGTAACCAAACATCCCGATGCGGATAAGCTGCTGCTGGTCAAGATTGATACCGGCGATGATGAGCCGCGTCAGGTGGTGGCCGGGCTGGCTGAGTTCTTCAAGCCGGAAGAACTGGAAGGCCGTCAGGTTGTGGTTGTTGTAAATCTCAAGCCCCGCAAGCTGCGCGGTGAAGTGTCTCAGGGCATGATTCTCGCTGTGCGCAACGGTGATGAGATGCAGCTGCTGAGCGTAAGCGCGCCTGTTGCCAATGGGTGTAAGGTTTCGTAGCTACAATTTATATCAAAAAATTAAATCCCCCGCTTGCTTATGCAGGCGGGGGATTTTGCATTTGGCTATATTTAAAAAACGCTGGCGAAGCCAAACTAAAAGGTTTTGGGATTCTTAAACCCTTTTGCAAAAGGGTTTAAGCCGCCGGAGGCTAAACCTGTCCGTAATGGGGCGGCGGAACGTCATCCTGCGGAGATGCGTAATCCACGGCTTCCTTGAGGTCTTTCATCTGGCGGACCATTAATTCCAGTTTCTTCTCAAGGTCATTGATCTGTTTTTGCTGGGCAATGATGAACTTGTTCAGTTCTTCTACGGTCTGGTCCTGAAGCGCGAGGGCGGTTTCAAGGGATTCTATTCTTTCTTCTGTGGATTTTGTATTATTCATTGTTGGAAAATGCCAGAAGAGCAGCCCGAAGGCAAATGAAAGAAAATGGCGGCAAATGAAACACGTGGATGGCAAATAAAAGGAGAGGGGAGGGCTGATTTAAGCTTTGATTTTTTTGGGCAGGTCGTAAGGCACATCTGCACCGTTGATGACCAGATTGATGACCCGGCCTTCGGTGCGTTCTACAAATTCTTTGTGGGCTTTGAGAGATATCATAGTCTCTATCATGTCTTCTGTGCTGGCCCAGACTCCGAATGTTGCCTTGTTCTGGTCATGAATTTTTTTCATTTGCAGAATGGTAAGTGACCACCACGACTGGCCGGTGGCAAGCATTTCCAGGGCTTGCCATTTTGCATCTGAACCCATGGCTTACTCTTTTTGATTGAAGTGGAGAAAATTCCGGTTACGTGTATATTAGAACGCACTGCATTTGTCGCAATCGCAAACCGGGATAGCCATGATTTTTTTGGCCATTTCGCAGCCGATGGCGAACTGGGAACTGCGTACCCGGATATTCATGCGGCCGTTGCTGCCGATGATATCCACGATAGTTCCCGGGATTATGCCCATGGAAAGGAGTCTGCTGCGGCAGCATTTTCCACCTTCAAATCCGGTGACCCTGACCGACATTCCGGCTTTGTAGCTGGAGAGCGGTCTTTGTTTTGCTGTGTTTGCTAGTACGTTCATTGCAATTGAAATTTAAAGTCAATTATGTGCTTTGTCAATGGGAGGATGGAATTATCATACAAATAAGGTAGACAACTCTGTGCTTGCCCATCTTCGAGGAATGTTTTATGTCTTTCTGTCTCACCCACAAGTCCTAACGCCAATATTTCAAACCATTATTGGATGGAGTTCATGCCTAAACGCACTGATATCAAGAAAATTATGCTTATCGGCTCCGGGCCGATCGTCATCGGTCAAGCCTGCGAGTTTGACTATTCAGGAACTCAGGCTCTTAAAGCCTTGAAAGAAGAGGGATACGAGGTCATTCTCGTTAACTCCAACCCTGCAACCATCATGACCGATCCCGTTCTGGCGGATCGAACCTACATTGAACCCATCGAACCGGGCACCATTGCCAAAATCATCGAAAAAGAACGACCGGACGCACTGCTGCCTACATTGGGCGGACAGACCGCGCTGAATACAGCCCTTGCCGTAGCTGAGCAGGGTGTGCTGGAAAAATTCGGTGTGGAGCTGATCGGTGCATCCGTTGATGTTATTGAAAAAGCTGAAAGCCGCGAACTTTTCCGTGCGGCCATGGAAAAAATCGGCCTCAAGGTTCCCACCAGCCGTATTGCCCGCAACATCGACGATGTTCGCCGCTGCGGTAAGGAAATTGACTTTCCCATCATCATCCGTCCTGCATTTACTCTTGGCGGAACCGGTGGCGGGGTGGCCTACAATATGGAAGATCTGGAACATATCGCCATGCAGGGGATTTCCGCCAGTCTCCAGAATGAGGTCATGCTTGAGGAATCCATTCTCGGCTGGAAGGAATACGAACTTGAGGTCATGCGTGACCGCAAGGATAACTGCGTAATTATCTGTTCCATTGAAAACATCGACCCCATGGGCGTACATACCGGGGACTCCATTACCGTTGCCCCGGCCCAGACCCTGACCGATGTGGAATACCAGATGCTGCGCGATGCTTCTCTCGCCATCATGCGCGAGATCGGCGTTGAAACCGGCGGTTCAAACGTACAGTTTGCCATCAACCCGGAAAACGGCGAGCTGGCCATCATTGAAATGAACCCCCGTGTTTCCCGTTCTTCCGCACTGGCATCCAAGGCAACCGGATTTCCCATCGCCAAGATCGCGGCCAAGCTGGCTGTCGGTTACACTCTTGATGAGATTCCCAACGACATCACCCGCGAGACAATGGCCTCCTTTGAGCCGACTATTGACTACTGCGTAATCAAGATTCCCAGATTTACTTTTGAGAAATTCCCCGGTTCCGAAGATTACCTGACTACCGCCATGAAGAGTGTCGGTGAAACCATGGCAATCGGCAGAACCTTCAAGGAGTGTCTGCAGAAAGGTCTGCGTTCCCTAGAAGTGGGCATGCCCGGATTCGGTAAGGTTTTCGAACCCACCGAGATGGACCGTGATGAACTCATCGGCCTGATCCGCAAGCCTAATTCCAGACGCATGTTCTACCTGCGTGAAGCTTTTCTTGCCGGACTGACCCTTGAGGAAATTTTCGACATCACCAAGGTTGACCCCTGGTACCTGCATCAGTTTGAAGATTTGGTTAATTTTGAAAAGGAACTCCGCCAGTTCTCTCTTGAAATCGGTCTTTATTCCGGCGACGACCGGATTCCGGCCATGTTCAAGAAAGCCAAGGAATACGGATATTCCGATCCGCAGCTGGCTACCATGTGGCGTGAGTCTGAAAAGAATGTCCGTGAATTCAGAAAGAATCTCGGCCTGATTCCGACCTACTATCTGGTTGATACCTGCGCCGCTGAATTTGAGGCTTACACCCCTTATTTCTACTCCACCTACGAGTCCGGGCAGGAAGCACAGTCCATGCCTGAACGCAAGGTCATGATTCTCGGCGGCGGTCCCAACAGGATCGGACAGGGCATCGAGTTCGACTACTGCTGCTGTCACTCCGCGTTTGCGCTGGAGGACATGGGCGTGAAATCCATCATGGTCAACTCCAACCCCGAAACCGTATCCACTGACTACGATACCTCCGACAGACTCTATTTTGAGCCGCTGACCTACGAAGATGTGCTCAATATCATTGAGTTTGAAAAGCCTGAAGGCGTTATCGTGCAGTTCGGCGGGCAGACACCGCTTAACCTCGCTATCCCGTTGCTCAAGGCCGGGGTCAAGATTCTGGGAACCTCCCCGGATGCCATTGACCGCGCTGAAGACAGGGAAAGATTTCAAGCCCTGCTCAAGAAGCTTGATCTTAAACAGCCGCCTAACGGAACAGCCATGTCTCTCGAAGATGCCAAAGCCATTGCCGAGCGTCTGGACTATCCGCTGGTGCTGCGTCCTTCCTATGTTCTCGGTGGACGTGGAATGGATATCGTTTACAGCGACGAAGAATTTGATTCCTATTTCCGCGAAGCAGCGGTTGTTTCCCCGGAACACCCCATCCTCATCGACAAATTCCTTGAGAATGCTGTTGAAGTTGATGTTGATGCTCTGGCCGACGGCGAGCAGACTTACGTTGCAGGGGTTATGGAACATATTGAGGAAGCCGGGATTCACTCCGGTGATTCCGCCTGCGTTCTGCCTCCGCACACTCTCAGTGATGAGATTGTAAAGGAAATTGAACGTCAGACTGTGGCTCTTGCCGAAGAACTGGAAGTTGTCGGTCTGATGAATATTCAGTTTGCGGTGAAGGATAATGAGATTTACATCATCGAAGTTAACCCCCGCGCATCCAGAACCGTGCCCTTCGTAAGTAAGGCTACCGGTATCCAGCTGGCTAAAATGGCTACCAAGGTTATGCTCGGAGAAAAGCTCAAAGACCTTGATCCATGGTCTATGCGTAAAGAAGGGTTCTATTCCGTTAAAGAAGCGGTTTTTCCCTTCAACAGGTTCCCCAATGTAGACGTTATGCTTGGGCCTGAAATGCGTTCCACCGGTGAAGTAATGGGCATGGACTACACTCCCGGCCTTGCTTTCATGAAAGCTCAGCTCGGTGCTGGTATCAAGCTGCCCATGGAAGGTACCGTCTTTATCTCTGTAAAGGACAGGGACAAGGAGGCAATCCTGCCCACTGCTAGAAATTTTGAGAGACTCGGATTCAAGATTCTGGCTACCGGAGGAACTGCCGACTATTTGTTTGAGCAAGGGATTGCTACCAAGAAAATACTCAAGGTTAATGAAGGTCGTCCGCATGTTGTTGACTACATCAAGAACGGCGATATCGACCTTTTGATCAACACGCCTTCCGGCAAGCAGACTGTTTCAGATTCAAAGGAAATCAGACAGACAACCCTGCTTTACGGACTGGCATATACAACCACCGTCGCGGGTGCCCATGCCATGAGTCTGGCAATTGAGGAGCAACGCGGCAAAGGGCTTGATGTGCAGTGCCTGCAGCACTATCACAACATGTAAGAAGTTAGTTAATTTGGAAAACGGACCGTGCTTAACACACGGTCCTTTTCCTTTTTTAATAGCAACAATTTAGAGCTAAGAACGG
Organism: Desulfovibrio sp. JC010; assembly: GCF_010470675.1. NCBI lineage: Bacteria > Pseudomonadati > Thermodesulfobacteriota > Desulfovibrionia > Desulfovibrionales > Desulfovibrionaceae > Desulfovibrio > Desulfovibrio sp. JC010. The sequence continues at coordinate 27,910 of NZ_VOIQ01000011.1, forward strand.
CGAAGCCCTATTAAAAGGTTTTGGGATTCTTAAACCCTTTTGCAAAAGGGTTTAAGGCTCCCGGCAGGGCCGCCGGAGGCATTCAAATGAAAAAAGAATATTGCGGACTGTTTGGGATTTACGGACATCCTGAAGCGGCCAGAATGACTTATTTCGGCCTTTACGCCATGCAGCATCGCGGACAGGAATCTGCCGGGATTGTCACTTGGGACGGCACTGCCATCCGTGAACAGAAGGGCATGGGCCTTGTGGCCGATGTTTTTAATGAGCGTCATCTCGGTAAGGAACTGAAAGGGGATATTGCTGTGGGGCATATCCGCTATTCCACAACAGGTGCTTCCCTGATCAGGAACGCCCAGCCTTTTCTGGTTAAGTTCGGCGACCTGCATCTGTCCATCGCCCATAACGGCAACTTGGTGAATACCCTTGAGCTGCGCAAGGAGCTTGAGGCACAGGGGTCTATTTTTCAGACCACCATGGATTCCGAGGTATTTGTTCACCTCATCGCCAAGAATCTGAACGGCAACACCATTGAAGACGCGATCATGAAAGCCTGCCGCAAGGTTAAGGGTGCTTTCTCCCTGCTGATCATGGCAAATGACAAGCTTATTGCAGTTAAAGACCCTAACGGTTTCCGTCCGCTGGCTATCGGCCGGGTGGGCGATAATTACGCTTTTGCTTCTGAAACCTGCGCATTCGACCTGATCGATGCTGAGGAAATCCGTCCTCTGAATCAGGGGGAAATGGTTGTAGTTGAGGGTGGCAAACTTACCTCCTACACCTATTGTGAAAGCGCGCCCAAGCGTCAGTGTATTTTTGAACTTATTTATTTTGCCCGTCCGGATTCCACTGTTTTCGGCGAAGTTGTTTACGAACGCCGCAAGAAGATGGGTGCTGTGCTGGCTCAGGAACATCCGGTTGATGTTGATTTTGTCATGCCGTTTCCTGATTCCGGTAACTACGCAGCAGTTGGTTACTCCCAAGAATCCGGCCTGCCCCTTGAGCTGGCTATGATCCGTAACCACTACGTGGGCCGTACTTTTATTCAGCCTTCTCAGGATATGCGCGATTTCAGCGTACGGGTTAAGCTTAACCCGGTTAAATCCATGATCAAAGGCAAGAAGATCATGATTGTGGAAGATTCCATTGTGCGTGGAACCACCACCCGGACCAGAATTAAAAAGCTCCGTGAACTTGGTGCCCGTGAAATTCACATGCGGGTCAGCTGTCCTCCCATCAGGAACCCATGTTACTACGGCATCGATTTCTCCTCCAAGGGCGAACTCATTGCCGCCAACAGCACTGAGGAAGAGATTGCACGTTTCTTGGGTCTCGATTCACTGCACTATCTGTCTATTGAGGGCTTGCTCAGTTCAGTGGAAGAAAGGGATTCCTACTGCCTCGCTTGCTTTAACGGTGATTATCCCATCCCCCCTTGTGAGGGATACGGGAAAATGTGTCTGGAAAACGATTAATATCTCTGCCGGGAGTTTACCATTGTCATGAGCGATCCTTTCGTATGTGCCAGATGCGCCGCCAAGGGGCCGACATGTTGTGAGTTGACTCCGGGGACAGAAGAAGTCATTTTCCCGATTTCCGAATATGAACGGGAACGCATTATGGAATGCGTTCCCGATTCCGGTGGGTTCGGTTTGCAACTGAATACCCCGGCTTTTATAGAAAATATGCTCAAGCTCTTTCCCGGTCAGCGCAGAAGAGTGAAAGAGTTGTTTCCTCCGGGGGGAATGCATTATCGGCTTGAAGTTGATTCCGCCGGCAAATGCTTGTTTCTCGGCAGCGGGGGATGTGTTATCCCCAAGGAAGCCCGGCCATTGTATTGCCGGCTTTTTCCTTTTTGGACCGATGAAAGCGGGCGTATTACGCTGCTTGATGTTGAAACCTGCCTTGCGCAGCAGGAAAATAAGACTCCGGGCAAGTTGTTTAAGACACTCGGAGTAACCCAGTCAGAAGTGCGTGATTTGCACAGTAAGTTACGGATTGCATGGGGCTTTGCCGCTCACGTTGATTAACGGATGAGAATCATAAATGAAAAAAGTATATAAAATCCTACTGATAGTGACGCTTGCCATGGGAATTCTCGGCGTCGGGTCCATGGCCGGACTTTATTTCTGGGCTGCCAGTGATCTGCCCGGATTTAAGAATATCACCGACTATAATCCTCCTCTGGTGACCACTGTTTATTCCCGCAACCACAAGGTTCTCGGATATTTTTACAAGGAGAAGCGTTTTCTGGTCCGCATGGACGAGATGAATCAGTTTTTGCCCAAGGCTTTTCTGGCTGCGGAGGACGCTTCCTTTTATCAGCATGACGGTGTTGATTTTACTGCAATTTCCCGTGCATTTGTGGCCAACATGAAGAGCGGTGCCAAAACTCAGGGCGGCAGTACCATCACCCAGCAGATCATCAAGCGCCTGCTGCTGACCCCGGAGAAAAGTTACAAGCGTAAACTCAAGGAAGCTATCCTTGCTTTCCGTCTGGAACATTATCTGGAAAAAGATGAAATCCTGACTATTTACCTGAACCAGATTTATCTCGGCGCAGGTGCTTACGGTGTAGAAGCTGCCGCGCGGACCTATTTCGGCAAGCATGTTGATCAGCTTTCCATTGCTGAATGTGCCTTGCTGGCAGGTCTGCCGCAGGCTCCCAGCCGTTATGATCCCCTGCGTCACCCTGAAAGGGCTAAGGCGCGTCAGTTGTACGTGCTCGGCCAGATGTACGAGCACAACTGGATTTCCCGCGATGAGTACAACAAGGCTGTGGAAGAGCAGCTTGTATACAAAAGTATGGAAGACCCTTCATGGAAGCACGGACCGTATTTTCTTGAAGAAGTACGCCGCTGGCTGATCGATAAATACGGCGAGGAAACTGTCTACAAGGGCGGTCTGAACGTCTACACCAGTTGCGATATGAAACATCAGGATGCTGCAACCGAGGCTGTTAAGGACGGTCTGGAAGCATCCACCAGACGTCGTGGATGGCGAGGTCCGCTGCTTGAGCTCAAGCCCGCCGAATATGCCGGGTTCCTTGCATCCGAAATTATCCCCGAACCGGAATTGCGTCCCGGAAAGTGGGTCAAGGTGCTGGTGACCAAGGTTTCCAAGAAGGAAGCTGCCGTTAAGTTCGGCAAGTACGCCGCGACCATGCCTGTGACCAGCATGAAGTGGTGCCGCACCCCGGATGTGAAGAAAGCACCTGAAGATGTCCGCCCCAAGAAGGATGCTACTAAGATCCTCAAGAAGGGTGACGTGGTCTGGGCAAGACTCGACAAGGCATTCTTTAAGGACGGCAGCGAAGTTAATTTCAATCAGGTTGATCCTGATACCGATACCCTCGGCGATGTCAGCTGGGCTGTATCCCTGATGCAGAAACCTGTGGTGCAGGGTGCCCTTGTTTCCATGGACCCCAAAACCGGGGATGTGCTGGCCATGGTCGGCGGTTACACCTTTGGCGGAAGTCAGGGAAGCCAGTTCAACCGCGCTACTCAGGCTAAACGTCAGCCCGGTTCCGCTTTCAAGCCCATCGTATATTCCACTGCCATGGATAACGGCTTCACCCCGGCATCCATCATGATGGATGCTCCGTTTGTATATACTGATATGGAAGCCGGGAAGCTCTGGAAGCCCCAGAACTTTGAGGGCGTATTCTACGGCCCGACCCTGCTGCGCACTGCGCTGGTTAAATCCAGAAACCTCGTGACCATCCGTCTGGCCCGCAAGATGAGCATTGATAAGATCATCCAGCGCGCCAAGGACATGGGCCTTGAAACCGAATTTCCCAGAGATCTTTCTGTGGCTCTCGGTTCCGCGTCCGTAACCCTGCTCAATATGGTTGAAGCGTACTCGACCTTCGCACGCGGCGGATCACGGGTTAAGGCCCGTCTGGTGCTTTCCGTGAATAGTGCCTGGGGCGAATTACTTTATGATTCCAAGCCCGAAATCGTTGATGCCATCAGCCCGCAGACTGCCTATATCATGTGCAATCTCATGAAAGAGGTTGTGCAGCACGGAACAGGCTGGCGTGCCAAGGTGCTTCGCCGTCCGGTAGCCGGTAAGACCGGAACCACCAACAACGAGCAGGATGCATGGTACATGGGTTACTCCCCCTACCTTGTAACCGGGGTATTTGTGGGCTTTGACCAACTGACCCCCATGGGTAAATGGGAAACCGGTTCCCGTGCAGCCAGTCCTCTCTGGGTTTCCTACCGCAAGAAAGTGGAGAAGGATTATCCCTACGAGGATTTTCCGCAGCCTGACGGCGTGGTCATGGCTAAAATTGACGCCGCATCCGGTCTGCTTGCAGGGCCCGGTTCCAGCAAGACCTTCTTCCTGCCTTTCAAGGAAGGCACCCAGCCCACAAGGACCGCATCCGGTTCCGGTGAGGATGGTGGTGATGGTGGCAGTGGCTCAAGTGAGGATCTGTTTAAGCAGACTTTCTAAAGAAATGCCTTCGGCGACCCTGCCGGGGGCCTTAAACCCTTTTGCAAAAGGGTTTAAGAATCCCAAAACCTTTTGTTAATTAAAAAGGCTGCTTCCAATTCAGGAAGCAGCCTTTTAATTTTTGTACGGCTAAAACTATTAAAAGTTTTTGAAGAGTCCAGAGAAACTTTTTACAAAAAGTTTCTTTGGCCCTCGGAGAGCCGCCGGAGGCTACTCAGGATAAGTAGAAATACCACCGTGAGCGGCGGACCACTCAACGGGGTTGTTCAGGAATTTTTCTACTTCTTCAAGAGACTTGTTGTCGAAGTACTTTTCTTTCTTGGCAACGTTGAGGATATCCCACCAGTTGGCGAGGGAAAGCATTTCGAGTCCTGCTTCGGCCAAAGTGTCCTTTGCCTTGGGGAAGATGCCGTAGTGGAAGAGCACGAAGGTGTGGGTTACTTCCGCACCGGCTTTGCGCAGAGCCTGAGCAAAGTTGATTTTGCTGCGTCCGTCGGTAGTCAGGTCTTCTACGAGCAGTACTCTTGCACCTTCTGCGAAATCGCCTTCGATCTGGGCGTCACGGCCGAATCCTTTGGGTTTTTTGCGTACGTACTGCATGGGCAGCATGAGACGGTCGGAGAGCCATGCGGCAAAAGGGATACCTGCGGTTTCGCCACCGGCTACGCAGTCGATGGACTCAAAGCCGACTTCGCGCAGGATTACGGAAGCACCGAAATCCATGAGGGTCTGGCGTACGCGGGGGAATGAAATGAGCTTGCGGCAGTCGATGTAAACCGGGCTGGCCCAGCCGGAGGTGAACTTGAAGGGCTCATCTGCACGGAAGTGAACTGCTTCTACTTCGATGAGCATTTTCGCTGTGATTTCAGCGATGGTTTCTTTGTCGGGAAAGCTGGTGGGTACCATTTTTTCTCCTTGTGTTGTTTTTATCGCGAAAAAAAAGCTGAACCGAAATATAACGGTTCAGCATCTATCAATCAACCAAATCCCAATAAAGGGGGGTGTCGGGTTTGAATATCTTTACGACATCGCCTCCGACTTTAATCTGCCAGTCCATTTCAACGGGTTCTTCTCGTTTGGCTAAAGTAATGGTGCTGCCATTGGGAGAAAATCCGTAAAATCTGGCACCGTATATGGAAGTAAACCCTTCGAGTTTTTCAAGGGCATTAAGCTCTTCAAAAATCTGGGTTACATATCCTATTGAAGTGGGGGCATTGAATATGCCTGCCGCAGCCCCGGCTTTTTCTTTGGCCCGGGCCGGATGGGGGGCGGAATCAGTGCCGAGGAAAAATCTTTCATCACCGGATACAGCAGCCTTACGCACGGCCTCGCGGTCCTCGAAGCTTTTGGCAACGGGCAGGCAATACATGTATGGATTCATGCCGCCTTTAAAAAGATCGTTGCGGGTCAGCAGCAGATGGTGCGGGGTTATGGTGGCGACCATGTTCTCGTCCTGCTCAAAAACGTAATCAACCCCGGCTTTACTGGTCAGGTGTTCGAATACGATTTTGAGCTTGGGGAAATCCCTGCGGACCGGATCGAGGACCCGTTCGATGAAGACAGCTTCGCGGTCAAATACATCCACTTCCGGGTCGGTGACCTCTCCGTGTACGGAAAGGGGCATGCCGATTTCCTGCATGGCTTCCAGCACGGGATAGACATTTTTGATGTCGGTAACGCCGCTGTCGGAATTTGTGGTCGCTCCTGCCGGGAAAAGTTTTACAGCATGGAAGGCTTTGACTGCGTAGGCGGTGTGAATATCGTCCGCTGAGGTGGAATCGGTCAGGTAGCAGGTCATGAGCGGTTCGAAGTGTGATCCTTCGGGACGGACTGCAATGATGCGTTTGCGGTATTCCTCGGCCATTTCGGCTGTGGTTACCGGGGGCATGAGATTGGGCATGACAATGGCCCGACCGTAAATTTTTGCGCTGGAAGGAAGCACTGCCGCAAGCATATCTCCATCGCGCAGGTGAAGATGCCAATCATCCGGTCGTATGATGGTTATTTCGTTGTTCATTAGTTGAACTCCGTGATTGTGCGGTGCAGTACTGAAAGGCCCCGGATGAAATCTTCCATGTCCATTTCTTCTTCCGGGTTGTGGGAGCCGTTGCGGTTGCGCACGAAAATCATGCCTGTGGGAACACCCGCGTTGGCGAAGAGTGAGGCATCATGCCCAGCTCCACTTGGAATAGCTTCTACAGGTAACCCTTCCGCAATGCAAGCATTGTTTATACGATCCACAATTTCCTGATCAATGACCGCCGGGGGAGTTTTGACCGGTTTGTCGAATTCGAAATTTATGCGCCGTTCATGGGTGATGGTGGCGCATTCGGAATGGAGCAGGGCTTCGATGGCCGCAAGGGTGTGTTCATACTGGCTGCGGGCTTCGAAGCTGAAAGTTACCTCGCCGGGTATGCGCGACATGGCATGGTGCTGCGGATCTGTTGAGAGGATTCCACAGGTGGTCACCAGATCACCACCATGCTGCAGGATGGTGGTCCAGTGGTCGTCGATACGGGTGATCAGCTCCGCAGTGGCGAAGACCGCATCTTTGCGCAGCCAGCGGGGAACGGCTCCCGAATGTCCGGCCTCGCCGATGCACTTGATCTTGCGGTGGCGGATGTTGCCCCGGATTCCGGTCACAGCGGCAACGGGCAGGTTGCGGGCGATCATGACCGGACCCTGTTCAATGTGCAGTTCAAAGAAGGCTTTGATTTTTGATGTGTCGATGAGCACTTCGCCGTTGGCAATGCGTTCTACATCGGCACCGCAATCAACCATGTGTTCTTTGAGCGGGCGGCTGTCGTCACGCTGGAGCAGTTCCTGTTCGGATTCTTCCAGCTTGCCGAGCAGGGCCTTGGAGCCGAGGTAACAGGCTCCGAACCACGCACTTTCCTCACCGCGCAGGGCGATAACTTTTACCGGGACTTCAGGAGTCCTACCGCTGCGTTTAATTTCCGCAAGGCAGAGCAGCCCTGCGATAACCCCGGCGGCACCGTCGTAGTTTCCGCCTTGGGGTACGGAATCAAGATGCGAGCCGATGAGGATGTATTCTTCGTCTGCGGGAATTTTTTCCAACTCTATGACAAGGTTTGCTGCATTGTCGCGGTAGGTGATTAAACCTTCCTTGTGTGCGAAATTCTCAATAAGTTCAAAGGCCCGTGTTTCCGCTTCGCCGTATGAAGGACGGGATACCCCGGCCACATCGCGGGAGAGTTCTTCCAGATCGGCAAAGAGCTGTTCCGCTTCTGCGGTGAGATGCTCTAAGCTTGCCGGGGTCTGGGGAACCGGGTGCGGGCTGGTACTGTTGCCTGCTGATCCCATATTGCTGGTCATTGCGTTCATCATATCAATATTTCCTTTTTAGGGAGCAATGAGGCTGGGCAGGAAGGTTGCCAGACCGGGAACATAGGTGACCAGAATGAGGACCAGAATATTAATGAACAGGAAGGGCCAGACTCCATTGATAATGGACATGACCGGCTTTTCCAGAGTGGAAGAGGCCACGAAAATATCCAGACCGAAAGGCGGGGTGATCATGCCGATGCAGATGTTCAGACAGACGATCTGACCGAAATGGATGGGATCTACACCCATGGAAAGTGCCACCGGATAAAGGGGCGGCACCAGAATCAGCAGGGCTGAGTTGGGATCAATGAACATCCCGGCAATGAAAAAGGCCACGTTGACGATCATCAGGAAGGTGATCGGTCCGGCATCTATCTGGGTCAGGAAATTGGTGATCAGAACCGGAACCTGAGCAAGGGTGACAAAGTAGGAAAGCACACTGCCCATGGCCAGCAGGATAAAAATGATCGTGGTGGAGATGGCAGCACGTTCGGTTATGCTGATCAGTCGGCTGAAGGACAGGTTTTTGTATACGAATGCTTCAATAAGGATAGCGTAAACAACGGATACCGCCGCCGCTTCCGTGGGGGTGAACAGACCAGTGTAAATACCGCCGAGGATGATGATCGGCAGTCCCAGAGCCCATGCTGCGGATTTGAAGACTGTGAAAAACGGTACAGTGGATTTTTCTCCTCGGCCCACGCCCTTGCGCAGGGATTCGAAGATAACCAGCGCGGCAAAGGCCAGACCGAGAGCCATGCCTACACCCAGACCGCCGATAAAGAGTCCGGTGATGGAAGTTCCGGTCATCCAGCCGTAAATAATCAGGGTGATGGAGGGCGGGATGAGCAGGGCGGTTTCTGCACTGGAAATGATTAACCCGAGGCTGAATTTTTCGCTGAATCCGGTCTTGCGCAGTTCCGGGTACATGAGTTTGCCCATGGCGGCCACGGTTGCCGGGGCAGATCCGGAAACGGAACCGAAGGCCATGGAACCGAAAATTGTGGTGTGGCCGATGCCGCCCAGACGGTGCCCGGTGAAATATTTGATCAGGTCGGTTAACCGTTTGGCAATCTGGCCGGAAGCCATGAGTTCTGCAGCAAAGATGAAAAAGGGAATTGCCAGCAGGGTGGAAAAGTTGATTCCGCCGACCAGTTTTTGAATCAGTACCGGATCGGGAATGCGCTGAAACATGAAGGTTTTGGTCAGGAAAGCGGGTACGCCGAGCACCAGCAGCATTTCAAAACCGCAGACAAGCATCAAAAGTGCGATGAGGATAATTACAGGAGTCATGGTTTACCGCCTTTACTTGCTGGGGATGGTGATGGGCCGGGTGTGGCGGTCATTGATGTTCAAAAGCTCAAGCAGATAGCGCAGGGTCAGCAGGCCGAATCCGATGGATGGTGCGATGTAGAGCCAGTACATGGGCAGGCCCAGTGTGGGGCTGAGCTGTCCGGTACGCATGACGAATTTAACGAGGGCGATGCCCAGCCAGACCAGATAGCAGCTGAAGACGGTCCCGGTCAGGTTGATGAGGATGCTGATAATTTTGCGGGGTAGGTCGGGCATCTTTTCGAAAAGTGTGGTTACCGCTACCTGACGGCCGCGCTCAAGGGCAAGGCCCAGTGCGAGAAATACCGCCCAAACCATGAGCAGTCGTGTGGCTTCATCAATCCATGCGAAGGTGCTGGAATATTGGGGTGTTATTTCCCGGACCAGAACATTGAAGGTGTACAGGCCGACCATGACCAGATTTATGGAAATGATCAGTACCCTTTCGATTATCCGTATCCCGTCCAGCAGGGAACCCAGCATCTTACGCATATGAAAACTCCTGAAAAAACCGCAGGGAAATGTATTTTCCCTGCGGTGTAATGAATCGTAATTATTTTACAATCTGTGCGTATTCTTCTTCGTAAAGCTTGATCAGCTTTTCACCTTCAGCACCTGCGCGGGAAAGGTAGGCCGCTTTGGTCTTGGGGTACATGAGTTCACGCATGGCAGCGCGGTCTGCAGCCTGCAGGGGGGATACGTTCACACCGGCCTTCTTGATGACTTCAAGAGCGTCTTTCTGGGCCTGTTCCTTGTGAGCTTCAACACCGGGCATTACTTCAATGAAAGTGTCCACGATGATCTTCTGGTATTTGGCAGGCAGGGATTCCCAGTAGGAGGGGTTGAAAAGAACATAGTCTTCCATGGCACCGTGCTCGGAAGTTACGAGGTACTTCTGTACTTCGTAGAATTTCATACGCTGGATGGTGTCGAGGGGGTTCTCTTCACCGTCTACAACGCCGTTCTGCAGGGCGGTGTAAAGTTCACCGAAAGGCAGGGCGATGGCGGAAGCACCGATGGCTGCAAACTGCTCGATGAGGATTTTGGAATCCATTACGCGGAAGGACTGGCCTTTGAAGTCCGCGATGGAGGAAATGGGCTTGTTGGAGGTGAAGTTCTTGCGACCGTTGGGCCAGGTGGCGATTGCTTTGAAGCCTCTTGAATCAAAAGATTTGAGCAGAGCTTTACCGAAGTTGCCCTGACGCAGTTCCTGTGCTTTTGCGCGGTCAACGGGAAGCAGGAAGGGGATATCCATAATGGAAACCGCAGGGTTGAATCCGCCGAGGAAAGCCGCGGGGGATACGGTGCCCTCGATGGTTCCGAACTGCACTCCTTCGTTCATCTGACGCTGGTTGCCGAGCTGAGAAGAGGGGAAGATTTTGAATTCAACTTCGCCGCCGGTGCGCTCTTTAACAAGCTTGGCAACTTTTTCCAGCCCCTGATGGCGGGGCTGGAGCGGGGATTCGAGGTGACCGATACGGGCTTCGTATTTGGCGGCATTGGCGGAAATAACTCCACCCATGACCATGCACAAAGCCAGAGCTATAGTAACAATTCGTCCGAAAAATTTCATTGTGGAAGCCTCCTGAAATGGTGTGCGTGAAACTGACCTGCAGCATCACATGATCAAGTCGAACCGGAACCGTGCATCCCGGTGTTTGCCCGACTGGCAAGCGGGTTTGCCCGACTGGCAAGCGGGTTTGATTGCAAATTTAACAGGCTGCAGAATGAATTCAAGGGAATTCGTATTGATCTGCAACTGTAATTTGATTTCCCTATGTTGGGTCAAAAAATAGATTTTTGTCAAGAAAAATCTCATTTTTGAAACAATTCAAAAAAATGTTCACAAAAATGAGATTTTGAGTCATAATTGATAACAATTATGGAAATTAAATAGTTTTTTAGCTCTCACGGAGACGAGCGAATGAGTGAACTCAGTCCTAAGGAAATAGGTCAGCGTCTGAAGGCATTCAGGCTGGGCAGTAAATATAGTACCGAGGAAATCGCGTCCAAAATCGGGATTTCACGGGCGGCTCTTTATAGGTATGAAAAAGGCGATCCGCCCAAGCTGGAGACTCTGGAGTCCATAGCCGAGCTGTTCGGCGTTTCCCTGCCGTCTTTGATGGGCGTAGGGGTGGAGTACATTTCTTCGGCAATCAGTTTTTTTGAGCGCATGCGTCAGAACGAGGCTGAATCGGAACAGCTTTCGGTCATGTTCGGCTTGGTTTCTTACCTGCTGACCACGGATGAATTTGACGAATATCTTGAGATTTCTATTAAGGAAGGTCTTCCTGAAGAATTGCAGGATGACGCAGATACACTGAGACATATCTCCGATATTATGGCTGTTCTGAGTGAACGCAAAAAAGGGTACGAGCAACGCAGGCCGAGCATGGTCAACCTTGCTTCAGCCACCAATCTTGAGCAATTCCTGCGCAGCGGGTTTGTGGGGACGTTTGATCTGCCCGAAGATGAATTGCAGAAGCGGCGCGAGGTTGCCCGGCGCGAGGTGGAGAATGTAATCAACCTGTTGGAAGAACAGCCCATCGGTGTACAGATAGGTCTGCTGGTGGATTCCGTGCCGAGCACTCATTTTCAGATTTTCCGCCAGTCTGAACGTTCAACACTTTGCCTCAGTCCTTACAAATTATGTCATTTTCCCAATGTACGGCTCGGCGTGGGGATGTTAACATCAGCTCCTGAAGCACTTGAGTTGCATCAAAGTATGATTTCCGAGCTTTGGGGTCCTGCTTTGAAAGGACGCAGGGCCGCAGATTATCTGCGCAAAATGATAGAAGACTGCAAATAAAAAAGGGTCCCGCACAATTGTGCAGAACCCGTTGCGAAGCTTAATAAAAGTTTTTGAAGAGTCCAGAGAAACTTTTTTCAAAAAGTTTCTTTGGCCCTCGGAGAGCCGCCGGAGGCAACTCTTACAATAAACTCAAATCCCAGTTGAAATTACTGGTTCTCTGCGGTTCCGGTACGGCGCGGGGCCACGGCTCATCAATGTTCAGGAACATGGTGTAGCCGGAATTTTCCAGCACCTTGCGCTCGGCATTGAAATCGAGGGGCCAGCCGGGATAGATCCAGTAGGTTTGTCCGTACTTGCGGGCCCAACAGATTTCCTTTTTCTGGCTGTAGATGGGGCTCATCAGTTCTGTCTCGTCAGCCATGATCCTTGAAAGAGCGAGCGGCCACATGCCGGAAAGGATCACACCCAGCGGAAGCGGGCTGCTCTGCGGCAGGGCGAGGAAATCCTCGCGGGCCAGCTCCGGGCTGACGTAAGCGGATGAAAAGCCCATGTCGGCCAGCAGCTCGATGGTCAGCGGGTTGGAAACGTTGCAGAAAGGTCCGGCATGAAAGCGGACTTTGGCATGTTCCGGGAAAAAGGCTTTCTGCCACGGGGCGTTAAGCACGAAATCGCGTCCGCCGCCGCTGAGACAGATGTCGATGATCTTCTGGATTTCTTTTTCCTCATCCGGCCAGACCACCGGGGGCAGATGCCAGAATATTTTGGACACGGCCGGACGCGGGGTGCGCTTGAGGGCGTTCATGGAAAGCCAGACATCGGTGCCGAATTTTGTTTTTCCTTTGGGCGGATTGCGGGTCAATGTATGACGCGCGGTACGTTCCGGCAGCGGACAGGGCTGCGGCAGATCGATGATCATGTTGCTGGCTGCGTTATCTGCAACTTTGATCTTTGAAAGTCTGGAATCAAGTTTTTTGAGGGCCTTGACTAAACCTTCTTCGCGGCGGTCTATGAGGAACACGCGGGTACCGGATTTGAGGCGGGTTTTGCCTTTGACCGGAATGGAGACCTTGCCCCGCTTGGGGATGAATTTGCGGATCTTCATGGTCTGGTGTCCGGGCTGGTCCTGATAGCCGATGCGCAGGAAATCCCCGGCGAGAAGTTCCTGTCTGCAGTTGAAGTAGGGCTTGCCGTTTTTTTCCTGCTTGGTGATACCGATGAGGAAACCGGAACCGGTTTCGTTGGACGGATCAAGCGGAGTGAACGGACGCTGCGGCAGGAATACGGAATGGGAAGAAGGTCTGCCCAGAGCCAGTTCCAGCAGTTCTACTGCATCCTTTTTGACTTTGGCGTCATTGGGATTGTCGCGCAGCATTTTGTAGGCTGCTACAGTGTAGTATACGTAGTGGGGGCCTTTTTTGCGGCCTTCGATTTTCCATGAGCTGACCTTGGGAATGGCAAGGGTCGGCTTGGTCAGCACATCAAGGCTGAGATCGAGGCAGGAGAACAGACGCTTGGGCTGATCCTTGCGCTTGGCACCGCCGTAAAGTCTGCGGCAGGGCTGGACGCAGCGTCCGCGCAGGCTGCTCTTGCCGCCGAAAAAGGAGCTCCAGTAGCAGCGGCCGGAAACGGAATAGCAGAGCGCGCCATGGACGAACATTTCAAGGGTCATGGAATCAGGGCAGGCATCGGCCATCATCCTGATTTCATCAAGGTTGAGTTCGCGGGGCACGACCACGCGGTCTACGCCCAGCTCTTCGGCGGTCTTGAGGGCCGCAGGATGGCTGACGTTGGCGAGGGTGGAAAGGTGCAGTTCCCCTTCGAATCCGGCCTGACGGGCGATCTCAACCATGGCGATATCCTGAATGATCAGGGCGTCCGGTTTGACTGTGCGGGAAACGCGGTCAATCAAACGGGCTGCGGAGTTGATATCGTCCGGTTTGATAAGGGTATTCATGGGAATGTGGGTGCGAACACCGTTTTCCCGACCCAGCTCAGCAAGGGCTGCAAGCTCGCTCGTAGCGAAATTATAAGCTTCCATGCGGGCGGAAAAATGTTTAAGTCCGGCATAGACAGCGTCCGCGCCTGCGGCTATGGCTGCAAGGAAAGAGGATTTGTCGCCTGCCGGAGCAAGAATTTCTGGTTTATGTTCATTCATAATGTATCACGCTTATGCCGCAAAAATGCGGTCAGCAAAAATCTACAGGATTAAATCATGAGTGCAAACAATTGCAGGGCTGTTAAAGTCATCAGCAACAAGCCCCTCGGATTATCCTCACCCGGTGAGGAAATTGTCGAACTCAAACTCGAATATCCGGATTGGAAGCCGGGTTGGCGGGCCGGACAGTTCGTTATGATCAGGCCCGTTTCATGGCCTCTGGACCTCATCTGGGGACGTCCTTTCTCCATATGTAACGCAGATGAGACCGGTCTGACTATCCTTTTTCAGGTTGTCGGTCGCGGAACTGCCCGTCTGCTGGAACTTAAAGAGGGCGACGAAGTGAATATCTGGGGACCGCTGGGTAACTTCTTCAGCAAACCGCAGAACCGTCCCGTACTCATGCTCGCCGGAGGGATGGGTTTAGCTCCCTTTTGCGGATATGTCGATACCCATCCGCAGCCTGAAAATCTGAAGCTCTTTTTTGCCCACCGCCCGCCGCTGGAAAATTATCCTTATAAAGGTCTGGCGGGCAAGGTTGATGTGGAAGATATCCGCGAAACCAAGCCTGAAGACATCCCTGCCATCATCGCAAGGGTGGAGGAGCTGGTTAAGGAATATGCGGATAATGACGGTCTTATTGTTGCCTGCGGACCGCATCCGTTCCTGAAAACCATCTGGAATGCGGCCAACAAGTACGGCGCGGATGCGGAGCTTTCCCTTGAAAACCGCATGGCCTGCGGCGTAGGTGCCTGTCTGGGCTGTGTTTGCAAGGACGGTGACGACCATCATACTCAGGTCTGTACCACCGGGCCGATTTTTAAAGCCAATAATCTCAGTCTGGAGGATTAAGACATGGATGTATCAGTAGATTTTGCCGGACTGAAGCTCAAGAACCCCATCCTCACCGCGTCCGGGACTTTCGGTTTCGGCCTTGAATTCAAGCGTTACGGAGATCTTGAATCTCTGGGCGGCATCGTGGTCAAGGGGCTTTCTCTCAAGCCGAGGGAAGGTAACCCCATGCCCAGAATCGCGGAAACTCCCTGCGGTATGCTCAATGCCATCGGCATTCAGAACCCGGGGGTAGAGGAATTCATTAATAAAAAGCTGCCCAAGCTGCCGTGGAAGACCCTGCCTGTGCTGGCAAACCTCTACGCCACCGATGCTGAAGAGTTCGGCGAACTGGCCGGAGTTCTGGCCGGGGAAGAGGGCGTGGCAGCCCTTGAGGTCAATGTTTCCTGCCCCAACGTAAAAGAGGGCGGTATCGCCTTCGGTCAGGACCCGAAGCAGATCACCAAGGTTGCCGAGGCGGTAAAGAAGAATGCCGGAAACAAGCCGGTCATCATCAAGCTTTCCCCCAACGTCACCGATATCACTGTCTGCGCAAAAGCAGCTGAAGACGGCGGGGCGGACGCGCTTTCGCTGATCAACACCCTTTCAGGTATGGCTGTGGATATTGAACGCCGCACCCCGCGCCTTGCCAACGTCATCGGCGGGCTTTCCGGTCCGGCTGTGAAGCCTGTTGCCTTGCGTTGTGTGTATCAGGCCGTGAATGCAGTAAAAATCCCGGTCATGGGACTTGGCGGCATCAGTTCTGCTGAAGATGTTGCGGAGTTCCTGCTGGTAGGTGCTACTGCGGTCCAGATCGGCACTGCAAACTTCATCAGCCCCGACACTGCATTCAAAATTGCTGAAGAGCTGCCCAAGGTTCTGGAGCGGGTAAAGGCTGAATCCATTGATGAATTCATCGGCAGCCTGAAAGTCTAGGAAATTAGTTTTTTAGATTTTATTTAGAATAATCTGGAGAAAGTGCTTGCCAATCAGTTCTGATTTAGCTAGACACTTTCTCACCCAAGCGGAGAGGTGTCCGAGTCCGGCTTAAGGAGCACGCCTGGAAAGCGTGTATAGTTAACGCTATCGGAGGTTCAAATCCTCTCCTCTCCGCCAGCTTGAATTTAGTAAGCCCCTTGCAACGTTGTTGCGAGGGGCTTTTTCGTGGTTGGTTAATTTGTCTGCTTAATGTGTTTTGGTTAGCACTTGCTAGTGCCGTCCCCGTCCTCTACCTCTTCCTTGTCTGCCTCTCTGACTCCAGCCCCGTCCGCTGGATGAGCTGGTTATGCCGGTAATCGGATTGCGGGTCGGGCGGCCCGTTACAACAGTATACAGGTACAGGGCAAAAGTAACAGGCCAGATCAGACCTGAAACAACACTGCCGCCTACAGACATCGAGCGTCTGTGAATTGAATAAATACAGATTCCTATTGCGATAATCAGATAAAGTGCCATCTGATGCTCCTTTGACGAACGTGCGTCATATTCGGACCGTCAGGTACTTCCGCCTGTCTGAACACTACGCTCAAAAGGAATTGTCGGCAATGGGGGAATCTGCTGCATGTCGGTGTAATATCAGTAAGCCCCTTGCAGCTTGCCCCCCATTGGGTGGACAAGCTGCAAGGGGCTTTTTTATTGTCGGTTAATTTCTGATCAGATTAAAGTTAAGCCTTTTTCGGCCCTTGTGGGTATAGCATCCACTTTGAAAGCTCGTGACCACGTTCCCTTTGGTCTTTTTTATAAACCCTTCGGTGCAATAGGTTTTAGAGCCTTTGATTACATATGATGTTTTATTTCCGCTTGATTTTTTGATTTTGTATTTGAATTTATTTTTCCCCATGGTGATTTTACCGCTTTTAGCAGCCTTGGATCCCTGTATATATGTTCCATCGGTGTAGAACTGATATATTCTGTAGTGTTCTTTGCCTCCCCAGTAGTCGGTCAGGTCTGAGACAAAGGTTCCGGCTATTTTGGGTTTTGTGCTGCCGGAATTGATCGCACCGGCTGTGTTTCCGCCTTGGCTGGTGTTGGAAAAATTATCATGAATCTTCTTGAAGTACATTGCCCTTCCGCCGGGGCTGTAGCACCCGCTTTTAAAACGGGTTATCTCATTTGCTTCGGTATCGGTGACATAGCCTTCGGTGCAGGAACCTCCGCTGCTTACTACAAAGAGGTTACCTGATTTTGAAATTCTGAACCTTTTTTTATGCTTGCTCATGGTCACTTTTCCGGTCTTGGCATTTTTGCTGCCGGAGACGTAAGTCCCATCACCATTGAAGTGGTAGATTCTGTAGTGGTATTTGCCATTCCAGTAGTCTTTTATATCAGCCAGAAATGTACCGGATATGGTCGGGAGTGAATTGCCGGAATTAACAGCAGCCTGTTGGTTGCCGTAAGGAGTGTTGCCGTAGGGATCATTACCGGAACTGGGTTGTTGATTGCCATACGGATCATTGCCGGAACTGCCTGCTCCAAGCGGCAGTCCGCCTAGCTGGCTGCCATGGTTCTGTTGACCTGCTCCGGGATAATACCATGTGTTCATGGAGTGGCGGAGCTGGTGCCATGACTGACTGCGTCCTTTGAGGGCAAAACCTTGAAAGACGTAGTTCACGCCGTTGTATCTGGATGCGACAAGATGTGAGTCGAATTGGTTTCCATCGCGGGTATGACCGGAATATGTTCGGGTAACAGCAGGGTAACCTGACACCTGACCGGGTACTTGGGACACTTTGTTTTGAAAGGGCAACCCTTCCTTGGTCATTTCCTGCGCCCACATATCAAGCAGTGCATCAAGCGGCACCTCTTGCCCAGGTGCTGCGTAAAGTTCAATGGCAGCATCTTGCGCCGGAGAAGTACATTGTTTAATCAGATCATTACCTCGTGCAGCCCTATTGTCATTCCATCCCGGCGGACATTGCAGTCCCTGAGACATGTCAGTCGCCAATGAGAGTGATGTGAAACTGAAAAAGGAAAGCAAAATCAGCAATAAAATCATACAGGTGCGGTTCATTGTGCAGCTCCTTAAGGTTTGTATGGATTGTAGCGTATTTTAAAGGATATTTCTAGTAGTTATGTTTTTGCTCTCTTACGAAGTTAAGATGGCTTGTGAATATATTTCAAAATAATTGAAAAAATGCTTGCCAAGCGTGGCTGATTTAGCTAGATACATTTCTCCCAAGCGGAGAGGTGTCCGAGTCCGGCTTAAGGAGCACGCCTGGAAAGCGTGTATAGTTAACGCTATCGGAGGTTCAAATCCTCTCCTCTCCGCCAGCTTGAATTTAGTAAGCCCCTTGCAACGATGTTGTGAGGGGCTTTTTCGTGTCGGTTTGATTTCTTTTCAGCTGGAATGCAATTTATCCTTGCATTTGCCTGTGTTCTGATTACTCATTTTCCTTATGCAAACAGAATTAAAGATTCCCATTCTTCCCCGCAGGATTGTCTCACAGCAGTTCAGTGAAGCTGATATTGAACGTCTTGCCCAAGGGCTGGCTGATCCTGAAAATCGTATGACTGAGATCATTGGTGCCTTGATCAACGTGCACAAGAATGATGTCTGCGATACCCGCGAAATACGCGTAAAATTTAAAGATATGCAGATTGAGGTGGACCGGGTGAACGGCCATGTCAATTTGATGTGTACCCGTGTGCCGAGGGATTGCCTCTACGATGGCCGAAATGTTATCTGGCAGTCTGTGGAGCACATTTCTGCGGTGATCCGTGATATTATTTTTGCCCCAAAATTTGATTGCGGCACTGACTGCTGCCGTTCAACCAATATCAGGAAATTTGTTGAACATTCCGGGCTGATGTACCGGGGTGAGCGCGGGCTGGTCATGTTCACCTGGGGCGGGCATCAGGTTCCCATGGATGAATACAATTTTGCCAAGGAACTCGGTTATTGGACCGCGCTTTTCATGCCCGACATGGAGAACATCACCGGGTGCGGTGTCGGGGTTATGAAGGCCCCGTTCAAAGGCGCGCAGGTGGCTTACGGTAAGCAGAACACCTTTGAGCGTTTCGGACACCGTGATTTTATCGGTTTTTCCGAGAAGAAGATTCTGGCTGCGGAAGCACCCAACGAGCTTGTCACCCAACTGCTCACTTTTCCGACCATTGAAGAGCGTATGGAAGCATTTATCCGTGCTTCCCACCGCGGCAAGGTTCATCCCGGCGGTGCCGGTACAGTTGAGGAAATCCTGACCATGCTGGCTCTGCTTTCCATGCCGGAGAATAAGGAGATTCCTTATGAGTTCGACCTCGTGGAAAAGGGCGGCGGTGTTTATTTCAAAGAATTGGTGGAGTATCTGAACATCTGCTTTGATGATGCTCTGGACGGTCTGTACAATGTGCATGTGGGTACTGCCCGGTCTTATGCCAACTATGTGGCCTATCAGTCGCAGCATTTGAATACCCGCTATTTGTGGAATGATGATCTGGTTTTCGAGCCCCGAATTCAGGAGCCTTTCGAGGTGACCTTTGAATCTATGGAAGGACTCGATCTTTCCCGTGATCAGGAACCGTTTTCCTTGCTTATCAACCTGCGCCGGTTCTTTTCCGCTGTTGTTCATCTGACAGTAAAAGACCCGGATATGCTGGATTCATGGGGCGATGACAGGCCGCTTATCAAGGGCGATAGAAAGATTCTGGATGCCACAGACGAGCTGGTCCGCAAGCTGGCTAAGCAGGGCAGGATTCATCCCAGCAAGAATAATTCGTCTGCATACCGTATAGCGTAGTCTGGTTTTAATTGGAAAAAGTAAAGCCGACCTGTTGATTTCAGGTCGGCTTTTTTAATGGATAAATTCGTTAACTATGGCATCTATCTCCCCGTTTTTTTGCATTTCAAGAATTTTGTCGTTGAATTGCCGTATGAAATCCTGTTTATACGGAGGGTTGTTATTTCCTGAAAATCCAAGATAACCGTGTTCTGTGCTGATTTGTATGCTTTTTTTAAGCTTTGATAAATCTGCACCCACTTTATTTAACATGTAGAGGGATGAGATGTTGTTGCTGGCGTAACAATCAATTCTTCCCTGCATTAATTTTTTGGCATTTTGTATTGTGCTGGCTGCTTTCTGAAACTTAATTTTATCAATTCCGGGTACGGCAAAACCGAGATTGGTGCCGATCTGGAGATCTTTATAGTCTTCCGGCCAATTTTGACGCGGTTTGGTTAGAACTTCTTTCCGGCAAAACAGCCCGTAGCCTTCTTCAAGGATAGGCACAGAATAAGTATCTATCCACGGGCGCAGTTTGGGGCGGTAATAGGGGGGGAAGAATGCAAAATAATGTCCCTTTTCAATTCCGAGAAGGACTCTTTTCCATGGCAACGGCTTGATTTGAACATCGTATCCATCCATGCGGGCGAATGCTTTTTGCAGAATTTGTACGTAAATTCCGTTATAGGTCCCGTTTTGTACATAGCTGTACGGCGGATATGTCTTGTCGCCATAGACAGTAATTTTTTCTGCGGCGTGTCCGCTGTTTGGGAAGATGTTCATTCCCGCGCAGATCATGAAAATGAGTAGATATTTATGCAACAAGATTTGTACCTGAGTGTTTAAGGACAACAGATGGTATTGCCATCTTATTCAAAGTTTTCGATTCAGGTCAAATGTATAGTAGGAAAGCGGTAATGTTTTTTACATGGCGGCCCGGATCATGCGCAGCTGTTCGTAGGAGTAATTTCCGCAGAGCCCATTAAAAACCGGACTGAGCTGCATGAGACCTTCCTCTTTGTAGAAAGCGAGGGTGTCTTTTAAGCATTCCAGCTCCGTATCTTTAAAATCAAGTATATCGGTCACGTTTACTTTTCCGGCCCCGATGCATGAAGTCAGGTGGGCATAAATCGTTGCAGGCTTGATACCGCGTGATTCAGCCACTTTTTCTACGTCCATCAGTTCTTCGAAGAGCTCAAGGGTTTCCAGTGCGGATGCTGATACAGTGGGACCTTCTTTTTTGGGCTTTGAAGCGGGGACTTCCTTGATTTTGTCTTCCGGGATGGGAAAAAGGTCGTCCGGTCTGCCGTGTTGTTCCTGATGATTCAGCAGAACTTCAACTATTGCGGCTCCGTAGCGGAAGATTTTCTGGTCGCCTAGACCGCTGATGGCGTACAGTTCCCCGGTGGTCTGCGGGCGATAGCAGCCCAGCTCCAGCAGGGTTTTGTCTGCGAAGATGGCATAGGCCGGGACATGCTGCTCCTGCGCGAGGGTGTTGCGTAGGCTGCGTAAAGATTCCAGCAGTTCCTGAGCTTCGGGAGTGGTGAGGGACGGGCTGTTCGCATCGCCGATGACCAGCTTCTTGCGGGACTTGCGGGTTTTGGTCTTGGCCAGTACCGGGTCCTTGCGCAAGGCTACAGTGCGTTCCTTACGCAGAACCTCCCAGCTTTTACCGTTCAGTTTCAACGATCCGTAACCTTCCATATCCACATCAACCAACCCTTGGGAAACCAGCTGGCGGTGGATGGAGAGCCATTCGTCGGAATTAAATTCCTTACCGATGCCGTAGGTGCTCAGGCTTGCATGTCCCTGTGTTGAAATTCGTTTACTTTCCTTGCCCAGCAGGATGTCGATCAGGTAGTTGGCCCCGAAAAGCTGTTCGGTGCGGTAAATATTGGAAAGGGCTTTCTGGGCCGGAATGGTTCCGTCAAAGGTGGATGGCGGGTTAATGCAGGTGAAGCAGTTTCCGCAGGTTTTTTCAAGTTCTTCCCCGAAATAGGCAAGCAGTGACTGACGCAGACAGCCCGGAGATTCGCAATAAGCGAGCAGGGCGTTCAGTTTGCGCAGCTCAAGGGCCTTGCGGTCATCGGGAGCATTGCCGGACATGATCATCCGTTTCAGGAAGCCGATATCCTGAATACCCACGGACATCCATGCTTCGGCGGGCAGTCCGTCACGTCCGGCACGACCTGTTTCCTGATAGTAGGCCTCGATGGTCTTGGGCAGATCGAGATGGGCCACGTAGCGCACGTCCGGTTTGTCGATGCCCATACCGAAGGCGATGGTCGCCACCATGACGATACCGTCTTCAGACATGAACCGGGCCTGATTGGCTTCGCGGGTCTGCGCGTCCAGTCCGGCATGGTAAGGCAGGGCGTTGATACCTTGTTTGCAGAGCCATGCTGCGGTGGATTCCACTTTCTTGCGGCTCATGCGGTAGACGATGCCGCATTCCGCGAAATGGTCGTTCTTGATGAAATTCAAGAGCTGCCGTTTTTCCTGATCCTTGGGAACCACTGTGTAGCGGATGTTCGGGCGGTCAAACCCGGTGGCGAAAATGTCGTCTTCCGTAAAAGAAAGTCGATGCAGTATTTCTTTGCGCGTGGGCCCGTCGGCAGTGGCGGTCAGGGCCATGCGCGGGACATTGGGGAACATTTCCGCAAACACGCCAAGACGCAGGTAGTCGGGTCGGAAATCATGTCCCCACTGGGCAACGCAATGAGCTTCGTCAATGGCGATGAGGCTGATCTTAATGCCGGAAAGCATGTCCATGAATCCGGGCTGGGCCAACCGTTCCGGGGCCACGTAAAGCAGGTCCATGTTTCCGCTGTGCAGTTCATGGATGATGTGGTTGGCCTCGGAAGGCTGCACCGAAGAATTCAAACAGGCCGCACGTACTCCCATCTGCTGCAGGGCCGCCACCTGATCGCGCATCAGGGCGATGAGCGGGGAAATGATAATGCCCACCCCCGGACGCAGGATGGCCGGGATCTGGTAGCAGGCGGATTTACCGCCACCGGTGGGCATGAAAACAACGGCATTTCCGCCGCCCATGATGCGGTCGATGATGTTTTCCTGCGGGCCGCGGAATGATTCATAACCGTAGGTCTGGCGCAGGACATCTAAAGGAGTACGGTTGGGAGTATTTTGATCCATTGTGTTAAATATGAAGAAAGCTCCCGATGGAGAATCCAAAGGGAGCTTGGTGTTTAGAGTGTGCTCGCATTAGAGTAGTTTCACTAGGGCAGCTATTGATCCTCCTTGAACAATAAGAAGGCCAGCCATCCATTTAATAATTTCTGATTTGGCATCTCTGACTTCAGCTTTCAGTTCTCCACGAACTGTGGCGATTTCTACCTGTAGTTCCGCTTTCATGGCCATCAGGTCTGCTCTTGTAGCAAGTTCTTGCTTGTATTGTTCGTCCTGCCTTTCCAGAACATGAGCAATAACTTCGGCAGCCTCTTTGCCTACAGCTTCTTTTAGCTTTTCTGAGTCATCAAAAAGTAATGCCATTTCAAGTACCTCTGTCTATATAAATAGGCATAAAGTTATATTACGTCAAGAATCGTAAGTAAATAAATCCTACATCGCCCAGCCTTCGCCGTTCTCCCCGCAGGTAAGCACCTGTGATCCGGTGGAGGTAACAGCGATGGTGTGCTCGAAGTGGGCGGAAGGCTTGCCGTCCTTAGTGACGATGGTCCAGTGGTCTTTGAGGGTTTCGGTGGTCTTTACACCAGCGTTGATCATGGGTTCCACGGCAATGACCAGACCCTGTTTGAGCTTGAAATCCTTGACCAGCCTGCTGTGGTAGTTGGGGACCTGCGGGGATTCCCAGAGTCCTTCACCGATACCGTGGCCCACCAGCGATTCAACAACGGAAAAGCCTTCGTTGCGGGCGTATTTGGACATTTCCTTGGCGATCTTGCTCCATTTTACGCCGGGCTTGATGCGTTTAATGGCAATACGCAGGCATTCCTCGGTCACGTCCATGAGTTTTCTTTTCTCATCATCAATTTCACCGATGGCATGGGTTACGGCGCAGTCTGAGCACCAGCCGTTCAAGCGCACACCGATATCGATGGACAGGATATCTCCATTCTCCAGTTTACGGGCGGAGGGGATGCCGTGAACGATAGCTTCGTTGATGGACATGCAGCAGCCGGCAGGAAAAGGAACCTTGCCCGGAACACCTTTGAAAAGCGGAGTGGCTCCGTTGGAGGTGATATATTTCTCCACTTCGGCATTGATTGCTTCGGTGGTTACACCTGCTTCGCACATTTCTTTAGCCACCATGTGGGCTTTGTGGAGCAGAATACCTGCTTCGCGCATGAGGTCGATTTGTTTTTTATTCTTTATAATCATTGGGATGACTCCAGAAAATGTTTTCGTGACCGGGACAGGCTACTCTTAAATATATGGAAGTCAACAGGAGAAGAGCACGTTCTTCGGGTGGAGCACTTACTTCGGTGAAAAAACAAACTTAATTCAAAAACTCTTTACTAAACTTCCCGTTTCCGTATTCTATAAACAGAATAGGATTTTTTTGCTTTGCAGAGTATGACTCCAGTTGCGGTGGTGACGGTATGGAACACAAATATACAGGCGAAGTAATATCTGTACGGGGATCTGTTGTGGATGTGCGTTTTCCTGAAGATATTCCCCCCTTGCTTTCTGTTATGTATTCCGGTGGCGAGAAAGCGGTTTCCCTTGAGGTTGCCGACCATCTGGATATGAATTCCGTGCGCGCTATTGCCATGACTCCCACCGGAGGACTGGCCCGTGGTGATGCGGTTTACAGCAGCGGCGAAACTTTGAGCACTCCTGTGGGCGAAGAACTGCTGGGCCGGGTGCTCAATGTCTTCGGTGATCCGGTGGACGGCAAAGACCTGCCCGCAGATATAGAACTGCGCTCCATCCACAATCAGCCCATCGAATTATCCAGGCGTGTTGTGTCCGAGGAAATTTTTACTACCGGAATCAAGGTTGTCGATCTGCTTATGCCGCTTGAGAAAGGTGGCAAGGCCGGGCTTTTCGGCGGTGCGGGGGTGGGCAAGACCGTGCTCATTACCGAGTTGATCAACAACATGGTCGGTGCACATAGCGGGATCAGTATCTTTTGCGGAATCGGGGAACGTTGCCGCGAAGGTGAAGAGCTTTACCGCGAAATGGGTGATGCAGGGGTGCTTGATAATACGGTCATGGTTTTCGGGCAGATGAACGAACCTCCGGGGGCGCGTTTCCGTACCGGGCATACCGCCTTGACCATTGCCGAGCATTTCCGGGATGAACAGGGCAAGGATGTACTTCTGCTCATCGATAACATCTTCCGTTTTATTCAGGCCGGGATGGAGCTCTCCGGGCTGCTGGGGCGTCTGCCTTCACGCATGGGCTATCAGCCTACGCTTGGTTCCGATCTGGCGGAACTTCAGGAACGTATTTCATCCAGCCGTTCCGGGGCCATTACATCTATTCAGGCCGTATACGTACCCGCCGATGATCTGACCGACCCGGCGGCGACGCATACATTTTCCCATCTTTCATCTTCCATCGTACTTTCCCGCAAGCGTGCGGGAGAAGGTTTTTACCCTGCGGTCGATCCGCTGGAATCCCGTTCCATGATGCTTTCTCCGGCAATTGTAGGGCAGCGTCATTATGACGTAGCCCGTGAGGTGCGCCGCACACTGGCCCAATATGAGGACCTTAAAGATATCATCGCCATGCTCGGCCTTGAGGAGCTTTCCCGCGAGGACCGCAAGATTGTTTCCCGCGCACGCAGACTGGAAAGGTTCATGACCCAGCCATTCAACACCACCAAGCATTTTACGGGCATGGACGGGCGTATTGTCTCCCTTGAAGATACGGTCCTCGGCTGTGAGCGGATTCTGAATGACGAATTTCCCGATGCATCTGAGCGTGATTTCTACATGATCGGTTCAATTGAGGAGGTCGGCAGATGAGACTGAAGATTCTGGTCCCCGCAGGTCTCTTTTTGGACCGTCCGGTGGATAAGGTTCTGGCTGAATCCACCAGGGGCGGCTTTTGCCTGTTGCCCAACCATATTGACACTGCATCTGCTCTTGCGCCGGGAATTCTTACTTACGAAGTTGAAGGTGAGTCGCATCATCTGGCGGTGAATGGCGGGGTGCTGGTCAAAAAGGGCGATGCTGTACGTGTTTCATCCCGTGCGGCTGTAGCGGGCGAATTGGGTGAGCTTGAAGCAGAAGTTATGCGTATGCAGGATGAGGCCGCAGAGGCTGAGAAGTCCGCACGCAGTGCTGTCGCTAAGCTTGAGGCCGGATTCGTGCGAACTCTCATTGAGGTGGAGACTACATGATGAGTGAGCACAGGGCCGATGAACATAAGTCCGATGATTTCGGTCAGACCGTAGGCTCCAAAGAGCAGCGCAAAATTCGTGCGGAGCAGAAAGGGACCGTGGGCGCGTGGTCGGCTTTCGGGGCCATGGGGGCCGTTGGTTGGCTGGTGGCAGTGCCGATAGTGCTGGGCAGTCTGCTGGGAGTCTGGATGGACCATAATTGGCCTGCGAAAATCAACTGGACCATGACCATGCTCGGAGCCGGGCTGGCTGTAGGCTGTCTCTTCGCCGGAATATGGATGAACCGCGAGAAGAACAAGATCATCAGGGAACGAGAGGAATGGGAGCAGCAGGATTTGAAATCTAAGGACTTAGAAACGAAGGAACCAGAGTTGAAGGATAAAAACGATGATCATCAGTAATTATATAATAACCATTGCCGCTTTCGGTATCGGCCTGCTGCTCTCGGCAGTACATTTCGGCGGGCTGTGGCTGACAGTGCGTATTCTGCCCCGTTGCGAAAGGCCGAGGCTCTTTTTCTGGTCCAGTTATCTGGGACGTTACGGGATCACTCTATGGGGGTTCGCACAGGTTATGAGCTACGGTCCGTTACCGTTTGTGTCGGCGTTTCTCGGCTTTTATTTGCTCAGGACTTACGCATTGGCAAACCATTGCGGCATGGGCGTGCTGGAATTTGTGAAGGTAAAGAGGTCTGAATGGAAATAAGCCCGGACCATATCGTTTATTTCAGCTTCGGTTTTTTCAAGCTGAATGCCACCATTGTTTACACATGGCTGGTTATGGTTCTGCTTGCGGGATTTTCCTGGCTGGTGACCCGCCGGGTTACATCGTCCGCGCAAATTTCAGATCAGCAGAATTTGCTGGAAGTACTGGTGGGCGGGCTGCTTGTTCAGATCAAAGACGCTACCAATCAGCAGCCTGAAAAGTTCCTGCCGCTGCTCGGAAGTCTGTTCATTTTCATTTTAGTTTCCAATCTGCTTTCCGTAGTGCCGGGATTCAAGCCGCCCACGGGATCGCTTTCCACCACCACAGCCTTCAGTCTGATCGTATTTTTCGCGGTTCCTTATTACGGCATCAAGCAGAACGGTCTGCTCAATTATCTCAAAAGTTACGTGCAGCCTTCGCCGTTTATGCTGCCGTTTAATATAATCGGTGAGGTCAGCCGTACTTTTGCGCTGGCAGTGCGTTTGTTCGGAAATATTCTCAGCGGAACCATGATGGGGGCGATATTACTGGTGATCATGCCGCTCTTCGTTCCCGTAATCATGCAGATGCTGGGGCTGCTTATCGGAGTTGTGCAGGCTTATATTTTTACCGTGCTCGCGGCGGTATTTATTGCTGCGGGTCTGGAAGTGCATGGGTAAGCCTCCGGCGGCCCTGCCGGGGGCCTTAAACCCTTTTTATTGCGCCCCTTCCTGGGGCTTACCCCTTCGGGGCGGTGCCTTTCTGGCACCGGGCAAATCCGCTTTCCTGCGGATTTGTGTCAAAAGGGTTTAAGAATCCCAAAACCTTTTATTAAGGCTTCGCCTAATTGAATTAAATAAAGGGGGTTCTCAATGGAAACTCTTGGTTGGATTGCATTCGGGTCGATAATTGCGGCCGGTCTTTGCATGGGTATCGGAGCCATTGGTCCGGCGATTGGTGAAGGGATGGCTCTTTCGCGGGCACTCAGTTCCATTGCCCAGCAGCCGGATGAGACCAATACTATTGTGAAATTCCTGTTTGTGGGTATGGCTATGGTCGAATCCACGGCTATTTATTGCTTTGTGTTGGCCATGATTCTGCTTTTTGCCAATCCGTTCTGGTCCTATTTTATTGAAAAGGCCGGAGGCTGATAATGCTGCTGGACTGGTTCACGATCATTGCTCAGATCGTGAATTTCTTCGTGCTTATCGCGCTGCTCAGGATGTTTCTGTACAGGCCCATTGTTACGGCTATGCAGGAACGCAAGGAGCGTGTTGCGCAGGAAACGCGGGCATTGCGTGAGGCGCGAGATAAAGCGGAAATTATTAATGTCGAGCTTCGCCGTAAGCGCGAGGAGCTTGAGAACCGCGAATCTGAAGTCATGGCCGAAATTCATGCCGAGGCCGAACGATGGCGCAATCAGGCTATGGAATCCGCTCGTGGTGAGATAGAAACCATGCGCAGGGAATGGCTGGCCGCGCTGGAGCGGGAAAAGGAAAGCGTTGCACTTAACCTGCGCAAAAAGCTTACCCACGAAGTTTCCGCCACAGCCGCACGCATTGTGCAGGACCTTTCCGGCAGTGATCTGGAGCAGCTGATTCTGAGCGGATTCATGCAGCGGATAGATGCAGAGGCACGGGATGTTGATTGCGGTAATTCTGAAATTCTGATCCGTACAGGGTTTGAACATACTGATTTACAAGAACAAAAACTTAAACAATTACTTGAGGAATTGTTCCCGGTTCAAAATGAACGGATATTTTCAAACGATCCAAGATTGGGCCTCGGTATTGAGCTAATTGCCGGAGATCGCAAGTGGGAATGGAATTTAAGTTCATATGTAACAGAGCTTGAGAGTAAAATTTTAACAGAAATAAATAGCTAAATTTGCCGCACACTCTTTCAGACGAAGCGGCGAAGCCTTAATAAAAAGTTTTGGGATTCTTAAACCCTTTTTCAAAAGGGTTTAAGCCCTCGGAGAGCCGCCGGAGGCAAAATGTCTTTTCTTGAAAAGAACATAAATCAGGCCTTGAATGCTCATGAGAAGGGCCGTGAGAACATGGATTATTCTCCTGATTCACGTGAAGTAGGTCGGGTGATTTCCGTGGCCCGCGGTGTTGCGCAGGTGCAGGGTCTTGGTTCAGTGCGTTCGGAAGAGTTGATTACGCTTGGCAACGATGTTCCGGGCATGGCTCTGGATTTGCTGCCGGATTCCATCGGCGTGGCCCTGCTGGGCGCGAACACGGGCCTTAAAGCCGGGGATGAAGCTGTTCCTTCCGGCACGGTGCTGAGCGTCCCGGTGGGGGATTCCTTGATCGGGCGTGTTGTAGATCCGCTGGGCAATCCGCTGGACGGCGGTCCGCAACCGGAAACACTCGAGACCCGTGCGGTAGAATCAGAAGCCCCGCCAATCCTGATGCGTGCCCCGGTTGATACGCCCATGGCCAGCGGCATCAAGGTGATTGATACGTTGATTCCCATCGGGCGCGGCCAGCGGGAACTTATACTTGGCGACCGCCAGACCGGGAAAACCGCCGTGGCTCTTGATATTATCCTGAATCAGAAAAAGGGTGACGTGGTCTGCGTGTATTGCGCCATCGGGCAGCGCAGTACTTCGGTGGCACGGGTGATTGATACCCTGCGCAACCACGGGGCCATGGATTACAGTTTCGTTGTGGTTGTTGAGGGCGATGCTCCTTCGGGCATGCAGTATATTGCCCCTTATGCGGCAACGAGCATGGCTGAATATTTCATGGAGCAGGGTAAGGATGTGCTTATCGTGTATGACGACTTGACCCGCCACGCACAAGCATATCGCCAGCTCAGTCTGCTAATGCGCCGTCCTCCGGGGCGTGAGGCTTTTCCGGGGGATATTTTCTATATCCATTCAAGGCTGCTGGAGCGTTCCACAAGGCTTAAGCCGGAACACGGAGGCGGTACGCTTACCGCGCTGCCCATCGTGGAAACCGAGGCCCAGAATATCTCGGCCTATAT
The DNA here is from genome assembly GCF_010470675.1 of Desulfovibrio sp. JC010. NCBI lineage: Bacteria > Pseudomonadati > Thermodesulfobacteriota > Desulfovibrionia > Desulfovibrionales > Desulfovibrionaceae > Desulfovibrio > Desulfovibrio sp. JC010. The sequence continues at coordinate 57,516 of NZ_VOIQ01000011.1, forward strand.
TCCTACGAACCTTATTTCCATCACCGACGGGCAGATTTATCTTTCCCCGGTGCTTTTCCAGAAAGGCATGCTCCCGGCAATCGATGTGGGCAAGTCGGTTTCACGAGTAGGCGGACGGGCCCAGCCCAAGGCCTACCGTAAGGTTTCCGGTGACCTGCGCCTGACCTATTCCCAGTTTCAGGAGCTGGAAGCATTCGCAAGGTTCGGCACAAGGCTTGATCAGGATACCAGAAATCGTATTGAACACGGGATGCGGGTGCGAGAACTGCTCAAGCAGGACCGCTTCTCGCCGCTCAGTGCTGCAGAGCAGGTGGTCATTCTTTGGACCGTATCGCTTGGGTTGTTGGATGATGTCCCGCTGGAGAGTATCGGAGAAGTTCAGCAGTATTTGCTGGCCCGAATGCAGGAGAGTTTTGAAGCAATGGATCGTCTGGCGCAGGCCGAACCCAAGGATGAAATCTGGGCCGAGCTTGAAAAAGCGGTCACCCAGCATATGCAGAAGTGGAGGGAGGCCAATGCAGCAGCTTGAAACGGTCCGCAAAAAGATCGCAACCTCGGGCGATCTGCTTTCGGTGGTCAAGACCATGAAGGCCCTTGCTGCGGTCAACATCCGCCATTTTGAGAATGCCGCCAAGGGAGTGGGCGAGTACGGAGAGGTCATCGAACAGGGCTGGACTGTGTTTTTCCGCAATGCCGGAATTCTCCCCCATGGCCCGAGAGATGGAATTGCTGTGGTGCTGGCAATCGGTTCCGATCAGGGCATGTGCGGGCAGTTTAATGAGCTGGCACGGGCGCAGACTGTTGCGGTGGTGGAAGAACTTCGTGAGGAAGGGCAGAACGTGATCTGCTGGACCTGCGGAGAGCGGGTGCGTGGTGCTCTTGAGGATTCGGGAATCGAGGTGGATTTGAATTTTCGGGTTCCGGGCAGCCTGCGCGGAGTGGACAGCATTGTAGATGATATTGAGCAGCACCTTGAAGAGTGGCGTAACAAGCGCGGGATGAATCATTTCAGCATAGTGAATAACCTGCACGTCAGCGATGGCGACAAAGTCGCTGCCCGTCATATTTTACCGCTCCATAAGCGTAGCGGAAGCACGAAATGGAATGGGAAATCCCTGCCCATGACCAACGTTCCGGTTCAAGATTTATTCTCAAGTTTATTCAGGGAATATCTATACATCTCCGTATACGGCGGAATTGTTCAATCTTTAGCCGCCGAGAACAGTTCCCGCCTCGCCGCCATGCAGGTTGCCGAGAAAAACATCATCGAGCATGTCGAGGTCCTTGAATCAGAATATCGTACCACCCGGCAGGGATCGATTACCGGTGAGTTGCTGGATATTGTTGSGGGGGTGGAGGCTGTTGCGGGGGTGGAGGCTGTTGTTGGGGGGGAGTGATGGTTGTAATCGTTATGTATTCATTGTAGATAAGTTCTAGTTAAGTCCTAAAGAATAATTCATACCTTCGACCAAAGTCACTCAGGTTTAAAAAATGATAACGAAGATTCAGCTCATTAATTGGAAGAGTTTTGCTGATGCGACTCTTTACATTGATCCACTCACAGTCTTGATTGGTGCCAATTCAAGCGGCAAGTCTAATGTTTTGGATGCGCTTGAGTTTATTCGGCGTATTGCTTCGGGGGTTGGGGTTGATGCTGCTTTGGCTGGAGTACGGGGGCTTCCTCCCATTAGAGGAGGAAGGACGCGTGCAGCGTTTTTTGGGAAAATGCAATTTACTATTCGGGTTAGTTTTTTAATTGATGATTCTGATTATGAATATTCTGTGTCAGTTGACATAGAGAGCGGATCTAGAATTATTTCTGAATATCTTGTTTGTAAGACTGATAACGTAAATATTTTTAATCTTGCTTCAAATGATGATTTTGGTCGTACATACGATACTTACGGTGTTGAAGGGATTATTGGTGGACATGTTCTTCCTGCAATATATGCATTAGCCCCAATTGATAATACTTTTGGTAAATATTTGGACCATGTTAAGGTAATTAAGAAAGAATTGGTGGAGTTGTTTCCTTTTAAGCCAGTTCCAGAGGTTATGCGGGAAGCGACAGAGCTTTCAGAGTATTTGTCTTATAATGGGTTTAATGTTGCTGGATTTTTAGCCAATCGTGCAGATAAGACAGAAGTTGAAAAAAATATTTTACGTTTTTTAACGGAACTTCCAGAAGGAGAAATAAGAAGAGTTTGGGCGCAGACTGTAGGTTTAACCAAAAGTAAAGCTGATTTGTACTGTACTGAGTTATGGGGAAAGAATGATTCTGAAACTCTTGTTGATGCTAACAGCATGTCTGACGGAACCCTGCGTTTCATCGCAATTCTGGTTGCGGTCCTGACAATGGAACCGGGAAGTCTGATTGCAATTGAAGAATTAGATAACGGTCTACATCCATCCCGTGCAGAACTTCTTCTCAGGGGCTTAAAAGAACTTGGTGCAGAGCGCGGTGTAGATGTTCTCGCGGTGACCCATAACCCTGCTTTGCTTAATGCTCTCGGCCCTGAAGGGATTCCTTTTGTTTCCGTCGTGCATAGGGATGCAAGCGGGAACAGTCAGATAACTTTGCTGGAAGATATTGAGAAGCTTCCTAAATTGATGGCGAGCGGGCCGCTTGGGGATCTGGTTACGCAGGGTAGGATTCAAAAAGCACTGCATGATGGGGAAGATTAGAATGCCCCAGAAAGTTCTTATTGTTGATACTTCGATTTTGTGCGTCTATTTGCAGGTTCCCGGTAAAACAACATGTGGCCCCAAAGATGACAATTGGGATTACAGACGTGTTGATCAGAAATTTTTAGATGAAGAGAAAGCGGGAACGCTATTTGTCCTTCCCATGGCTACTTTGATTGAATGTGGGAACCATGTTGCTCAGGTTAAGACCGGAAATTGCTATGATTTTGCTATGGCTCTTTCGACAGTGATTGAGAAAGCTGCAAATGAGAAGTCTCCTTGGGCAGCGTTTACAGATCAGAGTTCATTGTGGAGTAGCGAACAGCTTTTAAAGCTTGTGAAGGATTGGCCTGAGCATTGTTCTTCTTTAAGTATTGGCGATTTTACGATTAAAGATGTTGCCGATTATTATGCAAAGATGGGTAGTTCTGTTGAGTTGCTGACAGGTGATCAAGGACTTAAAGCATATGAACCAGCCAAGCCTGTTTTAAAGCCCCGTAGACGAAAATAAATTTTCATTATTCATTTTCAATTCCAAAACACCCAAACCCCTCCCCCGCCTGCATCGCAAGCGGGGGAGGGGTTTGGGTGGGACATATTATTTACATACTTGACCAAGTGCAATAGTTGCACTATCTTTAAGTCAGGAGAGAATGAATGAGTCCAACCATCCATAGAATTAACAAGATCAAAATCAGCTTAAACGAAAACGACCATAATCCTCCTCATGTTCATGTTGTCTCTCCTGATTTTATCGTTTTGATAAACATTCGAACTTGTGAAGTTTTTAAGGGGCAGGCGCGGCCTGCTCAGATTAATGAAGCTCTTACTTGGGTTAAAGAAAATCAGGAATGGCTTCTTCAGGAATGGGAGAAAAGGGGGAAATAATTATGCCTGATAGAATTTTTAGAGTTATCGCAATTGAAAAGGGCGAAGTTCCTTATACCTTGTTTGTCACTTGGGAAGACAATGTGCAGGCATTGGTTGATGTTCACGAATATATAGACCGCTATCAGACCTATGCGTGTTTGCGTGATAGTGGTTGGAATGAATATGATCCGCAGGTTGGTGAATACGGCGGAACTGTTGATTGGATTGCTGATGAAGTTGATATGACCTCAGACACTTTGCGGATGCTCTGGATGTTTCAGACTGAGCAGGCAATGCATCCCAAAGATTTTGCTGCATGGATGGAAGGTCATGGTTTCTCACTTGATTCGGCTGCCAAGGCTTTAGGGATCAGCAGGCGTATGGTTGCCTACTATAAGAGTGGGGAGCGTACTATTCCACGGTATATCCTTTTGGCTTGTCGGGGGTATGATGTCCGGCCTGTCGCAGCTTAGAATTTAAAGATTATAACAAAAGCAAAACCTCCCCCGCCTGCATCGCAAGCGGGGGAGGTTCTATTTAGGAAGGTGGCTGTGTTGTCTGTAGGAAGATGGGTTAGTTAGTCTGGGTCGCTGCGTTGGGGCGAACATACTTCACGAAGAAGGCACCGAACGCTGCGATTGCTGCTGCGGCACCGATCATGATGGAGATGTTCATGTCTAGTCCGAAACCGATCTTGGCCTGGCAGATGAATGTGGCGACAACTGCGGTCATGAAGGTTGCGGGGATGGATGCGATCCAGTGCAGTTTTGCGCGCTGGGCGAGGAATACTGCGGAGGTCCAGAGAACCAGCATGGACAGGCACTGGTTGGAGAATCCGAAGTATCTCCAGATTGCGGAGAAGTTCTGGGTGGAGATTACGTAACCCAGTGCGAACAGGGGTACTGCGATGAGCAGACGCTTGAGTGCGGGGCCCTGATCCATTTTGAAGGTTTCCGCTACTATGAGGCGGGTAGAGCGGAAAGCGGTATCGCCACTGGTGATGGGCAGAATTACTACCGCGATGATGGCGAAGATGCCGCCTACGGGGCCGAGCAGGGAGTTTGCAACTTCAGATACTACTGCGGAAGGGGAACCGGCAGCGATAACTGCGTTCAGTGCTTCGGGAGACTCGTAGAAGGAGAGGCCCAGTGCACACCAGATCAGGCCGATGATACCTTCGATGATCATTGCGCCGTAGAATACGGGGCGGCCTTCGGTTTCATTCTTTACACAGCGGGCCATGAGCGGAGACTGGGTAGCGTGGAAGCCGCTGATTGCGCCGCAGGACAGGGTGATGAAGAGCAGGGGCCAGATGGGTTTATCACCGGGATGGGTGTTAACTGCGAAATCAAGGTTGGGCAGCATGGTATGGCCGCTGAACATGAGTGCGATGGCGAGGGCTACGGTCATAACCAGCAGCAGTGCGCCGAATACGGGGTAGAGTCTGCCGATGAGTTTATCGATGGGCAGGATGGTAGCGAGGAAGTAGTAACCGAAGATGCAGGCTACGAGGATTCCGGTCTCTACTCCGGTCAGTCCGGTGAGCAGCTTTGCGGGGGCGAGTACAAATACAACACCGACCAGCATGAGCAGTACGAAAGCGAAGACACGCATTACCTGACGTGCGGTCATGCCGAGGTATTCACCGACCAGCTCGGGAACGGATGCGCCGTTGTTGCGGATGGAAAGCATGCCGCTGAAATAGTCATGAACTGCGCCGCCGAAGATGCAGCCGATAACGATCCAGATAAGTGCAACGGGACCGTACAGAGCACCGAGGATGGGTCCGAAGATGGGTCCGATACCGGCGATATCCAGAACCTGAATGAACATGAGCTTCCACATGGGCATGGGCATGTAGTCCACATCATCACGCATGGCGTATGCGGGAGTGGTGCGGTTCGGATCCGGGGTGAACACGTTGTCCACAAATTTACCGTAAATAAGATAGCCGACAATCAGGGATGCCACACAGGCAAAGAAAAATAGCATAAAAAGTTCCTCCGTCCTTTTTGCGAATAAAAATGGTGAGCTTCTTCTGCATGAAGGAGTCGGATAATTCTATGCTTTGTGTTTGAAATGCCGTTTTCGGTGTTTGAAATGACTTATGAGGGAGAATATGGGGTTGTTGTAATCTGCGTAGTGCCGCGGCTGCATGTGGATATTTTCTTGAAAATTGACAGTTCAAGTAAATGAAAATAGTCTTTTATGAAATTCTTAAGTGCTGCGTTCAGGACGCAGTTCCCTATTCAATGTTGAGGTAGTTCATGCGCCCTGATAAGAAAAAAGCCCTATTCGTTGCCCGCAAGATTTTTACAGAACTGGTTTTTGATACCCAGAAACTGGAAGGGATGCCTTTTACCTTTCCGGAGGTTCAGACCTTTATTCAGGGAATTACTGTGGGCGGCCATAAAATTTCAGATGCTGAAAAGCTTAGGCAGCAGGTACTTGGCTGGGAAGCATTGCTCGGTCTGGCTGAATCGGGCAAGTTTGAGTTGAGTAAAAATATCGCGTGTGAACTTCAAGCCGTGATTGCAAAAGATGAAGCCTTGGAAATCGGACGATTCAGGTCCGGGAAGGTGGGGATTGCCGGAACTGATTATTGTCCACCCAAGCCGGAAGAACTAGACGGTGTATTTCAAAAGGTGATGGAAACCGTAGCGGCTGAAGAATCAATTCCGGTTCAGGGATATCTTTTGCATTTGCTTTTTGCCCGCAGCCAGTTTTTTTATGATGGTAATAAGCGTACGGGCCTGCTGATGATGAACGGGCATCTTTTATCGAACGGTTATCCTCCCATGTCCATACCTGCTAAGTTTCTGGCAGAGTACAACACTGGAATGATAGAGTTTTATGAAAGCGGTGATCCCGCAGATATGCTTGTTTTTATTAAAAGGTGTCATGAAAAGCTGGCAGCGAAATTTGAATTTTAGGTTTGTAAATAATATCCAGCATTAATAAAGCCTGACGCGACCAAAATCACGTCAGGCTTTTTCATTAAATCTTTTTGCAGATTTTATTTAACCAGATCCCGCGCAAACTCTACAGCTTTTTGTTTTGCTTCATCCCCGAGGGCTTCGGGGTTCTTACAGCCGCCGAGGAACAGGGTTGCGGTGTGTTTGGTCATGTGCGGTTTCTGCATTCTGGAAAGTCCGGTGAAGGTTTCTTCGGCATTGTTTTCCATGGGGCCGCCGCCGGTGATCAGAATACCGTGCCGCTGGCCTTTGATCAGGGAATCGTGGGTCGGCATGTGGTAATCGACGTACAGGCTGTAGGTTCTGTCGATTACGGCCTTGAGCTGTGCGGAAACTCCCCAGAAGTAGAGCGGGGAAGCGAAGACAACCGCATCGGCCTGAACCATCTGCTCCAGAATCGCCGGGATGTCATCCTTAAGCACGCAGCCGATTTCTTCCGGCTTTTCCTTGCATTTCATACAGGCCATACAGCCTTTCAACTCTTTGTCGTTGAGGTAAACAGACTCAGCTTCGTGACCCATTGCTTTGAGCTCGGCTTCAACCCATTCGATCATTTTTGCGGTATGACCCTTCTTTCTGGCACTGCCCTGAAGGCATAAAACTTTCATTCTCTGCTCCTGATTTGTTGGTTCGCGTAGCGATTGTATGAATTTAATTTTTGGAATTGTGCGTTGCCTGCGTGGACGGCAGGCGGAAATATTGTCGGGAAAAGCTAATCAAGATCGACAGGAAGTGCAACGGCCAAAAGTATGATTTCGTAACGGGATGCTTAAGTTTTTAACTCTTCAACTACTTCATTAACCGCACGGTTGAAAAGCTTCATGACCTGTCCTTCGGTCTGGGGGCGGCCTTTTTTGAAGATGAAAATGGGTACGGCTTTATTTTTCTTTTCGGAGTAAAAATAGAAGAGACGTAAGCCCTTGCGGGGGGAGATACGCAGGATGCGGATGGAAACCCGGATTTTGCGCAGGGCTATTTTATTCTGGCCCCGGTAGACAACACCGCGTGCAGGTCGTTTTATGATTTTCTTTTTGGCGCGTTTGATGTCTCTTTGGGCCTGTGGATATTTTTTGAGCAGACTTTTTTCGTAGCGCAGATAGGCGTCTGTTTCTTGAAGCATGGTCATGCTAGAGCACCTCCTCAAGTTCGCAGAGGGAATGCTGGATATCGGGGTCCGAGGCAATGGAAAGATCAAGCACAAGGTCATTCCAGTCCATTAGCGGGCCGGTGAGTCTGCGGCCTGCCCAGCGCGCAAAGGGTGAGGGTAGAGTAAGCAGTCGCAGATGGGATTCTGTAAGCTGTTCTTTAAGCTGAACGGCTTTATCAAGAACTGCCGCGCAGTCGTCCCCGGCATTGATGTGGCATGATGCTTCCTGCCAGTCTTTGGAAAAATTGCGGATGACTATCCTACTGAGGCTTTTGATTACGAAAAGGGTCCTGATGGTGCTGTACAGCTTGATGCCCGTGGTGGATTTTGCATGCACTGTTTCGTGCAGGGTCTGGATTCGTTTGGCAAAGGAATCGAATATGCGGGTATTGCAGGAACATTTGTTCATAATTGCGGCCTTGCTTGTTGGATTTACGGAACTTAATTTAAAGTAGCCGGGGATTTTAATCAAGTTGGTCATGAAATTTAAAGCCGCCGATTTTGGTTCGCTTTTATATAACCAGCCAAAATTTAAGTTTAATCCCAAATAACTGAAAAAAGTTCTTGCCAAGCGTGGATGATTTAGCTAAATACATTTCTCCCAAGCGGAGAGGTGTCCGAGTCCGGCTTAAGGAGCACGCCTGGAAAGCGTGTATAGTTAACGCTATCGGAGGTTCAAATCCTCTCCTCTCCGCCAGCTTGAATTTAGTAAGCCCCTTGCAACGTTGTTGCGAGGGGTTTTTTCGTTGCTGTTGTGCTGAATCCATACCCTTTAAGGTTGTAATTTGACTTTCCAAGCCACAAGCCTATGATGACGCCGTTCTTATACATATCAAAAGTGAGGAAAATATAATGATTTTACCCGGAATGGCTAAAGACGATGTGACTCTGGTGAAGGCAGGCGGCGAACGCATAGAAGGGTTGAAGGCTGTTGTTACCCTGCGCAGGATCGTGACTTTTCATACTGATATTGAGATTGAACCGAAGGACATGATGATCAAGCAGTGTGCAGATGGCGAGCAGGAAGCCTATCTTCTGCTTGATCCTGTTCTGAACAGTGCAAAGGATGGTATTCCTGAGAATTATCAGATTACCGTGCGTAAGGTTGCTGTGCCTGAATAGCTGGGATTTAGATATTTGAATGTAAAAAAGCCGTGGATTCGTCCACGGCTTTTTTGTTTTTTAATAATGATGGCGGCATTGAATGATGATCAAGGCGTCGCTTTTGTCGTCATATTTATATACCAGCCTATGTTCGCGGTTAATTCGCCGTGACCAATAGCCAGTAAGATCAAATCGTAAAGCTTCAGGTTTGCCCATGCCTTCAAATGGTGAGCGTAGAGAATTTTTGATCAGTGCGTTTATACGTTTAAGGGCTTTTTTGTCGTTTTTTTGCCAGTAGAGATAGTCGTCCCATGCCAGTTCTGTCCATGAAATTTGCGGCATCAGTCTTCCAGCAGTGGGTGTGGTTTAGTTTTGCCGGATTCTGCTTGCCGGATGCTTTCTCTTAGTCTTCGGGCATTCTCGGGACTTTTGAGCAGGTAGGCGGTTTCGGCAATGCTGTTGTAGTCCGCCAGAGACATCATGACCACGGCTTCAGCTTTGCGGCGGGTGATGATAACCGGTTCGTGGGAATCGCACACTGCGTCCATGGTGGATGCGAGTTTTTTTCGTGCTTCTGTGTAGGTGATTGCTTCGGGCATTTTGACTTCTCCTATATGTACAATAAATAGTACATGTTTGTAGAATGGTCAATAAGGTCGTAGCTAGAAAAGAAAAAAGCCACTGATTTCTCAGTGGCTTTTCGGGGTTCCTTCTTGTGGTCGGGATGAGAGGATTTGAACCTCCGACCCCTTGAACCCCATTCAAGTGCGCTCCCAGGCTGCGCTACATCCCGACTCAAGTGAAGAAGTGTCTATGTGGAATCCCCGTAAGTGTCAACCATTAAATTGAATTATTGTTTTTATATTTATTGATCGGCTGTTCAGTTAAAAACGAAATATATCTATATCATCTTGGAATGAAATAAAAAATTGTTTCTGGTATTGAAAAAATCCTTATTCAGGAATAATGTGGTTTTAAGAGACCGGAGGAATTTTGCGTTATATTGCCGCCTTACTTTCAATTCTGCTGCACATTCTGAGTGTGTTTATTCTGGTGGATTTTGTGGTGCCGGAATATGAGCAGCAGAATTCTTTCGGTATTGAGCTTGTTACCCTTCCAAAAGAAAAGCCTGATCTGAAAGCTGTACCAATTGATAAGGATTCTGTCCGGTCAAATAAAGAACCACGGCCGGAAGTCGTTAAGCCGGCAAAGAAGTTAAAACCTGACCTTGAACGCAAATCTGTCAGGATCAAACAGAATAAAGTTCGTACTAAAGTTGAGAAAAAGCCTGAACAGGTCCGGCAGGTTGAGCCTGCTGAAACTGTTCAGGGTAAGGGTCAGTGCACCCGCCCGGTAAAAAATTATCCGCATATTGAGTCCGGCTCTTCCTCTAATCCGGATGCTGTGGTGCTGCGGCAGGGCAAAGGGATAACTGTGGGTAATTCTACCATGGTGCTTAAGCGCGGCTCCGAGGCCCGTTCCCTTTCCGGATTGGCGGCTTATGAATTTGGTGAAGATGATTTTCGCGGGCATTACGAGACTTTCGCCGGGCGGCAGGTGGTCATAATTGACGGCCGGGCCGAGCATGGGCGTTTGATTTTACACGACCATCAAAGCGGTTTGATGCGTAAGTTGAAGAAGTCTGAATTCGGTGATTTTATTTACACATACGGGCCGTCATTTGATGAGGATGAACCGATTGAAGGGTCTGTCGTTTTTTTGCCGGGCGATGGGCATTGGATCCACCGTTTTATGTGGATGCCTGAAGATGGAACTGCTGAGTATCCGGTGAAGGATCGGGATAAAAAAAATGCCCCGCATGGGCCTGTCTTTTGACTTGGCTGCGGGGCTTTTTAAGTTTTTCATTCTGAGTATAGTCCATCCTGATGGGGGCTATATCCAGAAAGGCTTGCGTCTGTTCTTGCTGACGGGGGCCGACTTTTTTCGGCTTTCGGTGTGTCAGCGGCGACTGGAAGAGGGGATGCAGATAACGCAGACCGGATTCCAGTCTGCCCCCCATCAAATCGTCATGATTGATGATACCCCTTCCGCTGTGGAAGGGATGGGGACAGACCAAGAGTGGATCGATTGCTTATCCGGCGATTTTGTAAGCAGTATTTCCGCCTGGCTTGATTCAAACTAGTCAGACGCATTGTTAAATTGCGGAATGTAAAAACTGCTTGATTGAGATAGAGTCAGAGATAGAGGCGCAGGACTTAGTCCTGATCGTCTTCCGCTTCAGAATCGGAAGAGCTGTTCTTTTCCTGTTCATCCAGAGACTTCACCATAGCGGTAATGTGCTTGCTTACCGAACGGTATTTTTGGGGATTTCTTTTCTCCAATTTTTTAAAAGCTTCCGGGGTCTCTTCTATAGTGCTGTGTTTGTTCATAAAAACCTCCTGTACGGTTTGGCCGCAGCTACTTTCGTCTTTGAGATTTTCCAGCCCGAATCAACAAGAGCATAATACACTATTTTTCAGTCTTGTCTAGGTCGTGTTGCTGAGAAAAAAAATCACACTGTCTGCTTATGTGGTACTGGAGGGGATTGTTCTGTCTTTGTAGGTGTATAATGATTGCTTTTGACTATGTGATTTTTGTGACAAGATCCGTTTTTATGTTAATACAGTCAAATTTAATGCATTAAGCTCATTACAAAAATGGAAATGGCAGAATTATATTATTTGAACATGGCACAAAAGAGAATTTGCTTCTGTACATCTTTTTTTTAATAGATTGTTGCTGTTAAAATAGACGTGAATTTCTTAATCCCTGAAAATCATTGTTTTATGTAGATAAGTTCTAAATTTTGTCGTATGCAACAAATCAGGTGCAAATTGTAGTTCAACCGAGAATCCTGATTGTGGACTGGGACATTTTTATGTATCAGTCGTTTTCACGAAACTAGACAAGCTCAACACTGGAGGAAGAAATGAGTAATCCTAAAGAGTTCATCTTATATAGCGGCGGTGCTTCCGGCACAGAAAGCGAATTTGGTGTAAATGCTGAGAAGTACGGTCTTCAGGAAGTCAACTACAGTTTTGAAGGCCACCAGAATGCCCGTACCCGGGGGCTGCGTGTGCTCACCGAAAAAGAGCTGGAAAGCAAGGACGTCAGCCTTACTTATGTTTCCAAGCTGATGAACCGCAGCTTCACCCGCGCACCTATTTTCCGCAAGGTGCTGCAGTCTATCTGCTGGCAGGTTAACAGCGGGCACGAGATTTTCATCATTGGTAATATCCTTGAAGACGGTACCGTTAAAGGCGGAACCGGCTGGGGTGCCGAGTTCGCAAAAATCTGCAACAAGCCCCTCTACGTATTTTCCCAGGACAAAGGCTGCTGGTACAGCTGGGAAAAAGAAAATTGGGTTGAGTGTCCTGATCCTAAAATTTCCCACAGGCATTTCACAGCAACCGGAACCCGTTTTCTGGAAGATTCCGGCAAGAAAGCCATTGAAAAGCTTTTTGAAGACAGTTTCAAATAGATCAGCTTTTTGAGATCTGAAATTACAAACCCCGTTCCGTTTGGAGCGGGGTTTTATTTTGGGAAATTTTGCACTTGACTAACAATCGGTTTTATCAGTAGAAAAAGACATCTTAATTCTCAGGGCGGGGTGAAATTCCCCACCGGCGGTGATTCTTTAAAGTTTTAAAGACAGCCCGCGAGCGCCTTTTCAATTGGTGAAAAGGGTCAGCAGATCCGGTGTGATTCCGGAGCCGACGGTTAAAGTCCGGATGAAAGAGAGTGAGACAGTCTTACCGCAGGTGGCCTTCCCTACACTTGCGCGCTGTTCCGTTGTGAACAGATGTCTATTCTATCGCCCTGATTCTGGTCTCTAAATTGGAGATTTACCATGAATCAGAATCTGTTATCCCAGTATGGAAACCCTGTAGAGAGGGTGGAGAAAGGCCTTCAGGCATTGCGTGAAGGTCGAGGAATCCTTGTCACTGACAATGAAGGCCGCGAGAATGAGGGGGACCTTATTTTCTCTGCGGAAAAGCTCAGTGATGAGCAGATGGCTATGATGATCCGCGAATGCAGCGGTATTGTCTGTCTCTGCCTGACCGAGGAAAAGATCGAGCAGCTTAACCTGCCCATGATGGTCGAGGCTAATTCCAGCCGTTACCAGACCGGATTCACCGTTACCATCGAAGCCGCCGAGGGCGTAACCACCGGGGTTTCTGCCGCTGACCGCGTGACCACCGTGAAGGCTGCCATTGCGGATGATGCCGCACCTGCGGACCTGCACAAGCCCGGGCATGTCTTCCCCTTGCGTGCGCGTGCGGGCGGTGTTCTGGAAAGAGAAGGCCACACCGAAGCAACCGTGGACATGATGACCCTTGCGGGCCTGAATCCCTGTGGCGTGCTTTGCGAACTGACCAACCCGGACGGCACCATGGCCAGACTGCCGGAAATTGTCGAGTTCGGACAGAAGTACGACATGCCTGTACTGACCGTAGATGACATAATTAATTATAGAATTCAGATTGCTAAAAAAGCATCATAATGTATAATTAAGGCAAGCACTTTTCTAGAATTGACACTCTAACCAGTGATTCAAACCGGCAATTTGGATCAACACCGACATTAATGAAAGAGGCCCCGTCATGATACTGAGCGGGGCCTCTTTTATTTATTTCTCGTAAACGCAGCCGATACAGCAGAGGAAAGTAGCTTCTTCGGTGTCACTGATGTTGCGCATGCCGTGCGGTTCCATGCATTCGGAGTATACGAAGTCTCCGGGGCTGCAGATTTTGCTCTCAACAACCTTGTCGGTCTCCGGATCGTAGGCAAAGCATTCGAACTGGCCTTTTTCCACGTACACGGTCTGGAGATAAAAATGGTTGTGGGCCGGGATTTCACCGCCGGGCTCAACAGTGAAGTGGCGCAGCCCGTATTCAGGCTGGCCGTTTTCGTCTTTGCCTGATTTGGAGAGCCAGCGGATGGTCACGCCCTTTACTTCATGATTCCCGCCTTTGTAGCCGATCTGCTGAACCTTGATGCCTTCCACATCTTTAACATTTTTTGCGTCCATGTTTATCTCCATGCTTGATTCTGTTTGTGCGGTTGAGTCTGTTCAGTTAAGCAGAAACAGAAGCTGAGATAAAGGGGCAAGTTTGAGGTGTAGGGACGGCTTGGAAAGCCATGGATCTTTTTTTTAAAGAATTTTTAAAATAAGTTTGAATTTTAATCGATAAGGCTTGACAATTTCAGCTGGAATCAATAGGTATTTCTCCTCGTCGCAATGACGAAGTCTTTGACAGAGAGGCCGGATGGCGGGTGCGCTGTGAACCCCGTCAGGTCCGAAAGGAAGCAGCGGTAACGGTTTATCCCGGGTGTCCGGTCTCGCTGAAAGAAGGGTGTGTTCTACATGAACACACCCTTTTTTATTGCCTGCACTTCAGCACAAACCTTGCAATTCAAGGTGAAAGCGTGCAATCTTTTCAAAATCTTATTTATAAATCCTGTGGGATAATTATTAATTTCAAACTCAGGCGAACATAATGAAGTTTGGCAAAATGACCGGATTTCTGGTCAAAGCTGTTTTGATATGTGCTCTTTCCGGCGGGCTGGCGGTAGCTTTCAACACCGCCCGTCCAAAGCCGTATACTCTTGCGGAGTTAAGTCATGCCCAACCGGCGGAAGTGCTGGAGATCACAACTGCCGATCTGGTAGAGAGTTATAATGAAGGGAAGTTCTTTTTTATAGATGCGCGCGGTGAAATGGAATTTGCCATGGGCCACGTGCCCGGTGCAGTGAATCTTCCATCTGAAAAAGAAGGGGAGGAATTCACAGCACTGCTTGCGCAGATTGACCCGAATATTGCGATAGTTGTTTATTGTGACGGTCTTACCTGCGGCAAGAGTCTGATAGTGGCTAAAAAACTGCTGGAGAACGGATTCAGGAATGTATCTGTATATAATGAAGGAATCGACGGCTGGATCAGTGCCGGAATGGATTTGGAGGCTAACTGATGGAATTCAGATCATTACCCCGCATAGTTCTTGGGATTGTATTTATTATTGCCAGTCTGGACAAGATCATCGATCCGCTGGCCTTTGCCGAAATAATCAAAAATTACCAGATTCTGCCTGAAATGATGATCGGTCCGGTGGCCTTCTTCCTGCCATGGTTGGAATTTGTCTGCGGAGCCATGCTGGTCTGCGGAGTGTTTATCGACACAGCTGTCGCGATTCTGGTGGCAATGCTGCTGGTCTTCATCGCTGCACTCTCCGCTAACCTGTACCGGGGCATAGATGTGGCCTGCGGCTGTTTTTCTACAGACACATCCAGCGCATCCGACATGCAGATGACCATTGTGCGGGACGTTGTCCTGCTGGTAGTTGCAGGGCTGACTTTGTGGTGGCGGAAGGATGAGGTCGGGTAGTCTCTTATAAGCGCGTTAAAATTTAAAGTTTGTGTGAGTAAACAAGAAAAGTCCTGTCAGATGACAGGGCTTTTCTTGTTTTAACTGTAAAGTCGCGCAGGTGGAAATCAAAACTACGCCCACCAGATTGAACGTGCTGGGGGATTGCCGAATGTAGTGAAGTCGTCTCCGGATTCATGGAGCACCGCATCTAACTCATCGCTTGTGAAGTCGTATCCTTCCTCGTTGGCGGTGGAGACAAATTCTTCTTTGGTTCGAATGGCATTATACTTCAGCTTAACATCCTTGTTCTCTCCACCTGCGATCAGCAAACGCTCTACTTCTTTCTTAGCCATGGTAATACTCCTTTTTTGGTAAAAATATAGTGCTCTTTTGACAACTATGTTTAATTACTGACTGGTACGGGCATCATGGGCTGGGTGCTGCTAATTTTGTGCCGGGTTCGCTGATTGGTTTTCGATTCCAGAAGATAAAAAAAGAAAAGAGGCTGCCGGGAGATTATGATTCCCGACAGCCTCTTTTATGGTTTATTTTATGCAGTCAGCTTAATTTGCCGGTCCGAATTGCTGGCACTGGGCTTCTTGCTTGATGCAGTCCTGATAACTCATGGGGACAACGCCCTCTTCTTCCGGACTTTGATCACCCAACAACCCGTTCTGGCCTTGAGTATTTAGCACCCGGTACGGTTTGCAGTAGTTGAGTTTGGCGGAATAGACCGTGCCTTTGGGGCCGATCTTTTTCACTTCTTCCTGCTGGCAGGTGTAGGAGTAATGCTGCTGCATGCAGTCAAGGAGAGTCTTGTATTTTCCTGATTTGTCCTTTGCCGGCAGGCATTGATTGTCGTAAAATGTCCAAGTCTGCTTTTTGTATGGTTTTTGATACGGCTTAATCCCTTCGGGGCCGGGGCAGAGTGTCAGGTGGATAGGTACGCCTGCCTTTTTGCAGAGCAGGGTGGATGCATCGTCATTGAACTGCCATGCATATGCATCTACTCCAATATGTTTCAGATACTTAACATAGTTGGTGTAAGGAATGCCCTTCCCCCGTATCAGGTTGTCTTCGTTATAGCTTGCGATTTCTCCATCGGGGCCGACTGAGCACTGCGGTCCTCCGCAGCCGGGGCCTTGGCATTCTGCAGGTATTCCTGAGTCCTGTCCTTTGGGAATTCCGTTGCATGCATACCAGTCTGCAATAGTAAGCTCGTTTAATTCTACCGGGTTTTTCCCGAGAGCTACGGTTTGAGTGTTTTTGGGGTGTTGTCCTCCGGCATTAAGCCATTGGGCCGGAGTAATGCAGGCCGCCCTGCCTTCAACTGCTGCATTGTTGCTGATATGCAGGCCGATGCCGTTCGGTTGTGTCAATTGAGGGTTGTTGTATGGCTTAACATAAGTACCATTAGCCGAGATTGTCTTATCGCTTTCTCTCGGGCAGTCGTACAAGTCCGCAACACCATTGATTTCCGTGACATTGCACTCGTATTTCTTATCGGTTGATATTTTTACAGACATGGGAACGCTGTAACCGTTCACCATACTTAGGTCATAGTAGTCTGATCCATCCAGACATTGGTTTAGCTTGGAGGAGGGGTTAATCGTGCATTTGTCTTTTCTGTCTTTTTCAGACGTGTATGTGCAGCCGGCTGAGTATTCAAGTATGGTGCCGACTCCTGTGCTCGGTGTTCCCGGAACCGCTCCCATTGTGCAGTTCCCGGGCCAGCCTATGCCGGTCGGATCCTGCTGGCAGTTGAGCAGAACTCCTATGTTGCCCGAAGCAATGCCGCCTTTGGGAGCGGCCAGATACATGGTTTTTCCCGAATCGAGCTTTTTGCGGAACATGAGTGCTGAGCTCAGGTCGTTGGGGTTGGCATACATTTCCTGCATGGAGGCGTTTTGGGCGACCATTTTCCAGAGTTTAAGGTTAGGCTTCTCGTAATCTTTTTTGGCAGTGGGAGGAGTGATTACAATATAGGCATCGTCAGCACAATTGTTGGTGATGGTGATGCGCTTCGCGTCCCACCCGGTCTTCGTGGTATTGTCGCCGCAAATGACCGGAGGCGGCGGGGGCGGGGTGTATTTGTTTTTCTGGCAGCCCGGATTGATTGTCGGCGGAGTCGTACTTGTGGGGCTCAACAGCGTGGATGCAGAGCAACGGGGGGTTTTGGAATTTGCGGTGCAGTTGTTCGCGTACTCCCAGCCGCTTGAGGTTGTTTTTACATAAGTGCTTAGTTTTTGTTTAAAATAATTGTTTTCAATGTCTACTTTCCAAAGCACGTTTTGCTTCATGTAGACCATCATTGAGCGGTTGTCTTTATTGTTTATGGTAAATTGTTGTGCGGTGGAATTTCCATTTACCACGGAATAGGTCGCCGTAATGGTCGCATCAGTACTATTTACAGAACATCCACCAGCAGCCATGGTTATGCCCGTGGAATTGCTAAATTTTGTCATGGACCAGTACTGGCTTGGAGTCCCCGAAGGGGCCGGAGGGGGGGTATATTTTTGTCCCTGGCAACTGGGGCTGAGGTTATTTCCCGGGCTGGGAAAAAGATTGGCAGCAGAACAATAGGGCATCGGATGCGGATCGGTTTGGCTGCATCCTTTCGCAAATGTCCACCCCGTGTCGGTTATATTGATGTACGCGGTCAGTGTTTGATTATAGTTGGAGTTGACCATACCTACTTTCCATAAGCCCTTTTTCATATAGTAGGTCTTTGCGCCTGCATTGCCTGTATTGTCTACTTTGAAAGCTTCAGATGCAGTCGTGCCGTTTACAAAGTAGTAGGTGACTGTGTTGGTTGCTGAGGGACTACAGGCACCTAAAGCCATGACTATGCCTGTATATCCACTCTTGGGTGACATGGAGTAATACGGATTGTCCGCCCACGCCGAACTCGTAAAGCAAGTGATCACTAACAAAAAAAAGGCTGTCAGAGCCCTGTGTTTTTTCACGCCACCTGTTTTCATGCCCCCCCCCTGTTTATGAAGTTGTTTATGAAAAAAACATTATTGATATCATAAGACATTGTAGTGGTCTCTATGTCAAGGTGAAAATTGTTTTTGGCTGTTTCAAGTTTTTTTAAATGTAACAAATGTGGGAAGTACTTATTAAAATTTAAATGTTTGTGGACAAAATATCCTTAAGCATCTATAAATAATTACAGGAGTATAAAAAGGAGGGGAAGCAGTGGAGCGTAGGTGCAGTCTTAGGTTATGTTTTTCGGTAACTGTAGTAAGGTCTGTTTTGATTTCATTATATTCGTTGTGCATTGTTTCAGGGCCTGCTTTTGCTCAATCCTTGAATAATTCCTCAGGTAGTAGTGAGAATATAAGTGAACTGCTTACGCCGTTGCAGGAGTTGCACGACGACCTTGTCCGAATTGAGGCCAAGCTGGATGCGTTTGCCAATGCCAAGTGGGAATACAAGATTCTTGTTCCCAATGTTTTGGGAGACTACGACCATGATCGTCACAAGTCCGCACTCGGACCTTTGGGTGCGGAAGGTTGGGAGCTTATTACCTACTCACCGGATGTGGGATATATCCTAAAGCGCAGGGTTATGCCTAAACCTTAAGGTTCGGGAGCAGGGATGAGTAAGCAGCCGGCAAAAGACAGCAGATATGAGCGTGCGCAAAGTGGTTTTACATTACTGGAACTCATTGTGGTCATGGTCATCATGTCCGTTGTCATGGCTGTGCTTCTGCCACGATTAAGCGGACAACTTATGGGTAACAGTTTGCAGGCCGCTGTTTCCGATTTGAGCAGTATTGCTACCTCGGCCCGCTTCAGGGCTGCGGATACCGGTAAAGAGCATGTGCTGGTCATCAGCCGTAAAACAGGGGATTTGAAGCTGCTTAGCGGAAACAGGAGCAAGGTTTTAAGCAGCACACAACTGCCGGAGAAGGTGGCGGTGGGAAATATGGAGCTTCTGGGCAAAACTGTTTCCGGTCCTGAGATGCAGATAGTTTTCTACCCCCGTGGAACAGCCTCTCCCGCGCGGCTTAAGCTGGTTTCCGAAAAGCGTGAAAGCATGCATGTGTTTGTAGCCGGGGCTAACGGAGGTGTCTATGTTCGTTAAATCCGGCAGTTCCGGGTTTTCGCTTATGGAAGTGATGGTCGCCATGGCTATTTTGTCCATTGGGCTGGTCTCAGTTGCTGGTGTCTACTCTCAAGCTGCTTCATCGCTCTCGCAGGTGGAGGGGTACGAGCGGGCCGGAATGGAAGCCCGGATGCGGCTGGCCGCTTTTTTAAACGCGGGTGATATCAAACCGGGGGAGACTTCCGGTAATTGCGAAACCCTGCCCGGCGGCAGATGGAAAATAGTCAGTAGAAACGAGGATGATTATCCCGGTGTAAGCCGGGTTGAGATTACAGTGTTGTTTTTCACAGAGGGCAGGGAACATGAGTATATTCTGGAAACAGCTGAAGTTGACCGGAATCTGCCTGCCCGGAGCAAAACCCAGACAAAGGATGCCAAGAAATGAAATCAGCTTCACGGTACTGCTTCCCACGGATACTGCTTTTATTTTTGCTGGGCATAGTTTTGGCCGGATGCCAGCTGAATGCTGAACCCATTGACGTAGGTTTCCAGAATCTGTCCCGGCCTTTATTGGGGTTGAGACTGAAAGTTGTTCATAAAGAACACCATGTTATTGAAAAGGAAGCGCAGGAAAAAACCAATAAAGACCAGAATCGCGCCCTGCTTGTGGTGGCATGCAAGCCGGACAGCCCGGCGCAGAAAGGCGGTGTGCTGCCCGGAGATATTCTTCTGGAAATAGACGGAGTTCCGGTGCAGGGAGTTCGTGATTCAACATTTGTCATGCAACGCAAGCGTCCGGGCAATGATGTCGCCCTGACTCTATATAGAATCGGCAAGATCATCAAACTGGGGATTCACCTGCCTGCTGACGTCCCGGTCACCAAGTCAACCAACTCACCTCTCGGAGGGGCTTCATGATGCATAAAGGGAAAAACGGTTTTACACTTATTGAGATGCTGGTGGTCATCGTGATTATCGGCGTGCTGGCGGCAATTGTAGCCCCGAGGTTCTTCGGCAAGACCGATGAAGCCAAGGTTGCGGCGGCCAAGGCGCAGATTGAGGATTTTTCCATGGCCCTGCAGAGCTACCAGCTGGACACAGGAAACTTTCCTTCCACCCAGCAGGGGCTTGAAGCTCTGGTGAAAAAGCCTTCCACTGCACCTGTGCCTGAGAACTGGCATGGCCCGTATATGAGTAAGAATGCCATTCCCAAGGACCCGTGGAACAATGCTTACGTGTACACTTCTCCCGGCAAGCATAGTCCGGATTTTGACCTGCTCAGCTACGGCAAGGACGGCAAGGCCGGAGGAAGCGGTGAAAACGCGGACATCACCAACTACTGATGAAGGTGGATTTACTCTTCTTGAGCTGCTGGTGGCGATTACCATCGGCTCGGTGGTGCTGACTGCGGTTTATTCGATCTTTGTCACCGCCACCAAGGTTGAGCAGAGGGCTCAGGCGGTTCTCACTCCCATGCGTTCCGCTTCCTATGCTTTCAGCATGTTGGGCCGGGATGTACGCAATCTGGACCCTTTGTGCCGGAACTCAGATATTGTCTGCCATGACAGTAAATGCCAGTTCCCTATTTTAGATAAAAAAGGAAAGCGGATTTGGGTGCGCTATGTTCTGGAAGAGAACATTCTCTGGCGGGAAGAGCGCAGGGATAAAAATGGAAAACTTGAAAAAGGAAAGCCGCTTTCAAAGATTGAGCTTTGCTCCGGGGTGCTGGAAACCCGTTTCAAGCTCATTGCAAGGGGGCATGGCGGAGGGGTAACCGGGGAGCTCAACACTGCGACCGGTTCCGGTCCGGGGATGATCGGGATGGTTCTGGATTTCAAGGAAGGCCCTTCGCGGAGGGAAGTCTATCGTTCAAAGATTTTATTGGAAGTAACACCGCAACAGAAGGCAAGTTGATAAGTATGCACAAGGATGTGGCCGGACACAAACAGATAGCGAAACAGCGGGGCTTTGTTCTGGTGGTCACGCTGTGGATTATGGCTATTCTCGGGGTTATGGCTGCTTCCTTTACCTATGAGGCCCTGTGCGAAACAAAGGTGGAAAGTTGGAGCAGTCAGGACAGTCGGGCTTATAATCTGGCTCGCGGGGGTATCCACAGGACGGCGGGACTTATCCGTAAACATGCCCGTGATTCCGTACACAGCATTACCGACAAATGGTTTTCCGGGGAATCTTTTTATAGAGAAGTGAAGTTCGGGCCGGGTTATTATTCAATCGTCCGTCCGGGCACTAAGGATTCAAAGAAAAGCAAAAATGTTCCTTTGGAATACGGTCTTGTGGATGAGGAATCGCGGCTGAATATCAATGTGGCCACCATGGACCAGCTGCAGGGGTTCCCGAATGTCTCCAATGTGCTGGCTTCAAACATTATCCTTTACCGGACCAAGAAGAAGAGCAAAAGCTCCCGCAAAACCACCGCGTCTGTAGCTCTTGCCAAAGGGCTGGTGGACGGGCCGATCCGGACCGTTGACGAACTGCTGCAGGTAAAGGGTATGACCACTGAAATTTTATATGGCACCCCTGAGGGAAAAAAGGGCATCGCGCCTTATTTGACCTGCTATTCCTCGGGCAAGGTCAATATCAATACCGCCGGGAAAGAAGTGCTTCACGCCGTGGGCTTTACGACCAGGCAGGTGGAGGCCCTGCTGGCCTACCGTCTTTCCGGGTGGAAAGGGTTCGCATCTGTGGATGCGGCGTTCAGCGTTCTGGGGGCTGCTTCACAGAAATCACGCATGGCACATCTACTGGGGGTGCAGTCCAAAAATTTTAAAATGGTCTGTTTAGCCGGGTTCGAGCCGGGAAAGCCGGTGGAGCGCATTACAGCAAGGGTAAGTGCAGGCAAGGATCAATTACGTTTTACCCGCTGGGAATCCGAATCCCTGCCGCGAATTTGAACGGAGTTGTTTTATGAATTTAAAGAAGCTGCTCCCCGCCATGTCATTACCCGGTTCCCTTGGAAAAAAGGTTCCGGCAGCTTTGGTGTTTGATGTGCATGGACGCAGGGCGGTTTCTTACGAATATGTTTCCAAAGAGAATCTCTGGCAGCCTTCAACTGATCAGCCTGATCCCGATCTCCCACGCCCCTGCATCATGGTACTCCCGTCAGCCATGATTGCACTCTGCCGTACGCAAACTCCAAACAAAGAACAAAAAGACGCAGCGGCAGCTTTGGATGTGGAAGCCGGGCAAAAGCTGTTTCGCTCTCCGGAAACCGGGGGAAGGGAAATCAGGTTTTATGGCGGGGGTCAAGGGATTGACGGCACCCTCTGCTGGGTCTCCAATGAATATCTCCACCAATGTCTGGAGACAGCCAAGGAAATGGGTTTTCAGGTTGCATCCATAGTTCAGCCGGAGCTTGATTTAAAAACATCTAAACCGACTTTATTAGTTTCCTGTGAAGATGGCGAAATCCGTATTTGCTGCATGCATAAACATGTCCCCCTTAATTGGCAGGTCTTACCGGAAGGCGGACCGTCATTTGAAAGTGCGTTGGGTGTTGTTCTTGCCGAGCTTGAGTCGGAACGGAAGCCTAAACCGGAAAAAATTGTACTCTGGAGTTCTCCCGGAAACGGCGGAAAGCCGGAAGGTTTTGACAAGGCCATTGAGAAGCTGTTGCCGGAAATACCATTGCAAAAAATCAGTTCCCATGAAGAGCTTCTTGCTTCTTTGCGTTTAAACCACATCAAAGGTTCTTTCCATGAATCTCTTGAAGAGTGGGAGCGCATCCCGCTGACCCCGAAAGATTATATCAGGCCGGGGCTGGGCTTTGTGGCGGCTGTAGCCGGTTGTCTGCTGCTTTTTTTTTCCGTGATTCATTTGAATAATCAAGATGCCGCGGTCCTTAAGGGAGAGGCGCACAAGATTATGTTTCTGGCTAAACGCACTGATCTGGTAACCATGGAAGTGCGCGAATTTGTACGCCGCAACCGGGATATTCTCAAGTACACTGTTAAAAAGCCCTTTGTTTCCCATGTTTTTCGTGATCTGGGCGACGCGGTTCCGGCTCAGGTGAAACTCAATACCATGCGTTTGGGGCAGTCCGGGCGAATTACCCTGCAGGGGGAAGCTAAAAGCGAGATCAGTCTCATGTCCCTGCTGGAGAACTTGAGCAGTACGGAGATTTTTACCAATGCGGTCCTTTCTTCCATGACCAAGCTGGAACACGGGCAGGGATTTCGTTTTGTGGTGGAGCTTGAGTTCCCGGAGTGGGAAGAATTCTTCAAACCGAAGAAACAGGGGGCAGTGCAATGAACGCTTTGCTGGCCTCCTGGAACAAGCTTGCCCCGCAGGATCGTCGTGCCCTCGGCATCTGCATTGTTTTTCTCATCTGTGTAACTTTGTATATGGGTGTGCTGGCCCCGCTTGGCGATATGTATGAAGCCACGGTTCAGGAACAGTTCAATTTAAAGAATCAAATTCAATTGAACACTCCCAAGGCTATGGTCCTGCCGGACCGGGAAGCCAAGCTGCGGCAGGTGAAGGATGAATATGAATCCCTGAAACGACAGCTGGATCTCATCGACCGCAGGGATTGGGCAGCCTCGGATATTTACAATGAGATCCGGGATTATGCATCGGTCACCGGGGTGACCATTAAAGAAATACGTCCCTTGAGCCAGAAACAGGAGGGGTTTCTGCAGAGTCAGCCCATGGATGTGACTTTCAGCGGTTCTTTCACTGCCATAGAGAAATTTATTTATTATCTGGAGACCTCGCCGCAGGTTTTTGTTGTTTCGGAGATTACGCTTACCGGAAAGAGCGGAGCCATGCAGGGTGGTCTGGTAGTCAGCAAATATTCCATTCCTGCCAAGGCGGATTCCAAAATGCCGGAACATGCGGTCAAGCTTGTACTTGCCGTGCCGCCGTGGATCGGGTTCGCGCCTTTTGAAATTGCCCGTCACAAGGGCTGGCTGCATGCCAATGGTACTCGTATTGAGTGCTACTTTTCCGAGCACGAAAAAACCAATTTTGAGAAGTTGTACACCGGGGAAATCGACGGCACTGCCACTCATGCTCTTGAGCTGATCCAGCTGCTGGCCAAAGGGGTGGACCTGCGCATAGTGGCCCCCCTTGCGCAGTTCAAGTCCGGGGATACTTTAATGGTGGCGGGCAGTTCGCCCATCAAGTCCCTGAAGCACCTGCGCGGGAAAACTGTGTTTGTGGAAACCGGCGGGGCAGCACATTATTTCCTCTATGAGGTCCTCAAACATAACGGCATGTCGCTTTCAGATGTTAGAGTCAGCAACATGTCTCGCGAAATGGTGGCCCAAAGCCTGCGGGCCGGGCTGATTGAAGCCGGGGTCACCTTTGAACCCTATGTCGGAAGATTGCATAGAGAACGTATTGCCAGACCGCTGGCCGGGCCGGAAGCCATTGATAATTGGACCTTGCAGTTTCTGGTTATGCGCGAAGACGCCCTGTCGGGTAACGGCCATGCGGTTGAATCCCTTATCAAGGGTTTTGCCCGTGCTGTCAGCTGGTGGCAGAAGAACCCGGAACAGGCAGAGCAGTTTCTGGCTTCCGATAACCCGCAGGGAGTCTCCCGCCGGACCATTGAAGAGATTATGAAGAGTGTCCGTTTCCTGACCCCGGATGAGGCAAAGGTATACTTCTGCAATGGACCGGAAGCCCAGAACAGCATGGATGAGTATTTTGGAAAATATGAATCTTTTTTCAAGCAGGAGCTTGGATACGAAGTGGTGGTACCCAAGGCTGACATTCTTGATTGGCAATATGCCCGCAAGGTATACAACTGCACTGCGCATGGAAAACCCGTGCACACAAATGCTACGCATGTAAACGGTACGCACATGAACGCTACCCGCAGGGAAGGGGGATAAGTCATGGGCATGGATAAATATTTACATAAAAGCGCGGCAAACAGTTTTTTCAGGATCACGCTAATAATCGCAGCCCTGACCGTGACCGGAGCTGTGCTTATTCTTTCCCTGCCCGCACCGCACCCCAAGGCAGTGAATTATGTGGACGCCACCCGTGAACATCCTCCGGCTGATCCATTGGCCTACCCCCACTATTCTTTTTACAGCACCAAACGGCATCATATTTTCCAGTTCGGACAGCTTCATCTGGTGCACCGCTCTTATAAGAAAAAGCCCAAGGTCAAGGCTCCGCCCCCGTCGCTGCCATCCGGGCCGAATCTTTCCGGCCTTGTCCTGAAAGCAACCATGCCCGGGGCGGGCAAATCATATGCAATCATCACCGGAATCAACGGCGGTGCAAGTTCACTGGTCACCCTCGGGCAGACTATCCGGCAGAGCATACTTGTGGAGATTGGTTCCAGCCATGTTGTTCTGGTCCGCAATGACCAGAATGCCACCCTGAGCATGAGCAGTGCATGGGAAGCGCAGGCCGAAAATTTGATGAGCGAGTCCGGCATTATTGAAAAAAAAGGCCTGTCCTATGCGCTTTCAGTTCCCGGGGATGCTGGAGACAAGGGCGGGAGTGCGACTGCAAACGGTTTGGGAGTTAATTTGGTTCCTCTCACCGGTGAAGAGCGCAAGGATTTGGGGATTTCATCATCAAGCGGCCTCACTGTGACCCGTGTGGTGCGCAAGAATACAGGGTTGCAGCGGGGGGATCTGTTGCTGTCAGTCTCCGGAAAACCTGTCAGTTCAATCGCGCAGGTTGGTGCGCTTCTGAAAAATAAGATCGGCAAGGACGTGTACCTTACAATCATTCGTAAAGGAAAACCCATGAATGTGGACTTCAAGGTTCCCTGATGGGGGACACATTCAGGTAAATACCAGATGAGAGAATTTATGATTAGACCAGAATACTGCATACGATGTTTTGTCGTTCTGATAATGATATGCGTTTTTTCCTTGTCTGCTTCCGGGCTGCCGGGAGGAGCGGCTGTTGCCGCGCCTGCCAAGAAGATCGAGATTAACTTCAGGCAGACGGATATCATGGCCGTATTGGAATTTTATTCTCATCTGATGGGTAAAACTTTTATCCCTAATCATCAGCTCACCGGACCGGTGACGGTCATTTCCCCGAAGCCGGTAACCAGACTTGAGGCTTTGCGTCTGCTGTATTCTGTTTTGAATATGAAAGGATATACCCTTGTGCAGCAGGGAGGTTATTATAAGGTCGTGTCTTTAAGCGAGGCAGTGCATGAAGGTTTGAATGTGGATGCCATATCTGTGGGCGGTGACCAGATGGTCACGGAAGTGCTTACGCTTGAGTATTTGCAGGCTGCGGATGTAATTGCAGATTTTAAACAGATATTATCCCCTGAGGGTTCGATTTTTTCCGGTAAATCAAATAATTATATTGTATTTACCGATACAGCTGCCAATGTGCGCAAGCTCAAAATGTTGATCAGGCAGATCGATAAGCCCGGCTCTCTGCCGACCTCGAAGACTTATTCACTGCAATACATTGAAGCCAAAACCGTGGCCCCCATGCTGACCAAGCTTTATACACAGCAGGCTGCAAAAAACGGGCAGGGCACAGTGGAAATTCTGGCAATGACCGAGACAAATTCATTGATTGTACTTGCCCCGGAAAGCATCCATAAGGATATCACTAAAATCGTGGGCAAGCTTGATGTGCGTACCATGCAGGTTTCCATCAAAGCTTATCTTGTAGAAGTTTCTTTGACGGATGACACCAAGCTCGGTTTTGAGTGGATGTTCAACGTCAATTCACAAGGGACATCCGCCGGTGGCTCTCTTGATTTCGGGAGGGCTTTTAGCTCTGCCATGCTTGGCGGCACACAGGAAGCACTGAATTTTTCCATCGTCAATGGGGATAATTTTCAGGCGATGATGAATTTTTTTGCCTCGAATGAGAACGCCCGTGTTGTTTCTGCGCCCCATATAGTCGCCCTTGATAACCAGAAGGCAAGTATTTCAGTAGGTACGGAAATTCCCATTCTTAAGTTGACCCAGACCTCAATGACTTCGCAGCAGAATGTTATTAAAACTTATGACCACCGTAAATTCGGCATGCAGCTGGATATCACACCCACCATCGCTGAAAACCGCGATGTAACCCTTAAAATTGACCAGACCCTATCCAGTCTGCAAACGGATGATACCGATCCGGATCAGTGGAAATCAACCGACCGTGCGGCTTCCACAACAGTACTGGTCAAAGATGCCCAGACTCTGGTTATCGGCGGGCTTATGGCTGCCGACGGCGACTTAACCAAAAAGGGAGCACCCTACCTGAAGGATATGCCTATATTAGGCCCTCTGTTCGGTGCTCAGGAAGATAAAATTGAAAAGTCTGAACTTTTGCTGTTTCTTACTCCATACGTGATCGCCTCCCCGGACGAGGCTGATGCCATGACCGGGATGCGCACCTCCCAGAGTCCTATGGCTGTGGATGAATTCGGTCTTGTTTTCGACCTTTAGCCCCGGAAAGTTTTATGCAGGAAAATGAAATAAATCTCCTTCCGGCTACACCGCATGACCTGTCTTCTCCGGACAGGATCAGGGGATGGTGGCAGCGGGTCCGGCAGGCCGGTGAATCGGAGCAGGACGCGCTCAGGAGTACGGCGGAGTTCCTCAGCATGGAATGGATGGAGCTGGATAAAACCTATTTGGCCGAGCCGGGGTTGGTTCAGCTGGTGCCGGAAGGTTTCGCCAAGAATCATCTGCTGCTGCCGCTGGCCAGGGAAGAAGACGGAAAGGTCCGGGTTGCCGTAGCAACGCCTTTTATGGGTACGGCCATATCCGAGATGGAACAGGCTCTGGAGATGGAGGTCCACATGGTCTTTGCACCTGCGGATAACCTTGTGGATGCCTTGGAGCGAGCCTACTCGGGCGAGGGCATGGAAGGTGTTTTCACCAGTCTGGACGATGACCTAGATTCCATGGATGATGTTGAAGACCTGCGCGATATGGCGCAGGCCGCGCCCGTTATCCGGCTGGTCAACAACACCTTTCGCGACGCTATCTCACAGGGAGCATCGGATATCCATATTTCACCTTATGAAGACGGCTTGGAAATCCGTTTCCGGGTGGACGGCATTCTGCACGTGGTTAATACCGTTCAGAGAAAATATCAGGCCGCAATCATTTCCCGTATCAAAATCATGTCCAATCTGGATATTGCCGAGCGGCGTATTCCGCAGGATGGACGTATCCGCCTGAAAATGGAGCAGTCAGATTACGATATTCGTGTAGCTTCAACCCCCACAGTGTTCGGCGAAGGTGTGGTCATGCGTATTCTGGATAAATCTTCCATCAAGGTTGATATTGCCGATGTGGGTTTTGAACCGGAGATGCTTGAAACATGGAAATCCCTTGTGCACAGGCCCCACGGGGCCATACTGGTCACCGGGCCTACCGGGTCCGGTAAGACAACCACACTATACGCCTCGCTGAATTACATCAAATCACCGGAACTAAAGATTATTACCACGGAAGACCCGGTGGAATACCAGTTGCGCGGCATTGACCAGATTCAGGTCAACTCCAAGGTGGGGCTGACTTTTGCCGCCGCCCTGAGGTCTATCCTGCGTCAGGACCCGGATATCATTATGGTCGGGGAGATCCGTGATCTGGAAACCGCTGAAATCGCGGTGCAGTCTTCTTTGACCGGACACCTTGTTCTGTCCACCCTGCATACCAATGATGCCCCGACGGCAGTTACCCGTATGGTGGAGATGGGCATTGCTCCTTATCTTGTGGCACCGACCCTTGCCGGGGCTATGGCTCAGCGTCTTCTGCGTCGGTTGTGCGCTAATTGCAAGAAACAGGGAGCGGACGGCAAATGGCAGGCCGTGGGCTGCGAAATCTGTGACGGTTCCGGATACAAGGGCCGGCTGGGCATTTTTGAAATTCTGGTCAATACCCCGGCCATCCAGACCCTGATTCAAAATGAAGCCAGTGCTGCTGAAATCGGTGCGCAGGCCCAGAAGGAGGGCATGCGCACCCTGCTTCAGGACGGCCTTGCCAAAGCCGCAAGGGGACTGACTACGGAAGAGGAAGTCTATCGCATGGCTCAGGATAATTAGGAAAACCGTTAACTGGAGCACCCATGGCAACGTTCATTTATACGGCGGTCAAAGACGGCAAACAGCTTTCCGGGGAAGTGGAAGCTGCTGATGGTTCTGCTGTGCAGCGCGAACTTGCCGGACAGGGAGTGAAAGTATTGCGGGTGGAACGCAAGGACAGTGCACCGGGCAAGTCATCGCAGGCAAGTCCCAAGGGGCAGTCCATTTTCGGCGGTAGGATCAGCTATAAGCAGGTAACTTCTTTTACCCGCCAGTTTGCCACTTTGCTCGGGTCCAGTCTTCCCCTTGTACGGGCCTTATCTTTTTTGCAGGACCAGAATGCAGGGACCTTGTTGGGAGAGGTCATCACAACCATAAACTCCCGCGTGCGAGAGGGTATGCCCTTGTCGCGGGCCTTAGCTGATTTTCCTAAATATTTCGATACACTCTATATTTCACTTGTGGCGGCAGGGGAGGCCGGGGGTATGCTTGATCAGGCTATGGACCGGTTGGCCTTCATGCGTGAGGCGCAGGAGGACCTGCGTTCCAAAGTTTCCGGGGCCATGATCTATCCGGTGATTATGCTTGTGGCCATGGTTGGTGCCATTATTACCATGATGCTGCTGGTTGTTCCTCGTTTTGCCCAGATGTTTTCCAGCATGGGCCAGAAGCTGCCCGTTGCCACCCGCATACTTATTGATATTTCCGATGTCCTGCAACAGACATGGTGGATGCTGCCGCTTGCTCTGGTAATAATTATTCCCACATGGAAAAAGATAGGTTCCACACCCAACGGCCGGATGCGTATTGATACGGGAAAATTGCGGATCCCGGCCTTCGGTCCGCTGGTCATTCAGGTCAGCATGGCCCGCTGGTGCCGCACATTGGGAACTTTACTCGGTTCAGGCGTTCCACTCCTGTCCGCGCTGCAGTCCAGTGCCGGGGTAACCGGGAATGTTGCCATATCAAAAATTGTTGAAAAGGCGACATCCGAAGTCCGTGAGGGCAGTAAGCTGGCCACCCCGCTCAAGGAAAGCGGAGTTATTCCGCCATACGTTACCGAGATGATTTCTATGGGTGAAGAATCCGGTTCACTGGATACAATGTTGGGAAAGATAGCGGAGCACTACGAACGAGAAGTAGACCAACTGGTCAAGAATCTCACCTCTATGCTCGAACCGGTCATGATTCTGGTAATGGGCGCGGTGGTCGGTTTTATTGTTATGGCAATCCTGCTGCCGGTTTTTCAGATGCAGCTTATGGCGGGATAAATTTTTACAAATTGTAAGGTTCAGGAGGGGAGAATGATTAGTTGTCAGAACAGTGGAAAATTCGCCTTATTTTTAATGGTCTTATGTGCAAGCATTTTGATCTGCAATGTGCCGCAATCTGTTGCTGAATCTTATCGTGTTACCCTGCCGGGAGTCTCAAACGGTACTTATAAAGATTACACGGATGTGACTATCTGGAAGTTGGAGAACGGAGCAATTGTTCCGAATACCAGGGAATATTTCGGAGGAAATCAGCCCCCATCCGATAATGCTACCAATATGGTGCTGAATGCAACATATCGCATCATGCTTACAAGTGGAAATATGGGGCAGAATTTTAATTGTACCGTGAATACATATAGTGATTATTTATGGAAAATAGATTCTGCATGCACATCACCTTATACTGCAGCACCATGTATGGGGTGCCAGTATCTTCAGACTCCATCTGATAATTATTTCCATGCCCTGCCTATTACCCACGTTAACCCTGAAGAGCAGAATTATTGGCAGGCCTACCTGTTGGACAAGACCGGAAATGCAACCAATCCCAATCTTCTTTTCCGTGGGCCCAATCCGACTGTAGTTAAGGATAATGAGGAGCATTTTGATTTTCCGGGACTTTTAGCTGTTCTTAAAGAACGCTACAAAACTCAGGTGGGCGATGGTAATTTTCCGAAAGAATTTGTATTTGTTGACATAAGCCTTATCAATTCTGTTTTGAGCCAAGATCCTGCAAGCGGCAATCCCAGCAACGGATATGTTCTAAATGCCGAGTACAGGTTTTTCAATTCTACGGTCAGCAACTCCACGGCAATTCCAAAGGCGGATACTCTTATCACCCGTAAGAACATTCCACTTCCCGGCGGGAATGGAACAACCATCACCGGGTCGCTTTTATGGTGGAATATTCGGCCTGTAGTCGAAGATTCCCAAAGATTAAAAGAGTTGGTCTCTAAAATAGCAACCATGCTGGATAGCAAGAACAAGATCCCTTACCTGATTTATATACATTGCATTTCAGGTTGCGACCGCACCGGGGATGTCGCGATCTCTCATTTGCTTGATTACAGAAAAATGAATCCTACGGATGCATATAATTATGGGACAACTGTTTTTGATAATCAGGGGAAACAGCATCGCCTTACTCCGCATGGCTCCACGCAAGACCCGCATGGTGCCTGGCTGCTGCCATTGATTAAATTCTGCAATGACACTACTAAATCAGGCGATAATGCTTGCCGGACAGGGTGTGATTTTCCGGCTCCCTCAAAGTTTCCTCCGCTTAACTATTATCCTTGGAACAGTACAAAGTGCGATTGTCCAAATAACGGAAAATCTTATTAACCTTATTCTCACTCATACGGTCCGCTTGAGCATGGCGGGCCGTATGAGTGAGTAATATTTTGAAGAGGGTTTTATGCTGAAACAAGTCATTTTGATTTTGTCGGTTGTGGTCCTGTTTTCCGGTTGTGCTAATAAGCAGAATTTTAAGGATCAGCTTCGGGAAGCCCTTCGCGAAGATCCTCAGATAGTACTTGATGTTTTGGATGAAAACAGTGTTGCCATGCTGGCAATTGTGGATAAGGGCGTTCAGGAGCAGAAAAAAAATGAACGGCTGGCGAAATTCGAATCTGAAATCAAAAATCCCATGCAGCCCGAAATTCAGGCTGAAAGAATAATGCTGGGCAATGCTGATGCCCCGGTAACCATTGTTGAGTATTCGGATTTTCTTTGCCCTTATTGCAGCAAAGGTGCAAACGTGGCCAGCAAGTTGGCAACCGAGCAGCCTGAAAAGTACAGACTTATTTTCAAACATCTGCCCCTGCACAAAAATTCCCGCGAACTGGCGATGTTTTTTGAAGCCATCGCCCGGCTTGATAAAGATAAGGCTCACAGGTTTCATGATCTGGCCTTTGCACGTCAGAAAGCTCTTTATGAAGATAAATCCGGTACAGTACTGAATAACATTCTGGCAGAAATCAGTATTGATCGTGGGCAACTCCAGAAGAGCATCAATTCTGAGCAGGTCAGGGCATTTCTGATTTCAGATGAACAGGAAGCCAAAAATTTCAAGATAAACGGGACACCTACATTTCTTGTCAACGGCGTTGCCATACGCGGCTATGTCCCTGTGGAGAGGTTCGAAGAGACCGTTGACTACATTCTGGAGAAGGCCAATCCAAAGAGTGCAGAAGCACCGGATGGTGAAATCTGTGAAGATTGCTTGAATCAGATGTAGTGTCTGCGGTGGGTCCGATCATTGGCCCAAGAAAAGTAAAGCCCCACAGTGTGGTATGCCCCCATGCGGGGCTTTTCGTTTCATCCACTTCTAGGCTCCGTATTTTTTCAGTAAGCTATGCCCTTTTATTTTGTCAAAAATTCTAACCCTTGACTCCTATCTCCGCTACGATAAAAGTAGACAAAACAGGAGCATGAAATGCTGCAGAATATTCCCACATATATAATTCCCAACTCCGCAGACTTAACGGCCAGCCTTGCCGAGAATGATCGTCTACAGAAAGTCATCGACGATAAACGCCCCTTAGAAGGTGACTTGTGGAATGTGATCCAGTTCAAGCTGAAGGTGGACTGGACTTACAATTCTAACGCCATTGAAGGCAGCACTTTGAGCCCTAGCGAAACGCTTTTCTTTCTGCGCGAAGGCCTTACGGTTAAAGGCAAGCCGCTTAAGGATTTTCTGGACGCCAGAAATCATTCTGAGGCCGTTGATCTGTTTCAGGACACCATCAAAAATGGTAGGCCGCTTTCTACCGGGTTTATGAAGGAAATTAATGCCCTGATCCTGAATGGAGTCAGCTACACAGCAGCGCAGACACCTGACGGGCAGAGTTCCAAGAAAAAAGCCCATGCCGGGGAATATAAAAAGCATCCCAATCATGTTTTGACGCCAAGCGGCGAGATTCATACTTATGTTGCGCCGGAACAGGTTGCGGCTGAAATGGATCAGCTTTTTGAATGGATTGCCGCGCAGGAGCGAAACGGAACTCATCCGCTGATTACGGCCACTATCGCGCACTATCATTTTGTACGTATCCATCCATTTGATGATGGAAATGGACGCGGGGCAAGGCTTTTAATGAACCTGCTGCTCATGAAAAACGGCTATCTTCCTGCCGTTATCAACAATGAAAACCGTCAGGATTATATTGAGTGCCTGCAACAGGCAGACAAGGGAGGGCTGGCATCTTTCTGCTTGTTCGTTTCACAATCCTTGCGGGAAACTCAGGAATCGGTAGTAAAAATTTTGGAAGAGAATGGCAATAAGTAAGAGCGATGCCTAAATCATTACAGATAAGAAACAGCACCGCAGAATTTCTGATCTTCACCACCCAAGCAGGCGAAGACAGCATTGAAGTCCGTTTTGAGAATGAATCAATCTGGCTTAGCC
Source organism: Desulfovibrio sp. JC010 (assembly GCF_010470675.1). NCBI lineage: Bacteria > Pseudomonadati > Thermodesulfobacteriota > Desulfovibrionia > Desulfovibrionales > Desulfovibrionaceae > Desulfovibrio > Desulfovibrio sp. JC010. The sequence continues at coordinate 91,385 of NZ_VOIQ01000011.1, forward strand.
AGAAGCTTATGGCGCAGCTTTTCGACGTGGATGTGCGCACCGTCAACGAGCACTTGAAAAATATCTATTCTTCCAATGAACTTAGTGAAGAGGCAACTATCCGGAAATTCCGGATAGTTTAAACTGAGGGAAACCGTAACGTTGGCCGCGATGTGGCTTTCTACAATGACCACCACGGCCTTTTTTGCCAAGGTTCAGAATAAGCTCCATTTCGCCATTCACGGCCATACTGCCACAGAATTGATTATATGAATAGGGCCGACAGTGAGAAAGAGCATATGGGGCTGACCTCGTGGGCCAAGAGTCCAGACGGCAAAGTCCATGCTGAAACGGAATTTGAGAAATACCGCATCATTCAGGACAGACTTTTTGTTTCGGACTTTGATCGATTGCTTAGGGATTTGGATAAGGGGTAGGTTGCGGAGAAGGATATTCTTTTCATTGCAGTTTTGTTATTTTTTTAAATGGTTAACATTTTAGAAATGAATGACATAAGAACTATAAAAAAAATATTAGAGTTGATAAAGCCGACGGGTGAAAAAGGTTTTGAAGGACTTACCGGGGTTGTACTTAGCTCGTTAGTTAATATGCCAATGAGGCTCGCTGCAAGCGGTTTGCAATTTGGAATTGATGGCAAGTCTGCAAATTTAGAAAATAACATTTCTTATGAATGCAAGCACTACAGTACAAAAAATGAGCAGGTTTACAGCTGCCGATATCGCGCTTAACCATCATGAAAAATATGATGGAACCGGCTATCCCAACGGCATTTCCGTGAAAGATATCCCCATCTGCGCCAGAATAGTGGCTGTGGCTGATGTTTATGACGCCTTAACCCATAAACGTGTATATAAGAATGCGTTTTTGGCTTGTGAAGAAGATATTCGGGAATTGGAAATGAACGGATTCGCGTAGGTGCAAGAAGTTTAGCTCTGGCTTTCAGCTCCGAAGGATATGCAATTGAATCCGGTACAATTGGTGGATCAATGGTTATAGTAAATAATTGTTACTTGATGCAAAGAAGGAACGAATTGCTTTTAAAATATTTTCCACCGGACAATTCGTAACCAGTAGGGCGTGGGTTCAATTCCGATCGTTGTCTTCAGTAAAAAGTTAAGCCTTACAGTGTGTTATCGCATTGTGAGGCTCTTGTGGCTCGGTTAGTGTCCACGGGACTGTTCCATTCTTCCTTATCCTTTAGAGCCAAGGCCACATCGCGCTCAGTCGGGCCCATGATATCAAGATGGTCTTCACGGGCATTTACGCATAAGGGCTATCGTTTTTAATTATCTCGCAAATATATTTTAGTCAAAAAAGAACGAAATTTTTGGATAACTCTGCTTCCGTTGCTCAATGGGAAGTTCGGTGCTGTTCGTGACGCCTAAATCTTAGCTGAGAGTTGTCCGCAAAGTGTACGCATATTCGTGCTGGGAAAAACGCTGTATAAGAAGAGGTCGTTCAGTCTCCTGTAACTTAATAATTTATAATAAAAATACTTCCTTTTATGTTTTTTTTTGGTAAGCAATAAGCAGGATGGAAAATTCCAAGTTGAACTATTTAGGTTAATAATTTTATGAGTAAAGAAATATTCCGCAAAGTAGCACTGGAACGACTTTCCTCACCGGAACGGTTGGACCAGCTTTTGACTGTGACCTCCCCTGCAGGCTGGTTGAGTCTACTGGCCCTTGGGGTGCTGGTTATCTGTGCCGTGGTCTGGGGTTTTACCGGGACTATTGAGACCAAGGTGGTCGGGCAAGGCATCCTGATCCGTCAGGGCGGGGCCTTCACTATTGAATCGCAGGGCAAGGGCGAGGTGCAGGATCTTTTCTTCCGGGAAAACGATATCGTGGACATGGGGCAGGTGGTGGCCAGCATAAGGCAGCCGGAACTTCTGGACCGCATTCACTCGGTCAAAGAAAAGATCACTTTGCTTGAAAGGCGTTACGAACAATCCTTGAATTTTGGAGCCGAAGACCTTTCCCTGAATACCAAATCCTTGAGCCAGCAGCGCAAAAATTTGCGCCAAACCAACAATTACCTGCGAAAGCAGGTCAAGTGGTTTGAGGAACGGTTGGACTCACTTGAAAATCTGGAGCGGCAAGGGCTTATCGTTTCTGTAAAAGTTGAGGATGCAAGAGAGAAGCTCAGTCAGGCCCGCGAAAGTATCCGTAAAAATATCAACAAGCTCAAACAACTGGATATCGAATTACTCAAGCTGAAAAACACCAACAAATCCGACAGCCTGAACATTGAGCAGCAGTTGGCGCAGGCCAGAGGCGACCTTGTCTCCCTGACCGGGAAACTCCGTGAGACCAATGTGGCGGTCAGTCCCTATGCCGGACGGGTTATTGGGGTGGAAGTGCAGACCGGACAGCTGGTAGATCCCGGTTCCAAGATCATGACCCTTGAAGTTTTGAGTTCCAACGTCAGTTACCTTGAGGCAGTGACTTTCTTTCCTCCCGCACTGGGAAGCCGTATCAAAGTGGGCATGAAAGCCATGCTTTCCCCTTCTTCGGTTCAGGCGGAAAAGTACGGCAACATCATCGGCATTATCACTTATGTATCCCAGTTCCCGGTCTCCCATTCCCAGATACAGAGCGTATTGCAGAACAATGAATTGACCGAAAAACTTTCCAAAAAAGATGCTCCCGTGGAAGTTCACATGGCACTGGTGCCCGACCCTGACACCTATTCCGGTTTCAAATGGACTTCCTCAAAAGGACCGCTGCGTAAATTTGATGCCGGAACCATCTGCGCCGGGCAGGTTGTGGTGGAACGCACGCCTCCGGCTGAACTGCTCATCCCCATGTTCAGGAAATATGTTCTTGGTGAGGATTACAGCATTGGGAGTTCCATTTAAGCCATGGCTTTAATTGAAGGGCCGTGGGAAAAGGCCAGAGTAAAGACCCCAACAGTAATCCAAATGGAGGCCGTGGAATGCGGAGCCGCCGCACTGGGAATAATCCTCGGGGCTTACGGCAGGATCGTGCCTCTTGAAGAATTGCGCACGGCCTGCGGGGTTTCACGGGACGGCAGCAAGGCCTCTAATGTGCTTAAGGCGGCCCGCACTTATGGATTGGAGGCCCGTGGTTTTAAAAAAGGGGTGGACGGGTTGACTGATATGTCCCTGCCCATGATTCTGTTCTGGAATTTCAACCATTTTCTAGTTCTTGAAGGCATCAAGGGCGATACGGTCTTTCTGAATGATCCGGCCAGCGGTCCTCGTACTGTTACCCGCGAGGAATTGGACCAGTCATTCACCGGGGTGGTGCTGACATTTAATCCCACTGATTCTTTTAAAAAGGGGGGCAGTAGCCCCAGCGTGATTCAGGGATTGTCCAAGCTTCTGGAAGGAAGCCGCAAAGCTGCGCTTTATATTCTGCTGGCCGCACTGTTTATGGTTGTTCCCGGATTGCTCATGCCCATATTTCTGAAGGTCTTTGTGGATAAAATCCTGATGGGAATTTCCAAGGACTGGCTGCCGCCCTTGCTGCTGGGCATGTTCCTTGCCGCCATGCTGCAAACCGGGCTTACCTGGCTGCAACAGATGTCCATGCTCAAGCTTGAAACCAAACTGGCCTTAAGCGGTTCGGCAAAGCTTTTCCGTCATATTCTGCGGTTGCCCATGGATTTTTTCCATCAGCGCATGCCCGGCGATATTCAAAGCAGATTCAGCCTGTACACAAAACTTTCCGGTTTGCTGGGCGGACAACTGGGCAGCACTGTGCTTGGAATGATGACCGCTTCATTTTTCCTGCTGGTAATGCTTTTTTACAGTGTTCCGCTGACCCTGCTGGGTATGGTCATTGCCGCTTTCAACCTGATCCTGCTGAAAATCGTATCCCGCAAGCGCAAGGATTTAAGTTTGCGGCTCAGTCAGGACAGCGGCAAGCTCATGGGTATTTCCATGAGCGGATTGCAGCAGATTGAAACCCTGAAGGCTTCGGGACAGGAGAACGACTTTTTCAACCAATGGGCCGGATATCAGGCCAAAACAGTCAACAGTTCCCAAAAACTGGCCCTGACCAGCCAGCTGATTTCAGTGATTCCAAGCGTGCTGGGCTATATCAACAGCGCGGCAATCCTTGGAGTCGGTGCCCTGCTGGTCATGGACGGGCAGATGACCGTGGGTATGCTGGTGGCTTTTCAGGCTCTGATGCACGGTTTCATGGGGCCGGTACAAAGCATGGTCGGCCTTGGGGGGCAGCTGCAAAGCGTAGGTGCGGACCTGACCCGTTTGAAAGATGTGTTCTCCAATCCATGCGATCCATTTTTGAGCAAACAGCTTGCCAATGAGGAGAAACCGGAAGGCCCCGGTGTCTCGGATGTGCGCGGACGGCTGGAGTTCAAGGATATCACTTTCGGCTATTCCAAACTTGGACCGCCGCTGATCACAAATTTCAGCCTTGATGTGCCTGCGGGCTCAAGGATTGCCCTTGTGGGCGGTTCCGGATCCGGCAAATCCACCCTTGCCAAGCTGGTCACCGGGCTTGAAAGTCCGTGGTCCGGGCAAATCCTGCTCGACGGGATACCCATTGAAGAGTACGGACGGGACGTTTTCACGGACAGTGTGGCCCTTGTGGATCAGGATATTTCAATGTTCGAAGGAACGGTGCGCGATAACCTGACCATGTGGGATGCCAGCGTTCCCGAAGAACAGATGGTCCGCGCGGCCAAGGACGGGTGTATTCATGAGGTGATTACCGCAAGGCCGGGCGGCTATGCGGCCAAGCTTTCAGAGGGCGGAAGCAATTTAAGCGGCGGCCAGAAACAACGCCTTGAAATCGCGCGGGCTCTGGTGGGCAATCCCAAGCTGCTGATCATGGACGAGGCCACCAGCGCGCTTGATGCTGAGACGGAAAAGCTAGTCGACCAAAATATCCGCAAGCGGGGTTGTACCTGCCTGATTATAGCCCACCGTCTCTCTACAATCCGCGATGCGGACCTGATTGTCGCTTTGCAGGGCGGTAGGGAAATGGAACGGGGAACCTATGCGGAATTAATGGACAGGGACGGCTTCTTCGCCCGACTGGTGAACAGGAGTTGAGGTCGGATATGAATTTTGACAACAAAAATCGCGAAGAAAGGCTGGCTCACAGAAAAGCGCAGGACCGCAGCAGGCTGGACTCTGCTGTGGGGGAACTTGCTTCGGTTCTAAAGGGCGGGAAAAAGTCCGGTCGGGTCATGGATGAGTCTGCTCCCCCTTTGGTCAAAGCCGCCACCATGACCGCAGAAGCTGCCGGGATTAATTTTGAATATCCTGCTGAGAAAATTACCGATGATGTGCGGCTGGATGATTTGGCTCGTTGCGGCGGTTTCCGTTATCGGCACGTTATTTTGAAAGGGAACTGGTGGACAAAGGACAACGGTCCGCTTTTGGCTTTTCTGGAAGACGGCAACAAACCTGTGACCCTGTTGCCGCTGTCCCGACGCAGTTATGAGCTTGTTCATCCTGATTCAGGGGAAAGGGTCAGGGTTTCAAAAGAGATCGCCGCGTCCCTCTCCGGTCCGGCCTACATGTTTTACCGTCCTTTTCCGCATAAGCCGCTTAATATTTATTCCCTGTTTTCCTATGCAATCAAGGGCTGTGTAGGCGATCTGGGCATGGTCATTACCGCCGGATGCCTTTCAGCCATATTCGGCCTGCTGACCCCGGTCATGACTGGATATATAGTCAGCACGGTCATCCCGGAAACATCACGCAGTCAGCTTCTTCAGATCGGTTTAATCCTCGCCTGCTGTGCCCTGTGCATGGGATTTTTCAAGATGACCAGAGCCGTAGCGCTGGTCCGGTTGGAAGGGCGTATGGATATCGCCACCCAGGCCGGAATCTGGGACCGTATCCCGGCCCTGCCGGTGCCCTTTTTCAGGAAATACACCGCCGGGGACCTTGCCAACCGCAGCATGAGCATCAACTCCATCAGGCAGATATTGTCCGGGGTGGCGGTCAACTCCCTGCTGTCCGGGTTCTTTTCCATTTTCAGCTTCGGGCTCATGCTCTACTATAGCCCCAAACTCGCTCTGGTGGCCTTGGTCATGGTCCTTTTAGGTTCTGCGGTCTGCGCTGTGGCAGGAGTCTACACGATTCGTTACCAGCGTGAGAGATATGATCTTTCCGGCAAAATGACCGGACTGGTCCTGCAATTCATCACCGGGGTGGCCAAACTCAAAGTCACCGGAGCCGAAGACCGGGCCTTTGCCAAGTGGGCAGAAATCTATGCCGAAGACTCGCGTATGGATTACCGGGCCGGATTTGTGGGTGCTCTTCTGGCCTGCTTCAATGCGGCCTTTCCGCTGCTGATCTGGGCGGTGATTTTCTGGTGGTATTTTACAAAAGATTTGAAAACCATGCCTCCCGGCGATTTTCTGGCCTTCCATGCCGCATTCGGTTCTCTGCTGGGGGCCATGCTGCACCTTGCCTCGAGCCTGCCTTCGCTTATGGATGTTGTTCCCCTTTACGAAAGGGCCAAGCCCATCCTTGAAGCATTGCCCGAAATTGATGAATCCAAGAATGATCCCGGCCTCCTGTCCGGCTCAATTGAAGTCAGCAAGATTTCTTTCAGGTATGAACCGGAAAGTCCGCTGGTGCTCAAGGAGCTGGATCTCAAAATCCATCCCGGTGAATTTCTCGCTGTGGTGGGTGGATCAGGGTCCGGTAAATCAACCCTGCTGCGTATACTGCTGGGGTTTGAAAAGCCTGAAGCCGGAGTTGTTTTCTACGACGGCAAGGACCTCGACACACTGGACTTGCGCGAAGTCAGACGTCAGATCGGGGTGGTGCTGCAGGACGGTTCGCTCATGCAGGGCAGCATCTATGAAAATATTGTCGGTTCAAGCGGACTGGGGCTGGAACAGGCTGAACAGGCCGTCACAATGGTCGGCCTAAGCAAGGATCTTGAAGCCATGCCCATGGGCATCCATACTGCGGTGTCCCCCGGTGCGGGGACTTTGTCCGGCGGTCAGCGGCAGCGAATCCTCATCGCCAAGGCTCTGGTCAAGAAGCCGTCCATCCTGTTCATGGACGAGGCCACCAGCGCGCTGGACAATGAAACCCAGCAGATTGTTTCCGACAGCCTTGCCGGACTTGATGTCACACGGCTGGTCATAGCCCACAGGCTTTCCACCATCCGGGAAGCGGACCGCATAGCAGTGCTGGATAAAGGCGTGATTGTTGAAGTTGGGACACACGATGAACTCATGAGCCGAAAAGGGGCCTATTATGAACTGGTTAAACGACAAATCGCTTGATTTTTTCATAGCCGTTTCCATAAATCAAATTTTAAGCCTGTGCGCGGCGATCCTCAGCTGTGCGGTGCTGCTTGTAGCCTCCGGTTGCTCGGATTCCGATCCGGCCCGTGAACGGGCGCAAAAACTGGCGCAGGATAACGGTCCCATCCAACTGTCCATGATCGGCGACTTCAGCGGTCCGGGCGGTCCCATGCTCAAGGGAATGGGCCTCGCGCTGGAAGAAATCAATTCCGGCAAAGGGCTGTTGGGCCGCAAAATAATGCTGCAAAAAAACGACATCAAAAATACTGCCAAAGATGCTCTTGAAGCCTCGCAATCAGTTGCCGACAACACTTTGGTCAGCGCAGCTGTAAGTCGCTTTACCCCGGAGGTAGGCATGCCTTCCGCTGTGCTGCTGCAATATTACGGACTGCTCCATTTTTGCACCGTATCAAGCCATACCCGGATCACCCGGCAGGGGTTCGACAAGGCCTTTAAAATTGTCCCTGACGACTTGAGAACGGTTGAATTCCTTGCCCGTTTCTGCGCCAAGAAGCATTTCAAAAACATCATCATCCTGCAAAGCGATGATGAATATGGCCGGGATATGGCCAACAGGTTTGAGAACGCAGCCAAGAATGCGGGCGTAACGATTCTTGAGCGCATGATTTACAACGTGGTCAACACTGAAAATGAGATCAAACGCGACCTTGAACTCTGGCGGGACCAGGTCAAGGAGGGAGCCATACTGCTGCTCGGCGTACCGCAGTACGCCCAGCCGGTGCTGCGATTGATTGATGAAATGAATCTCAAGGCTCCGGTGCTGGGAACTTCGGCCCTTGATGAACCGGAAATTTTCAAAGCCGCAGGCGATGAAACCATTTATGTGCGTACTTATTTCAATCCACAGTCACAAACCGGATTGGTGAAAAAGTTCGTGCAGGACTATACAAGGAAAAACGGTACACCGCCAACTTCGCAGGCCGGAATCGGATATGACGCGGTGAAACTATTTTCATGGGCCGCTGCAAAAGCCGGGACCACCGATCCTGAAAAACTTGCCCGGCTTCTGCACGGAGATGAACATTTTACGGGATTGGCCGGTAAATTCAGGTTTGACCGCCACGGCAATTTCAGTCCGTCAAAGATATATTTCAGGAAACAATCCGGGAACCGGACCGAGTACTTGGTCCACAACATCAATTAAGCAGGAGGGATCATGTCTAAAGAAAACGCAATGAATTGGATTTTGAAGCTGCATGAAGATGAAGAATTGCGCAAAGAGGCCGAAGCTGCGGGAAACTTTGAGTCCAGGCAGAATCTCGCAGCAAAACATGGTTTTGAATTCAGCAGGGAAGATATCGAGTACGCCATATCCGCATGTCTGGGGCAATTGTCGGATGATGATTTGGGTGCTGTCTCAGGCGGTGCAACGAACAGTGACCAGCAGCCTGCTTCGATAATAAACGTACACCATCATGGAGGCAGCATCGCGCGAAAGCTTGCCGGCTTTGCTCCCGATGCAGCTGAAGTGATTGTCGCGGCATTGTAGAAAAACGCATCCTCGGCAGGAGAAATTTTTTAATGAATTATAGAGGAAAGGAGTATTCCGCCCGGAAAAACTCCGGGCGGGAAACTCCCCGATACATGGAGACCGAACAGGTGCTGGAGCTGATCCGCCCGACGCTTAAACGCATCGGTGTGACCAGCCTGTCGAATTTCACGAATATGGACCGCATCGGCATACCGGTGGCCATAGCGGTGCGACCCGCGTCAACATTGCTTTCCGTTTCCTTCGGCAAGGGGCTTAGCAAAAAACAGGCTATGGTTTCGGCTGCCATGGAGAACATCGAACGCTACGCCGGAACTGAAACCCAACTGGACTGGTTTTACGGAACCTACAGGGAAGTGGAAGCTGAACATACGGTCATCCCCGAAGATCAATTGCTCTTGTGCCGGGAGTCCTTTTTTCATAAAGACCTGAAACTGCGCTGGACCCTTGGCTGGGATATTGTTTCCAAACAGGAAGTAGCGGTTCCATTGTCACAGGCGACCCTGCTTACGGGCCGGATCAACGAAAGTTCCATGTATGTTTTCCAGTCCAGTTCCAACGGCCTTGCCGCCGGGGTGCATTTTGCCGAGACCGTGGCCCAGGGATTGACCGAGGTAATAGAACGTGACGCCCTGGCCTGCCACGGGCTGCTCTCCGCATTGCGGGGCGTGAAACATCCTCTGTACAGGGTTGATCTCAAGACCATCCCTTATCCGCTGGTTCGGGATGTTTTGGAGAAATTCCGGACTGCCGGGGTGGAGTGCATGCTTTTTGACTGCACTGCCCATGATTTGAAAATCCCCACATACACCTGCCAGATATTTGATAAAAAGCAAACCCATACAGGCATGGCCATGGGCTACGGGGCCAACCTGAACCCGGAAACAGCCATGCTCAGGTCAATGACCGAATCCGTGCTGGGACGCTCGGAAGCCATGCAGGGGGTACGCGAAAATTTTTTCCCGGACGACTATCAGTTCAATAAAATTTCAGACTCACTGGAACGTAAGGAAGAATATCTAAACATTGAGCCGACGACTGACGGCAACATGTATGCTGATCGTTCCGGGGAGTCCTTTCACGGGGACATTGAAACAATGGTCAATATTCTGAAGGCCAAAGGGTTTGAGCAGGTTATTGTTCTGGATATGACCCCGTCCGAGTCCGATGTGCCGGTGGTCAGGGTCATTGTGCCCGGACTGGAGGGCTGTCATGACATGACATATTCCTGCTTCGGAAAACGGGCTTATGAATATGTGCGGGAGGTGTCGGCATGAAACCGGTAATCTTCTGCGGTCCAAGCCTGAATGTTCAGGAGGCCGCGAAAATTCTGGACGCTGTTTATCTCCCTCCTGCCGGACAAGGCGACATTCTGGGAGTAATTGAGAATTTAAAGCCCAGCGCCATAGGATTGATTGACGGTGTCTGGGACGGGCAGGTTGTCTGGTATCGCGAAATAATGCTGGCCCTTGATGCCGGAATTCCTGTTTACGGATCATCCCACATTGGAGCTGTGCGGGCAGTGGAGCTTGCTGCCTGCGGTATGCGCGGGGTCGGCAGAATTTACGAAACGCTGAAAGAGCAGGATTTCCTTGATTACGGGGAGGCTGCCTGTAGCTGGAAATGTGATGCAGAACAATACATCCGTCTGGGCGAACCCATGGTGAATGTTCGCGCAACACTTGCGGCGGCAGTGCATGACGGTATTATTGATGAGGGCAACCGTGCTGATATGGAAGCAGCCGCGGCATCCATTTTTTATCAGGATCGCACATGGGACAGGGTTCTTCATGATTTTGCCCGGATTTCAGAGGCTGAATTTTCTGATAGATTCAATGCGTGGCTTGGGCAGGGGTATGTGGATCAGCAGGCTTTGGATGCATTGAAGCTGGTTGAAAGCCTGCGCAATCCGCTGCCGGTTGAAAAGGGGACTGACCGGCAGTGGAAGGGAGCAGGATTGACTCAATGTGTGCAGGATCGTTTTACCCTGCTGCCAAAAGCCAAAGGCCGGGTCAGCCGTTCTGAAATTGTCGATTATGCCGCTTTGCATCATCCCGGATTTAACGAAATCAATTTCAACGCACTGAACAGGAAGCTGGTCATGCTGTTTGCCCATGAGCTGGGTGTTGAAAGTGATTCCGAACTTGAAAGCATTGAGGAAGAACGTTTTCGCAGACGTAGAAAGCTTAATGATGATCAGGATTTTGCTGAATGGATGAAGAAAAACGACCTTACCGTAGAGCAGTTCAGCGAAATGATGGCCGAGCGGGCTGTGTGTCATCAGCTTCACCGCTGGTTGATGCAGGTCAAGCAACCGGCCAGTCGGAATACCAGAGCGGTATTGGAAGAATTGAAAATGCGCGGGGACTATCCGCAAATAGCGGATAAAGTAGCGTTAAGGAACAGATTGATCGAAGAGAAAGTAAAACTGCCTGATAAGATAGAACAGATCGAGACAGGAAGTTTATTCCGCGAGCACCTTGTGCAGACAGGGATTCCGTGGGAATATGATTATCGGGTGCAGATTCAGGAGTACGGGCTTTCAGGTTCGTCCTTCAGCATGGAATTATATAAGTCCCGGTTTGCGCGGGAATATATGCGTGAGCTTGTATTGGGCGATGGCAAAGACACTGGAAATGATTCCTAAATTTTAACGCCGGTTTCGGGCCGGATGGAGAAAATTATGTCCGCAGAAGCAGCTACACAATGGGTTTTAAAACTTCATGAAAACGAGGAATTGCGCAGGGAAGCCGAAGCAGCAGGGTCATTTGAAGACCGTCAGGCCCTGGCCAGGCAGCATGGCTTTGAGTTCTGCAAAGAAGAAATCGAGGACGCATTTAAAGCTGATGACGAACTGTCTGATGATGATCTGGATGCCGTAGCCGGGGGAAGTATCGCCATGAAAGAGGCAAATAAAAGGGCCAAGACAGAAGCCTTCATTGCTGCTGCCAGTTCTGTTGCTGCTGCAATGTAGGGGGGAACCTGGCCGCCGGAGTTAGCTCCGGCGGAATAAAATTTTATGGTTGAGTCAGTCCTGAAAGTTAATCTTTTTTGCTCCAAGTCTATTCACCGCCTCCGCCCGCTGCTTCAATCTCCTGTTTCAAAACAACCTGTGTCGGATAGGGCATGGTCAGGTTGTTTTCACCCACGACATCATTGATCTTGTAAAGAAGATCCTGCTTAATATTCAGCCATTCATTCCAGTCAGTTGTTTTGGTGAAGCAATAAACAAGGATGTTGAAAGTATAGTTGCCGAAGCTGTCGAAATAGACCATCTGGCTGTTTTTTACTCCTTTCAGGTCGGTATGGGTAAGCAGCTTGGCCATTTTCGGGTTTTCGCACTGTGCTCCGTCTGCTGGCTGGGCTATGCCCGGATGTACCTTAAGCAGGCAGCGGATGTCTTCAATAGCATTTTTCATGTCGGCCATATCGCTGTCACAGCCGACTCCGATGATTATTTTGATACGGCGGCCAACTTCCCGCCTGCTCCAGTTGATCACATGCTGCCCCGCGATGCTGGAGTTGGGCACGGTGATCAAGGCGTTGGAAAAGCTGCGCACGGTGGTGCTGCGCACTCCCAGTTCCACGACGGTTCCGTCCACATCGCCCGCTTCAATCCAATCCCCCTGCCGGTAAACATCGTCCATAAGAATGACCAGCCCGCCAAAAAAATTGGCCAGAGAATCTTTGGCCGCAAGAGCCACAGCCAATCCGCCGATACCGAGGGTGGAAAGGATGGTGGTGACCTTAATCCCGTACTGATCAAGGCCGGTAATGACTACGGCGATTAATGCGATGACCTTTACGGCCCTGATGGTCAGATTGATGAATTCTTCCCGGAGTCCCTTGTCAGAACGGTCCAGCCGGTCAATGTGCATAATGGCCATGACATCGATTACGTTGGAAATGAGATAGAGAAATAGGGCAGAGTAAACAGTATAGCAGGCTATATTGATATATTTTTCAAAAGGGGTGTCAAAGAACAGCACCAGAAAGATCATGTGGCTGATGAAGAAAAAAACTATATGCTTGGATGGCTTGTGTATTTTTTTAAAGAAAATATGGTTTCGCTCAAATGAGCGGTCATTGCTAATGATATATTCCTCAACTCTGTTTTCCATTTTTTTAAGAAAAAGTGATAAGAGCAGGCATAACAGAAAGACCAAAGCAGCAAGAACCATCTTCCCAACACTTAAATTGACGGGAGTCATGAGGTTGTTGATGTTTTTTATCTGATCCGAGGAAGTGTTGATGCTTTTCAGTAGTGTTTTTATGTTAAAATAGTGGGTCCAACTGGTGGTCGCCAGTCCGTCAATATTGTCTTGCGTGTATTTCAGGATAGTCGAAAAAGTATCCGCCACAGATTTATAATTTAGGAGGGAATTGTTTAATTCCCGGTCAGATGCAGAGTCAGGGTTTGCGGGAACATTTATTTTTTTAAGCCACTGCCGCTGTCCTTCAATATTATTGAGGATCTGTTCTTGGCAGACATACGTATTTCTCGCATTGACCAGAAATGAAAGGAAACTCCAGATCCGGTCATGAATCCTGTCTGTGGCGAGTTTAATTTTATCATGATTTATTGCCGCGCTCTCTTCGCGCATCTCATGAATATGGATTTTGTCTTCAAGATGCTTGATCGAATCTACACGGCTGAACTGATCAGCGTGAAGCTGCTGTTCGCTTTTTATTGTATCAAATATTTTTTTCAGTATGGCCCGGTGCTTCAATATGATTGCGTCGGCTTTTTCCTTATCATTTCCTGCGAGAATGGATTTTTTGGAATTTTCCAGTGCGCTCAGTGAATCCTGTATGGACTGCACTGGAGTGGACTTACTGAGCGCGGGCACAGCGCAAATCAAAAGAGAAAACAGAATTATGGCAGGAAAATATTTTTTCATGATATTTCTCGTTTAGTCGTCTCCCACGGACTCTCCTGTATTCATCAATGCATTGATTCCTTGTACATGCGCTGCCTGCCACATTATTTCCGGTTGTTTTCCACCGGAAACCGAATCAAGATCTTCATCAGAAAGTTCGCCCATGCACTCAGCCGCAGCACTTTTGAACTCTTCCAGACTGAATTCAAAACCGTGTTCGCGGGCGACTTTCGGCAGTGCCTCAAATTCTTGAATCGTTTCGATTTTACATTTCAGTTCTTCGTCTTTCTGGACTTTTAAAATCCATGCTTTTGCGTTCTCCTGTGACATGGTAAATTCTCCTTTAATTCAAAAGTTTCAATTGAACTCATACATCGAGTATCCAGCCCGCTTCCCGAGAGCCTGCAAAGCTGGCCCTCGGGGGAAGTCGCTAGCAATCAAACGGGTTGAATGTGCTGTTTGTAAATACCGAATTTTTAACATCAGAACCTGCAATCTTTTTGCCATTGACGTTAATGCTGCCGCCAATAACAACTGGTGCGTAATTACCCCCGGCCACGGAATCGAGATCATTATCAGAAAGTTCATCCTGCAAGGCCGAGACGATGCTATTTATTTCAGCAATGTTGAATTCAAATCCGTTATCTTTTGCCAACGCAATCCATGCGTCAGCATTTGTTGCTGATTTCGCTTTTTCAAGCAGATCATTATTTTCGTGAAGTTTCGCCAGCCATTGTGCTGCAGATTCAGTAGACATAGATTTATCCTTTTATTTTTAATTATTTATCCAAGTCGCCCATATCCATATTCATATCCATGCCGGACCCGCCACCACCGATGGATATTCCGGGTGCATGAAAATTACTGATGTTTATTCCCGGAGTATATTTAGTCTCGCCGCCGGAGATATTATCCAGATCATCATCAGCCAGTTCTCCTGAAGCGTTAGCAATGGCTTTTTCCATTTCTTCCTTGCTGAATTCAAAGCCCTGCTCACGGGCCAGCTTTTGCCAGTCATCAAAATTTTCAATTTTATCAGCCTGCTGGCGAAGTACGTCATCTTCATTTATTTTGATTATCCAGCCGTTGGCTGCTTCTATAGACATAGATGTCCCTCCAGTTGAGAAGTTTTAGTCTCTCCACTGTTATCAAAAAAACGCACAAAAGGAAGTACTTTTTATTATAAGTTTATTAAGTTGTTGGAAAAGTTTATTAAAGGTGCGACTTCATAATTTCCTGAGCCAACCTGCCAGATCGCACCAGTCCTGCCATTTTACGCATGGTGGGCGCGCTGTGTTCAAAGAAACTTTTATACCCGGCACAAAGATAGTTTTTGGTCCCATTTTCAGCAGGAAGGAAGCGGTTCTTGGGGCATTCTCCCTTGCAGGCAAAGAGTATGGAACAATCCCGGCATTCCTGCGGAAGTAGTTCTGATTTCATGCACCTGAATGCTGTTTGTTCTTCAGAACCCAGCATTTCAGCGAGGGATTGTCGAAGTATGTTGCCCCGTTTGAATTCCAGGGAAACAAAGTGATCGCAAGCGTAGACATCCCCGGTGTGTTCCAGCAGTCCGGTCTTGGGACAATTCTCCGCGTAGTAGCAAACCGGGGGCGGGGCATTCAAATGATTGCCGAGGGTGGCATCAAAGAGCTGTACGAAAATATTTCCCACATCATTGCGAACCCATTCATCATAAATCGCCACGTAGAACTCTCCGAACTGCTGTGCTGTGACACTCCATGGAGTCACCCCGGACGAGGAATTCTTATCCTCTTTGACCACAGGCACAAATTGCAGGAATCCCTGACTTTGATCCTTCAAAAATTGATACGTCTTCAGAGGATGGGGAGCGTTTGCGCTGTTGATGGTGGCGAGGATGTTGTAATCCACACCATGCTTG
The DNA here is from genome assembly GCF_010470675.1 of Desulfovibrio sp. JC010. NCBI lineage: Bacteria > Pseudomonadati > Thermodesulfobacteriota > Desulfovibrionia > Desulfovibrionales > Desulfovibrionaceae > Desulfovibrio > Desulfovibrio sp. JC010. The sequence goes on from NZ_VOIQ01000011.1 coordinate 106,944, forward strand.
CGCAGTACATCCAGCCCGTTCATGACCCGCTTGAATGAACCGTTCCCCTGCGTATCCACCCGGTAGGTGTCATGAATCTCTTCCGGCCCGTCAAGGCTTACTCCGGCCAGAATCCTGTGCCGGGCCATGAAGTTCCCCCACTCATCATCAAGCAACGTGCCGTTGGTCTGGATTACATTAGAGAATGGCCGAGTCCCGGCATAGCGGCACTGAATACGGATCACGTTTTCATAAAAGGGGATTCCAGCCAGCAGCGGCTCGCCCCCCTGCCAGACAAATTCTATCGGGTGGTTGCCCGGAGATTCAAACATCTGCCGGATGTAATTTTCAAGTATTTCACCGGACATGATCCGGGAGTTGGGACCGGCGGATGATTCCGCAAAAAGAACGTCCTTTTCCAGATAATAGCAGTAGGTACAGCGCAGATTGCAGCGCGGCCCGACAGGTTTGGCAATTATGGAATACGGCATCAGTGGTTTAAGTCGGTCACAGCCCAGTTTTCGTAATCTTTAAGTTCCGGGCCGGCGTCTTTCCCGACCTCTTTCGCAATCAGGTCATTTAATTTTTTATTCATGCGCAGGATAAGGCTTTTGTTCTTTTCCGGAACGGTTGCCAGATTGTGCATTTCCTGCGGGTCGTTCTTGAGGTCGTAAAGTTCTAGGTCATTGAGCCCGGTCAGTTCTGCCCATGTCTGCGGAGTGTTGCGCTTAAGGGGTGAAAAGTAGCGGGCAAATTTGTACCTGCCGTCAAAGATTATGCGGATATTGCCCCGTTTTGTCAGATCGGGTTTGATGTTCTTTTCACGCATCCAATTGATGCCTTTATCATAGCATTCTGCGGTTTTCCGAATGAAATTACCGTCCACGGTCAGGATCATGTTAAAGCAATGCAATGCCCCGGAACGGACGCTGTCGATTTTGGCTTTGCCCGGATCGGCAAGCACCGGGGTCATGTCTTCGCCCGGAAGAGAAGAGGTTATTTTATCTATTTCCTTTTCCTTGGCTCCGGTCAGATTGAGAATGGTGGGAGCCAGATCCAGATGTGATGTGATAGCGTCAGTGGATTGCCCGCCCCTGATTTCCGGGTGGATGATGAACATGGGCACATGGATGTTTTCTTCGTAGGAAAACGGTCCCTTGCCGCGCAGGTTGTGGTTGCCGCCCATTTCCCCGTGATCGGCAGTAAAGATTATAACCGTATTCTCCCTCATACCCTGCCTTTCCAGTTCATCAATGACGGTGCCGATCTGCATGTCCACGTCCTTGAGGCAGTTCAGGTAGTAATCCCGGTAACGGGTCCAGTGGGCGTCCGTATCCGGGATCGTCCCCACCAGATAGTCCCATCCGTAATGATATTCGTAATGCGCGTTGGGTCGTCCCTTTTCCCTGACGGGTTGGTAAAGGTTATTCGGCAGCGGAAAGTCCTTATGTTTTTCCTGGTATACCGAGTTCTCCGGTGCTCTGTTGATGGGATCAACCAGCTTGCCGTTACTGGTCAGCTGTTCGTCCTGCCCTGCTGCGTCGGTATCGAAATACATCACATCATGGGGGTTGATCATGTTTACGGCCAGAAAAAACGGCTGTCCCTTTTCGTTCAGGGGCGCACCTTTTGAGCGCAGCCAGTTTGCGGCATCCCCGGCAAAATTCATGTCATGGGTGTAACCGCCCAGAGTCTTTCCATAGTGGTCTCCGGTGGGATTGAAATCGGAAAAACCGTACGGCTCCATGGCATCGGTCATCAGTTTGTGCTCTTTGTTTGCTTCCGGGGTGATTGCTTCGGAAAGATGGACCTTGCCCTTGTAGGCGGTGTAGTAACCGAGCTTGCGCATCATATCCCCGATGGTGGGGAGTTCCGTGGACATGTCCGGCTGCCAGGGCAGGTTGGTATTGTCAAACATGCCTGTATGCTGCACGTGCTGTCCGGTATACATGACCGAGCGCGAGGAAGTGCACATGTTAGAGCAGTTGTAATGATTCTCGAAGCTGACACCTGCGCTTTTGATTTTTTCACGGGTACTCAGTTCCGCGCTTTGCGGCCACTGCTTGAAGTGCCGTTCCTGATCAGTGACGATCAGAACAACGTTATATCCTTTTCCGGCAATCTTATGAGGAGAGTCCGGCTGCTTTGGAGCAGAGACCGGCTCGGCATGGGCTTTTCCGGCTGATGCGTGCAGGGTGGATGCTAGCAGACCGACTCCGGCCATCTTTATGAAATTTCGTCTGGATGCTTCTGATTTTTTGTTTCCCATGGTTTATCCCCGTTAAATTGAATTTTTCAGGATTCTTTTTTTTAGTCCGTATGCTGAGTCAGTTCAAGGGGAATTTTTTTAATGTGCAGGGCCTTTTGAGGAAAAAAATATTCAAGCTTCATTTTGAAGTTGTGTTACCTTCTTGTCTAAAGACAAAAATAAACTTGAAGGAGAAGAAAATATGAGTGTTGATTCTGCTAGAAAATGGCTTGAGATGCTGCGCGAAAATAAGGAGCTGGCAAAGAAGGCCAAGGCCATAACCGATTTTATCCCATGGCAGAAAATGGCAGCAGAGCATGGTTTTGAGTTCAATGAAAATGAACTGCATGAAGCGGCAAAATCTTTAACAGATGAGTTGTCTGACGATGACCTTGACCTGATCTCCGGGGGAGAAGATCTTACTAAGAATCCTCTATGTGAGGATCCTCGATACAGGACAATAGGAAATTCTGTGGCAATGGCTTATGCTAATGCCGTTTATTGATAAAGCGAGACATTTTAGTCTGCCCGCAAAGTGTACGCAAATCTGCGTACAAAATTCGGTAGTTTTAGGTAGTTTTCGGCAGTCTTTATTTATTTGATGCAAAGGTTGAGTTAGCTGTTTTTTTGAGTGTTAGCTCAACTGATTCATTAAAGTGGGATGCTAATTATAAAACAGCTTGTTTAGCCCATTCTGCTTGATTAAATATTTATCCCCTTGTCATGAATCTCGTCTTTGTGGCATGTTTAATTCAATTATAAAACATTCTCATAATTGGAGTCAGTCATGACCTTCGAAGAACTGATCGCCATTACAGAGCAACCGGTAGTCATTGCCGGATCAGACGGGATCATTGTGAAGATAAACACTCCTTTCAGCAGAGAGTTCGGCTGGCAGGAAGCGGATCTGGCCGGAAGACCGCTTACCGCAATTATTCCTTCAGCCCTGCGCGATGCCCACCAACTGGGCTTTTCGGCCTTCCTGTCCACCGGGAAGGCTTCTTTGCTGGGTCAGACTCTTGACCTTGAAATCGAACATAAGGACGGATCAGCTACACTTGCCGAACATTTTATCCTCAGCGGCCTGATCGAAGGTAAGCAACGTTTTGCAGCCCGTATTGTCCCGCGCAGTTAAGGTCGGCGTTTATGAAAGGAAGGGATCAGCTAATTGCGGAACTCCGTTCGGTCATCGGCAGGCTGGAAGCTGTTTTAAGTTCCATTGATGAAGCTATTCTCTGGACTGATGAAAAAGGCAAGGCCAAATGGTGCAATGACAGTTTTGCCAGCCTGATCGGGTTGAAGCGTATTTTTATCATGGGCAAGGACGTGACCGATCTTTTCCCTCTCTGCCAGCGCGGTCAGGAACTGCCGACTGAGGCCCATCCTCTATCTGTGGCCCTGCGCAACCGTATTTCGCAGCAGGGCAATTATACCTTTGGATCGGAGAAAACGCCGTTTGTAGTCAAAGTCCAGTATTTGGAGACCGTTGACGGCCCGCCCACAACTATTATCATTGCCCGTGATTCCTCGCAGGAAAAGGAATTATCTGAATACCGTATCCAAGGTGCTGCTCTTGCCGCCGCAGCCGATGCCATTGTTATTCTGGACAATCTGGGCCGTGTGCACTGGACTAACAAAGCTTTCAGTTCCATGACCGGATACAGCTTTGATGAAGTTTACGGCAAGACTTTGAAAATCCTCAAATCAGGCAAACAATCTCCGGCGTTTTACCAAGAGTTGTGGTCTACGATACTTTCCGGGAAATCATGGGCCGGAGAGCTTATCAATCGTCGTAAAAACGGTGAAATATATTACGAAGAACAGAGCATAACTCCGGTGCTGGATGTGCAGGGCAGGGTCAGTAATTTTATTGCCATCAAAAGCGACATCACCGAAAAAAAACTTGCTCAAAAATCACTTGAAGATCGTGAAGCCAAGCTTTCCGCCCTGTTTAACGGTGTGATTGATGCCATTGTCACCGCAGATTCCAAGGGACGGATATTGTCCGTGAATCCTGCGGCTGAAAAGATTTTCGGCTATAATTCCGGTGAACTGAACGGACTGAATGTTCGGGTTTTGGTTCCCCCGGAACTTCGACCCAACCATGACAGCTTTATCCGAAAATATCTGAAAACAGGTGTTGCCAAAGTTATCGGCATTGGCAGGGAGATTGAGGCCGTGCGCAAGGACGGCTCGCGTTTTCCCATCGATCTGTCAATCAATGAAATCCGCACCCAGGATGCGGTAATGTTCACTGCCATTGTGCGTGACATTTCCGAGCGCAAGGAACAGGAAAGAAGGCTGCATATGCTCAATGAGCAGTTGGAGCAGCTGGTGGATGAACGCACTGCCGACCTGACCCGCAAGACCGAAGAATTAACCACGGAGGTTGCCGAACGCAAAAAGGCCGAAGCGGAGATCAGGCAGAGCCGAGAGCTGCTGCGTTCGTTGCTTGATGGTATTTCCGCAGCTTTCCTGATTATTGATATTGAGCAGAGGACCATTGCCGAGACCAATGAAATTGCTGAAACCATGTTCGGATTTTTGCGTCATGAAATTCTGGGTGGTAATTGCGATGACATTTTCTCATCACAGGGAGAGCACCTTGATGAAGTCTGCCCCCGTTCTTACGAGGGGGATGCGACCATTGAAACTGTTATCGTCGGGCCGGACGGCAGCCCTATCCCCGTTACTCGGCATGTGCTGCCCATAACCATCAAAAGTCGTCCCCATCTCGCAGTAATTCTCTTCGATATCAGCGAACGCAAGGCCCTTGAGAGTAAGCTGGAAATGGCCCGCAAATTAGAATCCATCGGCAGGCTGGCTTCCGGTATCGCCCATGAAATAAACACTCCCATCCAGTATGTGGGCAATTCTGTGCTTTTTCAAAAAGAAGCTTTTGTTGATTTTCTGAAAATCCATGAGCTGGACAGCCGCATTCTTGAAGAATGCCGTAAGGCCGCACTCTTTCCGGAGTTATTGGGGGCTCGGGATGAAGCCGCAGAAGACGACGATCTTGATTATCTCATCGAAGAAATTCCTGAATCCTGTGACCGTGCGCAGGAAGGAGTCAGCCGGGTAGCTGATATTGTTCAGGCCATGAAAAATTTCGCTCATCCCGGGCAGGATGCCAAAAAGCCTGCCGACATCAACCAGCTTATCAAAACCACTGCCACCGTCTGCCGCAATGAATGGAAATATTATGCGCAGATGGATTTCCAACTGCAGGATATCCCGCTGGTGAGTTGTTTTCAAGGCAGCATCAATCAGGTTTTGCTGAACATGATAGTCAATGCGGCCCATGCCATCCGGGATAAATATGAAGGGACCGGAAAAACAGGGAAAATAACAATCTCCACATATGTGACGGAAGATATGGTCAATATCAGTATAACTGATGACGGAACCGGAATACCTGAAGAAATCCGGGATAAAGTATTTGAGCCTTTTTATACGACCAAAAAAGTGGGAGAGGGCAGCGGGCAAGGGCTCGCTATTGTTCACGATATTGTTACCGTTAAACATGGCGGGACAATAGATATTGAATCCACTCCCGGAATGGGAACCACATTTTTAATCAATCTGCCGCTGGCCCAATGAACATAATTGACTGATATATTTAATTATCGATTTTTGATGTTTTTCATGTGTTGTTTTGAATATCGACTTAGATCTAAAAAAACATTTATTTAATAGACCTTTCCGGCCTGTTTGTATTAATATCATGACCAAGCTTCATAATATTTTCCTTACCGGGGTCTACAGCGATGAAACCGAAAATTCTTTTTGTGGATGACGACGTAAATATTTTGAATTCTTTTCGTTCTCTTTTACGGAAAGAGTTCAAAATTGATGTGGCCGATCACCCGGAGAAAGGGTTGCAGCTGTTCCGGGAAAAAGGGCCTTACCCCGTAGTTGTTTCAGACCTCAAAATGCCGGACATGGACGGGCTGCAGTTTCTCGCTGAAATAGAAAAAACAGCCCCGGAAACCATCGGGATAATTCTTACCGGACATGCTGATATTCAGGCTGCGGTTACCGCCCTTAATCAGGGGCATGTTTTCCGTTTCCTGATGAAGCCCGCTGAACGGGATACGATTACCAGTGTCATCAATGCCGGACTGGAACAATACAGGCTGGTCAATGACAACAGGGAAAAAGCCCGCATCATCAAGGAAGACCTCGCAGCCGCAGCATTTATTCAACACAGTTTTCTTCCGCAAAAGACCTGCTCGTTTGGACGGGTCTGCCTGAACTGGCTGTTCCAGCCCAGCGACTATGTAGGTGGGGATATGTTCAATCTGGTGGAACTGGACGATGACCACACCGCTTTCTATCTCATGGATATCAGCGGGCACGGTGTTTCCGCAGCTCTTGCCGCAATTTCTGTCTCCCGGCTGCTTTCACGTTCCGACCATTTTACTGGACAGCAGAACATAGTTATTCCCCCGTCAGAATTGTTGCAACAACTCGATGCGGATTTCCCTATAGAGCGAATGAATAAACATTTCACCATGTTCTACGGGGTGGTCAGTAAATCCGAACAGACTCTGGCCTACAGCAGTGCCGGGCATCTGCCCCCGCTTCTGCTGCATAAGGACGGGAGCATTGAATATCTTGAAAAAGGTGGCAGTGTTATCGGCATCGGAGTCGGGATTCCCTTTGAACAGGAAACTGTCCCGTTCATGCCCGGTGACCGTTTGGTCTGTTATACAGACGGGCTTTCAGAATATGAATCCCCACTTGGAGAGCAATTCGGGGCTCCGCGTCTGGAATCCTGTGTGCTGGCTAACAGTCTGGAAGCATCCGAGCGTCTGCTGGATTGCATTTACAATGAAATGCTGGAATTCGGCGGGCACCAGCCCCTTCAGGATGATGTGACCCTCTGCTGCCTTGAACTCACCGGAGCAGGACAATGAACCGTAATCCGTTGCCCCACGATTTATATTCCTTCCTTGCCCGCCGTATGGGAGAAAAAGCAGTCTCCCAGCGTTTGCGCATGCAGGTGGAACACGCGTCCTCATGGTTTGGCAAGGGTTTCGGTCATATCCATCTGGAAAATCTGGATACTTTTGTAAATTTTGTGGATACCACCCTGCGCTTGAGCGGAATGCGTGAATGGGGTAGGCGCAACAGCCTTGATTTCAGAATTGAGAAGAACGAAGTGTCCATTCCCGGCTTGGCGCAGGAGTTGGACGGCTTTAGGATTCTGCATCTTACCGACATTCATATCGACGGATTCATTGACGGCGGGGAAGCCTTTTTTTCCACAATTGCGCCTCTGCATTGTGATCTCTGTGTGCTCACCGGGGATTACCGCTTGCTGACCCACTACAGCCACAAGCCTTCAGCCATCGGCATGTCCCGGCTGGTCACCAAAATTAACGCAACGCACGGAATCTACGGCATACTCGGCAATCACGATTTTCTGGAGCAGGTCCCGGCTCTTGAGGAAAGCGGTGTACGGGTGCTGCTCAACGAAGGCGGGATAATCAGGCATAACGGTGCGGAATTTTTTATTGCCGGGGTGGATGATCCCCATTTTTACGGTACTCACGACCTTAAACGGGCCTTGCGGTCCCGCCTGCAGGGAATACCGACAATTCTGCTCAGCCATTCTCCGGAATTATATGCTGAAGCTTCCGCCCTGTCTGTTGCTCTCTATCTTTGCGGACATACCCACGGTGGGCAGATCTGCCTGCCCGGAGGCATCCCGGTCATTACCCATGCCGCTTGCCCCCGGTACATGGCCGCAGGCCGATGGAATTACGGAAACATGTCCGGATACACTTCACGCGGGGCCGGCTGCTCCGGCGTTCAGGCTCGGTTCAACTGTCCGCCGGAAATCACCATTCATACCCTGCGCAGCAAAGGGGCCGGATTATGAACAAGCAGCTTTTCATGAACCGCCGTTTCAGCGCGGACCTGAAGAATCTATCCATCAGCGCGGAAATGGTCAGGCAATGCAGGGCCGTACTGTCCATGGACAAGAAAACCGGGCAGGACATTGACCTTGCTGTTTCCGAAGCAGTTTCCAACGCCATCCGCCACACAGGCTCCCCGGAGGATTCAAGCGTTGTGCTCCGTTTGATCTCAGACGGAACCAGATTGATTGTAGAAGTGGAAGACAGCGGTCCGGGTTTTGATTTTGATCAGGTTCAGCCTCCTGATTTGGATATCCCGCAGGAAGGAGGCTACGGCCTTTTTTTGATCAGGCAGGTTATGGATTCAGCCAGCTATGAACGCAGGCAGGACTGCAATGTCCTGACCATGGAAAAACAGCTTGCGGCTTCACTTGAAGCTTCAGAGGAGAAATAAATGGAATACCTGCTTGTAATCCTCTCAGTAACCATGACCACTCTGGGCCAAATTTTCCAGAAGCTGGGTGCCGGACGTATTAAGGAGGAAATGGCCGAGGGTAAATCCGTTGTTGCTGCAGCAGCCAATATCCACATCTTCATGGGCATTACAGCTCTTGGGCTGGGGGCTTTTCTCTGGCTGATGGTTCTTTCGCGTATGGAACTCAGTCTTGCCTATCCCATGATGAGTCTGGGCTACGTGCTGGTGACCATCGTCTCCAGATATTTCTTTAAAGAGGAAATTCCCATGCACCGTTATATTGGAATTGCAACCATCATACTGGGCATAGTCCTGATTTCAAGGAGCTAGATTATGAAATCCTACCTTCTTGTTGCCTGCTCGGTTATTCTTGGTGTTCTGGGGCAGCTTTTTATGAAAAAAGGTATGGTCGTACTTGGTCCGTTGGGAGAGCCGACCATCATGACGGCGTTCACAATAGTATTTCAGCCATGGGTTTTCGGCGGGCTGGTCTCTTATGGATTGGCCATGCTGGTCTGGGTGGCAGTGTTGGGACGTCTGGATCTCAGTTATGCCTATCCGTTGCTCAGTTCCGGTTACGTACTGGTGGCACTGGGGGCATGGTGGATGTTCGGGGATCAGATTTCCGCAACACGCTGGGCCGGAATTCTGGTAATATCTGCAGGAGTGGTTCTCACGGCCAAAAAATGAGGTTTATGATGAGTGATAAAAACTTTGAATACTACCTTTCAGTAGTCATCCCGGCCTACAATGAACAGGAGCGTATTGCCGATACTCTGTACACGGTTAAGGAGTTCCTCGACACACAGCCGTACAAGAGCGAAATCATCATCGTGGATGACGGCAGCCGGGATTGGACTACTGAAGTGGTCAAGACTGTGGATATCTACAATCAGGAAATGAAGGACCAGAATGTCAGTGCTATCATGGAAAACGTGAAAAATGTGGGCAAGGGTTTTTCTGTGGCTCGGGGTATGCTTCGCGCCAAGGGAAAATTCGTGCTTTTTTCTGATGCCGATCTCTCCACGCCCATTGAGGAAATCAACAAGCTTCTGCCCGTGCTGGAGCAGGGTTGCGACATAGCCATCGGCTCAAGGCGAATGGCGGAGTCCGAAGTGGAGAAGAAACCTTTTTACCGCGACCTGATGAGCTTTATTTTCAATTCAGTGGTCGGTCTGTTTGCCGTGCGCGGCATCAAGGATACCCAGTGCGGATTCAAGGCTTTCCGCAATGATGTAGCTCACGAGATCGCGGATAAGCAAAAACTCTACGGTTTCAGCTTTGATGTGGAGCAGCTTTTTCTGGCCCGCAAGCTAGGCTATTGTATTAAGGAAGTGCCCGTAAAATGGGAGCATGCCGAAGGATCAAAAGTGGACCCGCTGCGCGATTCCATACGCATGTTCATGGATGTGATGCGCATTCGCATGCTGCATAAGAATTTGTAAGAAGCCTCCGGCGGCCCTGCCGGGAGCCTTAAACCCTTTTGGAAAAAGGGTTTAAGAATCCCAAAACTTTTTATTAGGGCTTCGCCGTTTTATCTGGGGGTATGTACTTAAATTTGGAGGAGTATATATGCTGAAAGTTGATATTGAAAACATAAACGACATTTGTGTGGTCAGGCCGAAAACCCACCGCCTTGATGCCAGTGCTGCCGTTGATTTCAAAAACACCCTGCTTAAGCTTATTGAGGAAGGTAATTTGCGATTGCTGCTTAATTTGGAAAATGTGGATTTCATTGACAGTTCCGGGTTGGGCGCAATCATTTCCGCCATGCGTCAGGTAGGCGTGAAAGGTGACATCAAGCTCTGTGATGTAGCCGAACAGGTCGAAGAATTATTGCGGCTGACCAGACTTAACAAGGTTCTGGAAAGTTTCCCCTACGAGAAAGACGCGCTGGAAGGGTATTAAGATTTATCAAAGTAATTGCTTTAAACTAATAGGGATTCCAAAGGGGCTTAGCTCCTTTGGCCGCCGGAGGCGAACTGCGACTATCAAAAAGCGCGTCAGCGCATCAAGTTAAAGCGTCGCAGACCCGCCGGAGGCCATAGAAGTACAATATAGATATGAAACAATTCTATTTCTCGGAATATGAACACAGGAAACCGTATCGCCCGGTGCCGTTTTCGGCAGGGCGGCAGTTTCTGTACCAGTATCTGGCGACCATCAATATAGCCATGGGCGTCTGGTATTTTCACTGGCGCTGGTTCTATTCCCTGAATACGGAAGCACTCTGGTTTTCCATCCCTCTGGCACTGGCTGAGACTTTGGCTTTTCTGAGTACGGCTTTGTTTATTGTCAATCTTTGGTCCAATAAGGACGAGCTCGTTAAGCCGCCTCCGGCCATGGTCAGTGAAATTGTGACTGAAAAGGAACGTCCGCCCGAAGACCGGCCCATCAGCGTGGATATTTTTCTGCCCACTTATACCGAAGACCCGGAGCTGGTGCGTTATTCCATCCGCGATACCAAAGCGGTACGCTATCCCCATCCTGTGGACATAAAAATTCATGTGCTGGATGACGGTAAGCGGGAGGAGATGCACGCTGTGGCTCTTGAGGAAGGCGTCAATTATCTCACCCGCGAGGACAACCGGGGGTTCAAAGCCGGGAATTTGCGCAATGCCATGGAACTTACCCACGGTGACATCATCGTCATTCTGGACGCTGACACCCGTCCGTTCCCGCAATTTCTGGAACGGACCCTGGGTTATTTTCGGGACCCGGATGTGGCCTGGGTTCAGACTCCGCAATGGTTTTACGATATTCCTGAAGGGGAGCGGCTTGAATCGCTGCTTAAGCGCAAGATTGGCGCACGGGCGGGGACACTGGGTACTTTCATAGAGGGGATCTTTGGTCCGGTGAATGTAGGAAAAGATATTTTTGGCAGTGACCCGCGCATGTTTTACGATTGCATCCAGCGGCGGCGCATGAATTACAATGCTTCGTTCTGCTGCGGTGCGGGGTCTCTGCATCGGCGTGAGGCAGTGCTGCGGGCCGCTTTGCTGCGCTACATGGATGAAGTGGAGCACCATGCCCGCGAAGCCAGCAGGGACATGGATGACCCGGAGCTTGCCGAGGCTGTGCGGCTTGGGGCGGCGCGCGGTTTCATGTCCGATACTGAGGTCACGCCTTACAAATACCACGTCTCCGAAGACATCTACACTTCCATGCTCCTGCATGCGGATCGCAGCCGGGAGTGGAAATCCATCCACCACGCGGAAGTGCTTTCCAAGATGCTCTCCCCGCAGGATCTCGAAGCCTATTTGACCCAGAATTTCAAGTACGCAGGCGGCACACTGGACCTTTTGCGCCGGGATAATCCTCTGACCCTGCCCGGTTTGAATCCGGGGCAGCGGATGATGTATTTTGCCTCCACTTTTTCCTATTTCGCGGCCTTTTGGATGATCATTTTCCTGATCACCCCGCCCATTTTTTATTTCACCGGGCTGGTTCCGGTGAAAGGATTCGACCTTGATTTCTTTATCCACATTCTCACCTTTCAGATCATCAGCCAGATTACTTTCATGCTCGGAACATGGGGAGTAAATACCTTGCGTAACGTGCAATATTACGTGGCTTTCTTCCCGCTGAATATCAAGGCCATCTGGACCGTGCTTAAAGGGAAAACCATCAAATTCAAGGTCACGCCCAAAGACAGCTCCGATCAGGCAAGGCTTGATCTGGTTGTGCCGCAGCTATGCATGATCGCGCTCAATGTGGCAGGGATTCTCTGGTATCTGGGCCGCATGGCCCTTGGATACGAATACGATCTTATGGGCTTCATCATCGCCACCTTTTGGTCCTGTCTGAACATGTCTTCGCTGATGGTGATAGTCCGCGCCGCCACATGGAAAACAGATGAGAGTAGATTATTATGAGCCTGAAACAACAAATTATGGAAATGCGCAGTCAGATTGCAGTTGTTCTGGGGTTGATAACTACTGGATTCATCATATTTTTCCTGACCGACTTAAGTCATCTGCAGGAAAAGCGTGTGCTTCTTGATACGGAAGGCAAAGGTAAAGCCGTCCTCGCCATAGATTTTTCCGACAACATTCCAAGCCCGGGCCTGCGTAACCTCACAGGCGAAGAAATGACCATGGCCCGCACGGCATGGAAATACTTCGAAAGTAATTACAATCCCGATACCGGGCTGGCCGATTCCGTGGCCGGATTCCATTTTACCACACTCTGGGATACGGCTTCTTACCTGCTGGGGCTGATCTCAGTCCACCGTCTGGAAATCATTGATGACGCTCAATTCCACACTCGTATGGAAAAGGCTCTGGATGCTTTGGAACGCATCCCGCTTTATAACGGCGAATTGCCTAACAAGGCCTACGATACCAAGTCACTATCCATGACCGACTACCAGAACAAACCCTCCGAGACCGGAACCGGTTGGAGTGCTATCGATATTGGACGGCTTTTCGTGCCCTTGAATGTTATTCTCTATGAGTACAGCGAGTATACGCCACGGGTGCGCAAGATTATCTCGCGCTGGGATTATACCCGCATGTTCAAGGATGGTGTGCTCTACGGGGTTACTTATAAAAATGGTGTGGAACAGCTCAATCAGGAAGGGCGTCTGGGATACGAGGAATACGTTTCCAAATCTTTTGCCTTGCTCGGTTTCGATATCAGTGAGGCTTACAGCTATCTTGATCACACCGGGCGGGTGGAAATCGAAGGTGTCGAGGTTCCGGTGGATATCCGGCCTTCAGCCATTTTCGGGGCGCACACCTATGCGCTCAGCGAGCCGTATATTCTGGACGGCATCGAATTCGGCTTTGATCATTACTCACGGGAATTTGCTTACCGCATCTATTTGGCACAGGAACAGCGTTACGAAAACGAAGGTATCCTCACCGCAGTAACTGAGACTGCGCTCAATGAGGACCCGTACTTTGTTTACAACACGGTTTACGGCGAAGGTAAGAAGTGGGCCTGCATTACTTCCGAAGGTTTGCAGTCCCCGGACTGGCGGACTCTTTCCACCAAGGGCGCGCTGGGCTGGCATGTTCTCTACGAGACTGATTACACTGCCAAACTGGTAAAGAAAATTTCAGGTTTAACAACTGATGAAAACGGCTTTTATGCCGGAATTTACGAGGATGATGGACGGGTTAATGCAGTCAATACCTGCAACACCAACGGTATTATCCTCGAAACACTTTATTACAAGAAATTCGGTCCTTTTCTGCGTATTCAGGGCAAGGGGAATTGATTTGATACGCTTCGCGTTTTTTATTGAAGGATTTCGCCTCCGACGGCTTAAACCCTTTGAAAAGGGTTTAAGAATCCCAAACTTTTTTAATAGGCTTCGCCGCGTTGTTTAACTAGGCGTGTGGCATTTGATTAGGCAAAATAATGGTTGGTAAATTGTGTACGGGGTTAATTTTATTGGTGCTTTTTTTAAGTACCCCCTGCCACGCATTTGACCTTTATATGGAAGATATCCCTGATCCCGGCTTGAAAAAACTGCATGGCAGCGACGAAAAAGGCTGGAGTTTCTGGGATATGCTGGAACGTTCTTTTAAAATTGATACGGAAAAATTCAACGGCAAAAGCTCTTTTGGCGAAGTGCTGGCACGAGAAATGTCGGTCAATGTGGGGTATACCACTGCGGTGCGTAGTATCAAGCAATCCAACAAGGACGGAAATTCTCCCAAGGAGATCGTCAAGCAGTCCTTTACCCAGACCATCGGGTTCAACGGGCTGTCGCCCTACTACGGGCGGGTGACTTTTTACCAGTACGCTGACCCCAATTACCAACAGGGATACGAGCCGGATTTCAGCTACAGTTTCGGGGTTGCCAACTACGCGCCGGACACTTTGTCCATTGAATATTCCAACTACGGCGGGAACAGGCTTTCGCCAAAAGACGGTGAGGAGTTTACCGACCTCAATCAGGGAACCATAACCACCACCTACAGGTTCGAGGTCCCTGAAGATATCGTGCACTTGCTGCATCCGGACGATGAGGCCCGGATTTTAGGCTGGACCTCCTACAACCTGACCCCGGAATACCAGCCGGGCAAGTGGTGGAAGCAATGGTTCGGGCTGGGAGTATCCGTGCCCATCTGGGGCAATATCAGCGCATGGGCGCAGGGAAATATCTACCCGGATTCGTCCCAGACCACCACCGGGGACCCGGATTTCACTTATGGATTCGGGTATTATGACTGGTCGCCGGGCGGTTTTATTCTGGCCTATTCCAGTTATGCGCCCAACGGTTTTCCGTGGGGTAACAGCGGAAAGGACGGTGATTTTTTCGATGGTTCGTTTTTTTTCGGCTACAACCTCGATCTGCAGGCTATCTGGGAATTTCTGACCGGACGTGATAACGGACGTAAGCGGGACAAAGCAAGCAAAACAAGGCCCCCATGGGGACCAAGATACATGGAATGGTAAATTTTGATGATGAACAAGAATTACACGCAGCAGTCTAACCTCCCCCTAACAGGAATTCCAAAGGGCCTTAGGTCCTTTGGCCGCCGGAGGCGAAGTGCGGTCATCAAAAAGCGCGTTAGCGCATCAAAATCTGTTTTTATGATTTTGCTTTTGCTATTTTGCTGCGGCTGTAAAAATTACATGCACAGCAGCAATAATGAACCGTTTGCTTACCGCGCTGCCACGGAAGAAATTAAACCGCGTAGCGTTTCATCATCCAATTCTCTCTGGTCCAATGATGACCCCGCACAACTGACTGATAAACAGCGACAAATGGCAGCCAGCGCATGGGCTTACTTCACTCGCACGGTTTTTCCGGAAACCGGTTTGCCGCAGGGCGCGGTGGGCAGCGACACCCTGACCATGGATAACGTGGCCGGATACCTCGCCGCTTTGACCTGCGCCAAGCGGATCGGGGTGCTGGAAGACATTGAATTTCATGAGCGCATGACCAAACTGGTTACATGGCTGAATAAGATGCAGCTCAACTCGCTGGGTGTGCCGAATAGTTTTTACAGCGGGCGCACCGGGCAATCACTGAACGGGATCAGTCAGCCCGGTGAGGACGGGCATTCGGCCCTTGATCTCGGGCGGCTGCTGATCTGGCTGCGTATTGTGCGCAATGAGTTCCCCACCCATGCCTCTGCCATTGACCGTGCGGTGCTGCGCTGGAATTTCCGTAAACTAATTGATGCGGATGGGTTGCTTTACGGTTCCTATTACCGTGACGGCGGGTTGCATTCCTATCGTGAAGGCCGTTTTGGAAAGTTGCAATATGCCGCGAAAGGTTTTGCGCTTTGGGGATTTGAAATTGCTGCATCAATGAAGTCGGACAATACCTCGCTGATCACCGTCAACAACATTTTGCTGCCCTTTGATAACCGCTATTCACATATTTCTCCCATTCCCCGTCCGCAGGGAGAGCCGCTCCAGATCGGCGCAGTGACCACAGCTGAACCGTTACTGGACGGTCTTGAATTTGATTGGAAAATTCCTGTTACTATGATTGATTCCGGGACTTGGAAACTAGACTTAAAATCCTTGCAGCTGGCCCGTTCCACATATGCGGTTCAGAAGTCACGGTATGAAAAAGAAGGCAAGCTGACTGCACGTACTGCTCATAATCTGGATCGCCCGCCGTATTTTGTAATCGATTCTGTTTTTGCACTGGGCGATCCTTTTGCCACTATGGATAAATCAGGTAAGCCGGAAGCCGGACAGGCTTGCGTATCTACCAGTGCCGCATTCCAGCTCTGGGCCATGTTTGAAGGGCCGTACACCGACTTGCTCATGGGCAGTGTGGAAACGCTCTTTGATCAATACGGCGGCTGGTATGCAGGATTTTACGAGGATGGAGGTGCTACAAACAAAGCCATTTCTTTGAATGATAACGCGGTAATTTTGGAGTCACTGGCTTTTGTGCTTAAAGGTCCGCTGTTCAAAACCAATCCGCAGCCCGGATATTTCGAACTGACCCTTGAGGCTGAATCTTTTGGTGCGCAGGGGGTGCCCGCATCCAAATTCCAGTCTCAAATCCAGCCCATGCTGAACACCGGAAAAGCGGAGCCGCAGCCATGATCGCACGGACTCTCAAATATGTTTTCATGCTCAGCGTGCTGCTTGCGCTGCTTGGTGCTTCTGTATGCATGGCGGAAATCAAACCTGCCACGCGCCAGATTCCGCGTCAGGGACCGCTTACCGAGCGTGAAATGGACTGGGCCAGAACCGCGTGGAGCTACTTTCAGAACAACGTCAACCCAGAAACCGGACTGGCCGGGGCGCAGCCCAACTATTCTCCTTTCACCATGTGGGATCTCGGCGCGCACATGGGTGCCATTCTTTCGGCCAATGAACTGGGGCTGATTGACGACAAGGAATTTGATTCGCGCATGCGCAAAATCATTTCATGGCTGAATGTCATGGAACTTTTCCGCGGTGACCTGCCCAACCAGTTTTACAGCGCGGACAACGGAGCCATGGTCGATTGGGCCAACCAGCCCGGCGCACTTGGTTGGTCCGCCCTTGATCTTGGCAGGCTGCTTATCTGGCTGCGCATTATCAAGGAACGCCATCCCGAATACGCGGAACAGATCGACCGGGCACTCATGCGTTGGAACTGGACCAAGCTGCTCGATCGCAATGGAACCATGTTCGGGGCCAGCTATTACCAGCGCGATGAAAACAACCTTATCCGCTATGCCGAAGGCCGCCTCGGTTACGAGGAATATGCCGCTCGTGGATTCGGCCTCTGGGGCGCGGATACTACCGCCGCTTCCGCAATCCATCCCTATTCCACAGTCACGGTTTACGGCGTGCCTATCCCATTCGATGCCCGTGACCCGGAAAACGAGCACGCTCCCAACTTTGTTGTAACTGAGAATTTTGTGCTCGACGGTATTGAGCACAATTGGGATCTGCCTGAAAACCGTAACACAAACGTATACCGCCACACCGATCCCATGCAGGCCAAGTTTGCGTGGGCGGTTTACAAAGCGCAGGAAGGGCGGTTTCTGAATACCGGAATCCTCACCGCCAAGACCGAGGATGCCGTGGATCAGGCTCCATATTTTGTTTACGACACCATCCTCGGACACGGCATCCCCTACGCCACTTTGAGTCACGAAGGTAAGGCCATGCCGGAACTGGCCTGTTTGAACACCAAGGCTGCTCTCGGCCTCTGGGTGCTTTTCAAGTCTGATTACACCGACCTTTTAGCCGAAGTGGCCTCGACCATGTTTGAACCGGGCAAGGGGTTTTACGTGGGGCGTTATGAAAAAACAGGCAAGATCAACCGGGCCATCACCATGAACGGGAACGGGGTAATCATGGAAATCCTGCTCTACAAAGTGCAGGGCAAGCTGCTTAAATACAGCAACAAGAAAAGTTATTGGGACAAGTTTTTTGAAAAGAATTCTTTACCGTCAAAGGCCCTGCCTCCATGGAAATATCAACCGTATATAACGATACACAAGTATGATCCATAAACGATATATAGTCATACTCACCCTAATTCTGCTTAGCCTTTTATCCGGCTGCGGAGCAGTGTACGAAACAGTCAAATGCGGCTTCGATTTCGAAGACCGTGGCGATATTGTGCTGACCAATTGCCACCGTCTCTCGGATCGTGGGCAACTTTTTGCCGAGGTGGCGTGGACCTATTTCGAGAAGAATTACAATCCCCAGACCGGGCTGGTCAACGCGGCGGAGAATTATCCCTACACCTCCATAGGTGAGATTGCTGCTTACCTTTCCGCACTTATTTCGGCTCATGAAATGGATCTTCTGGATGAACGCCGTTTCTGCCAGCGGGTGGGCAAGTTGGTGGAGTGGCTCAATGCCATGGAGCTTTACGCCGGGGAGCTGCCTAATCTTATTTACAATTCGCATACCGGGCGCATGGTCGGCTTTGACATGAAACCGGGTAAGGCCGGATTCTCGTCCATGGATATCGGGCGGCTGCTGATCTGGTTGCGGGTGCTGAAAACCAAATATCCGCTCTTTGCCGAGGGTGTGGACCGGGCCGTGCTGCGTTGGAATTTCTGTATGGTTATCGATAAAAACGACACCTTGCGCAGTGGGCGTTTTGTGAACGGCAAGACTGAGTTCATCCATGAAGGCCGGTTGGGCTGGGAAGGGTATGCCGCGCGTGGCTATGAAATGTGGGGCATTGGTGTGAAGTCTTCTGTTCCTTCGCCACTCAGGTATATTGAAATTTACGGGCGCAAAATTCCCTATGATCCGCGTGATTCCATTACCACCGGGGTCCCGGTTTATCTCACATCCACACCGTTTTTGCTGGAGGGGATGGAGTTCGGTTATTCGGATCTGGGCAAGCCTGAAGAACATCACAGCGGTGACGATGCCCTCGAACGTTGCGCCATTGCCCGTGGAATTTATGAAATTCAGGAAGAGCGTTACCGCCGTGAGGGGATCATGACTGCCCGTAGCGAAAACGGGGTCGACAAGCCGCCATATGCGGTCATCGGCACCATAACTGCCGAGGGTAAGCTCTGGCCGACCATCTCCCGTGGCGGGGAAATGCATTATGATCTGGCCATGTTTTCCACCCGGGCAATCTTCGGCATGTGGTCCCTCTGGGATACGGATTACACTAAATTCATCATGGCTGCAGCGGCCTGCTGTTTTTTTGAGGAAGGACGCGGCTGGTTCGAAGGGCGCTACGAGAAGAACTGGCGTATCAATAAGGTCATGGTGCTGGAGACAAATGCGGTGGTCCTCGAGGCTTTGCTGCACCGCTTGGACGGTGCGCTGGTGAAGGTGGCCAAGGAGCCGAGTTATATAGATTTCTATCTGCGTAAAGAATTGCCCATGAGTGATTTTCCGCGTTGCCTGCCGAAGCGGCAAAGGGAGGATCTGTGATGCTTACGTCTTTGCGTACAATTCTTTTCGTAATTCTGCTGATCTTTGTCGTGTCCATAAGCCATGCGGCTTTTGATGGGGTGGGACAGCTGGTTTCCAGCCCCACTTTCGCCGAGGCAGTGGCTCTTTACAAGAACGGAAAATATGATCCTTCGGCCTTGTTGCTGGATGATTTGGCCCGCAATCTGCGCGGTATTTCTCCGGAAGTAAGTGGGTTGGTATTTGTCATGGCTTCGCGTGCGGCGGAAAATGCCGGAAATGCAAGGGCCTATGAATCATGGGGGATGGCAACAGCCCGTTTCGCCCGCGCAGGCATGAGTTGGCAGCAGGTTCGTTCAACCCTTGATCAGCAGCTTGAAATGGCCCGGCTCGGTGCTTCCGGCCCTGCGGCAGTGGGAACAGGGCAGTCGCCGGGATTTGCCGGTCCGGCAGTTAATCTGCCCCCGGAAGCAGGGAGACTGGCAACAGCTTGGAAGTTGTTCGGGCTGAAACATTACCAGCGACCCGCACCGGGATTGCGTCGGGAAATGACTGCCGACCAAATCTGGAATGAACTGGACGATGGGGTTGAAGCTCCGGTTACGGTAATTCCTTATTCCGAAGGCGTCTGGGGACAGCCGCAAAGTTCCGCGAAACTCAATGAGCAGAATTTCGGAGCGATACCTATTCCGCGTCCTGTGCTTAATCAGACTTCTGTGCTGCCCTCACATTTGAAAGAGGTTCCTCACGATCACAGCGGGGCGGCAGCTGCGGCATCTTACGCTGCATCCACACAGCAGAAAAAGCCCGCAGTCAGCGAGCAATACATGCGTGCTGCGCGCATTGCATGGAAATATTTTCAGCGCAATTATCAGCCTGCCACCGGGCTTTACAACGGACTTGATCTTTATGCGGTGACCACGGTCTGGGAGATTGGAACCTCTCTTGCCGCGCTTAACGCGGCTCACGCTCTGGAAATCATCACTGATGCTGAGTTTAAACAGCGGGCCGGACTTATGCTTCAGACCTTGTCTTCCATGGACCTTTACAACAACGAACTGCCCAACAAGCTTTATTTCGCGGATTCCGCACGCATGGTCGGGGAGGATCAGAAACCCACCTCCAGCGGAATCGGCTGGAACGGTCCGGACATCGGACGTCTGCTGCTCTGGCTTAAAAAGACCGCCGATCTGCACCCGGAATTTAAGCCCATTTGCGATAAAATTTTCCAGCGCATGCGCACGGAACGGCTGGTCAAGGACGGTGGGATTTTCAGCATGTCCGTTTATCTGAACAAGGAACAGCTTCAGCCGGAAGCGGGATTCGGCCTTCCTTCATACGCTGCCGAATCCTGTAAATTCTGGAATCTTGATGCGTGGAAAACGCGTGATTACCGTCCGCAACTCGGCTTCAAAAATGTCTACGGGATCAATGTCCCGTTCAATAAATCCGGTCCGGCCATATCGTCCACGCCTTTTGCATTGATGCTTATGGAATTGGGTCGATCCGGCAGTGAGCAGGATAGACTTATCCGCACTATTTACGAAGTTCAGGCTGCACGCTTCAAGAAAACCGCAAAGCTTACTGCAGCCGATACCGGACGAATTGACCGCAGCCCGTGGGTGGCTCAAAGTGCTATTATTACCAGTGGAGGCAAATCCGAGTGGCAATGCATCAGCCCTTATGCCGATACCTCCTTGCCGTTGTTCTGGGTTTCCACGGCAACAGCATTCTGCTGGGACGCCCTGTTTAACAATGCCTACACCCGCAAACTTGTGCAGGAGCTTTTTCCCCTGCACGATATTGAAAAAGGATTCATGGCCGGAAAGTATGATACCGGACAAATCAATAAAGCGATTACTCTTGAAACAAACGGTTTAATCTTGGAATCCGCCATGTATAGGAGGAATCAATGAGATATTCTTTACTGATCTTTATGCTTTTTATCACTACATTTGCGGGCTGTGCCAAATCTCCAACTCCTGATAATCCAGCTATACTGACAGTATACGGGGACGTGAACCGGGTCTTTGAAAAAAACAGCACTGATATTGGTTCCATTAATGATTTCATGGAAACCCACCCGGAAATTAAAGTTAAGCTCATTCCTGAATACAGCGAGTGGACCATTCACGAAGAAGCACTGCGCATGCTGCGCGATCCGCAGGCAGAGCAGCCGGATATTATTGAAATGCCCGGCAGCTGGGCGGCCTCTTTTGCCCGTGAAGGCCTGCTCCTGCCCATGGGCAAATGGTATGACAGCCTGCCGCGTCGGGAAAAAATGGATTTTCTGGAGCCTGCGGTTATCGGCTATAAATGCGGGGAAGAGCTTTACGGCCTGCCTGCGCTCATCGGGGTGCAATATCTTTATGGACGCAAGGACCTGCTCCCGCCCTCAGGGTTGCCCCAGACTCTGGAAGAGCTGGTCTCCGCCAGTCGTTACATCAAAAAGAAGCACAACATCCAAGGACTGATTTTTCCTTCCAAGGGGCTGAATCTCTACAAATTTTATTACACCCTGCTGCAGATTGTGCTCGATGGTCAGGAAGAGGAAGACCGTCTTGCCGCGCATATTGCAACCTATAAAACCTTCAAGATTCTGGTGCAGGAAAACCAGCCTGATTACGAGAAGTTCGATCATGTTGTAGCTGAGGGCGAATTCCGCTCCGGGCGGGCAGGTCTGTCCATCAACGGCAACTACGTCTGGTACCTGCTCAGCCTTTCCAAGAGCGTGGGCTTTCCGGTGCATCCTGAACATGTGACTGTGGGATTTCTGCCCATGCTCAAGCCTGAAGCGCATAGGGTCAACCATATCTGGACCCGTGGCTACGCCATTAACAAACGTACCAAATATCCGCAGCAGGCGCTTGAACTGCTCCACCACCTGACCTCCGAACGAGCTGATTTTATGCGCCTCAAAAACAAATACATCCTGCCCGCGCGCAAATCCGCGGAGCAGTATGGCGAGAACCTGCCGGGCATGGCTCCCGAAGCTGCCCGAGCACTCTACAACCGCAGCAAGGGCGATCCCGGAGGACTGGAACTGAACGAATCCCCGGACAACTGGTATGACACCGCCAGCAAAATGCTGGAGCTGCTCAAGGAAGCATTGAAAACAGATATGGAAACGTTGAGATTTGCGAGAAAAATGTTGGAGATCGAGAAGGGAAAGTAAACCAGCGCAAAGCATCAAACAAAGCGGCGAAGCCCTAGTAAAAAAGTTTGGGATTCTTAAACCCTTTTCAAAGGGTTTAAGGCCCCCGGCAGGGCTGCCGGAGGCAAACATGGCACATAAAAATAATTACGCACTTTGGCTCATCTTACTGCTGGCAACAGTGCTGCGTGTTTACGGTATTGCAGATGAAAGCTTGTGGATCGACGAAGGGCAGACCGTTGCTTATGCCACCAAAAGCTTCGCCGGGATAATTGAATATTGCGCCCGTGATGTTCACCCTCCGCTTTACCTTTTCATCATGCGCATCTGGACTGATCTTTTCGGCATTTCGGAAACAGCTTTGCGTATGATTTCGGCCATTTTCGGGGTGCTGGCGGTTTACCTGACATATAAAGTCGGCCTGCGGTTGATGAATCGTAACGGTGCATTGCTTGGGTCACTGTTCTTGGCAGTTTCCTACATGGGCATCAATTTTTCGCAGGAAGCGCGAAGCTATACCATGTTGCTTTGTGCCATTCTCATGAGCTGCCACGGTCTGCTAAAATTCATCGAGCGGCAGGATAAAGTAAATATTGCTTATTATGCTTCAGCTGTAGCCCTGATGCTCTATACGCACACCTTTACTGTATTCATCATCCTTTTCCACCAGATTTATTACATTGTGGACTGGGCTGGCAGGCGCGGTGAGCGGTTCAAGAGATTCGTGAACTGGGTTGCGGTGAACGTGGGCGCGCTGGTCCTGTTCGGGCCGTGGATGTATTTTTTGCTCAAGCAGGTGTTGGCCAAGCTTGGTGGGGAAGGCCCTGGTTCGTGGGTAATGGTCCCGGACCACATTACAGCTTACAGGACTTTTATCCAGCTGGCGGGCGGAGTGCTCCCGTTGGCGGTTACAGTGCTGGCAGTGCTAGGATTTGTGATTGTGAAGCTGATTCCGGCTTTGCGGGAGCGGTTCAGTGCGCCGCTGGAAATCCCGCAAGGACCCCGGTCCGTTCTTTTCCTGTCTCTTTGGTTTTTGTGTGCGGTAGTCACGCCTTTTGCTGTTTCGCTGGTGTTTTCACCCATCTATGTGGAACGTTATGCCATTCAATTCCTGCCCGGATTCTGCATGTTTCTGGGGATGGTTATGTCTGGTTTTTCGCCTCTGTTTTTGCGCTCGGCTGCGGTGGGGCTGTTTTTGACTGCCACGGCCCATGGGCTTTGGCTTTACTACACCACCTATGACAAGGAGCAGTGGCGCGAGGTTGCCGGGTTTATTGCGGAAGAGATCAAGCCCGGCGAGGCTGTAGTACTCAGCGCGCCGTGGATTTATGAGCCGTTCACCTATTATTTCGGCGACGACGGCGATCCGAGAATTATTCAGGCTTTCAGCCATGTGGATTTGCGTGGCGAAACAGGTAAATACGATACCATCTGGCTGGTGCAGGCTCATGAGTTCTTTTCCGATCCCGGCGGGGAGGTCCCGGCCCTGCTTGCTGAGGACCGGCTCATCAAACAGCACAAGGATTTCAAGGAAGGGGTACGAACCAACCCCATTCTGGTCCATTTCCAATCCATCCGGGCTACAAAATATGATGCTGGACGCATGCAGGATTATCTGCGTAAAGGCGGTGAAGGTTCCACAACCGGAGCTTCCAAGGCGAGTATTGTCTCCGGGCTGGCAGACAATTTGATCATTGAAAAACAGCACATCAGTCAGACCGGCGAACATTCTTTCAAGACCGGTCCGGATTCAAGGTTGCGGTATCGTTTCGTTCAGAAAAATCGGGCCGGGGAGGGTGCTATATCTTTCCGCATCCTGCCTGAGTGGAAGGATGAAAAGATCAAGCGTATGCTCTTTATGGGCAAAGGCCCGAAGTGGGATAAGGGATCGGTATTTCTGGAGCTGACCCCGGATAACCGCTTGCAGGCTATTTTCTTTAAAGATGGCTACAGCGGCATGGTGCAGGGACCGCCCACAAAGCTTTCAAAACAGTGGCATACGTTGAGCATTGTCTGGGAGCGCAAAAAAGCGTCCATTTATCTTGATGGTAAACAGTACGCTGTCGCAGGCTTGCCAAAGCCATTTCAGCCGGACTTCAGAACCCTGCATCTGGGCGCGGATCATCAAAATAAATTCCCGGCAGCAGCCCAGTACGATGACTTGATGATCTTTCAGGCACCGCTCAGTGTAGAGCAATCCGCTCGCTTGCATGAAACAGGAGAGGGTACTCCTACGTACTGGTATGATCTCGATTTGAGCGGGAGACGGATTGCAGGTAATGGCCAAAAAGGTTTTGTCTCCGGGCGTGACCAGTTTTTTACCGCTGTGACTCCGCAAACAGACTCATCTGGCCCTAAGGCCGGGGAAATTTCTTTCACTTTTATCCCGGACTGGTCTGCAGGTGATGGCAAGCAACGCGTTCTACTCGCTTTTAACGGTCAGGATTGGAACCGCGGTTCCATGTATTTGGAAAAAACTCCGCAGGACTTTTTGCAACTTATTCGCTGGGAAAATGGAAATCCGTCCTGCGTAATAGGTCAGGAGATTAAAGATTGGAAAAAAGGGAGAGCGCACAAAATAAGTGTTTCGTGGAATGCGGGAGGAATCGGAATAACCATCGATGGCAAAGAACAGAGCGGTAAATGCGATCCCCAGTCCCGGTCTGTCTTCAAGTCACTGAGTATAGGCAGCAGCCTTGGCGGCGAGCTCCCGGCAGAGGGTGAGTATTCATCTGTGGTATGGGGAGGAATGAAGTAGTTGGGTGGGGCTGTTTATGACCATTTTTTCATGCATGCCACCGTCTGTGTTCTACGGATGCGGTTTTCATCCATGTGTAATTGAGCTGCGACCCTCAGCTTCAGCTGAGTCTAGAAGTCTATGATCCAGCGTCATTTCCATTTCCTGTAGAAAAACTAACATTTTTAAAAGACTATAAAAAAAGCCTGTTCACGCGAACAGGCTTGAAATATCAGTGTAGCGCGGCATTCGTTTTTGACACTCGCGCCACCCGCTTTTAACACCAATCTCGCCAAATTTTGGCCGGGGCGAACCTCTATTTTTGTGGGGTCTGTCCCGGCCATTTTTATATCCTTAATTTAACGATGGTTTAGGGTACGGAAACGTCTTCATCTTGAGGCGTGGTTGCCAGTTCTTTTTGATGAAATAGATGTACCGGAATTGTCTTAGCTTACACTTCACAGCCCTGTCCAGATTGTCCCGCAGATAGCGGCCACGCTGCCCCATCTTCTTGTGGGCTGTCAGCAGCATGGGGTGATAAGCCTCGCCGTCCAGCTCATAGAATGTGGTGTAATGGAAGCCGCAGTACACAAAGTTGCTAGCCTGATAGACCACACCCAGCCCGCCGCACCGTTCATCAGCAAATGACTGAATCCATGCACAGCCCGGAATAGCCGCCTTGATATACTTAATGGCGTATGAAATCGCCATGCTCTCGCTGTTGCGCGGGGCCTCATCAGACAGCCACATCCGGTTCAGCTCCAGATATTGGCCGACCACCGTGTCAGCTACGATGCTGTTAGCACGATGAGGGTTTAGAGCATAGCCGAACTGCAATACCCCGACCCGTTTACCGTCCATAAACACGCCCAGATGCACGTAGCTGTTGTTCACAATCCGATGTGAGTAATGGTGTTTAATAATGACATCCCTTGCCTCAGCAACCGGGATTTTCATTACATAATAGTCCTTGTTGCCGAATCCGGCCACAGCCTTTGTACCGTGGATATAACCCTTGGTCTCACTAGTTGGGAGCGTAATTTCTCCCGGTTCCGGTGGATGAAATGGTTTTCTTGCCATTTGAGTCCCTTCTGGGAAGCTCACCGGCTTGCTGGTTGGTGCTCGTGGCCCTCATGTGGTTGTATGTCCCGCATCGGGGGCATTTAATCTCAATGTCAGTCGCATGTCCTTTTGCCAGCAGCTTGTCGCACTGGCCGCATCTAATTTCAGCTTTCATTATGGTTGTTTTACGTCTGCCCAAATGATAACCACCTTATCCGCGTGATCACGCTAACGGAGTAGCGGGTTATCTCGGCGTGTTGTTGGTGCAACACGGTGGGCCGTGGTGCGGTGCTCGAACACCGCGCCGGTTGGGGGTTGCTGCCCCCGACCTACTCCAAATCGTACCCCGGCGATTCAGCACTTTTTTTGCTGAATCGCCAGTCTTTTTCTTGACTTATTTAGCTGTCAAAGATATATTTAACCAACTGCAATTAAAAGCTTTTATAGCGTTAGCAGTAGATCAAAACATACTCTTTCTTGAGTGCCTCGGCTCCCCAAATGGCCTCTACTGCCATTCTATCTGCTTCGTTGAGCTGTGAGCCGGAAATTTTCTTAAAGTCGGTTACAACGCGAATTAAACGGCCCCGTTTTTGGTAGCCGTGTGAAACTGATACGAGCCGTCCAATACGGCATGTATCTTCATTCCACCTTTTCCCGTACTGACGTATTTCATATTTCTTTTCCCCAGAACGGAACGGCAGATAGTGCTCTGTCTTCAAAGCCATGAAGAGCGGTCTTTCCTTATTCATTAAACCAGTCCCTTGCTCTGCCCGGTGGGTGTTTCACATTCAATCTGGCAAATGTAGCCGTTATCATCCAACGAATGTTCCACCCGCTGAATCGTCCAATCTCCTTCCAGACCGGGAACGCCGGAAACCGCCAATGCACATTCTGCGGCAATGGTAGGATTGCCGCCTGTGGTCAGTGATAATGTAGCGGTACCGCGTTGCAGTTCGTTGAATTTTGCTTGCGCCTTGGCGCGGGCTTCAGCCGGGGTTGCGCTGGAGCCTCCTAGACAAAAACAGGGCTTGCCGCTGCCGACCTTTACGGTCATGCGCTCGGCATCGTCCAACGAGTGCCAGTATGCTTTGACACTTTTATATTTACCTCGGCTGGCGGCGATCATATCCCAGCGTTCCAAATCGGTACGCTTGAGGGCTATGGATGGCAGCTTTTTGCCGCTGACCGACTTGGCTTCACCACGCGGAACAAACAGCAATTTAGACTCAACCGGCTTTGCAACGGCATCGTGATCCGCAGCCACGCGGGTCAAAAAATGGAGGTCTGACTCCTCAGTCTGATCAATATGTTGCAGCGCGATCCCGCCGAGCGCGGGGGCAACAACCGGGGTTAAATCATGGTCTGCGGCGATAGTTTTAACGATGTCGGAAATAGTTTTTTGATCCCAGCTCTTGGTTTTCGGAGCTTTGAGGGAAATACGCATATTAGCGGCATGAGCCTGAATGGTCAGAGTATCAGGAGGGCCTGACACAGTAATATCCCCGGCTGTAAATAGCCCCATGCGGGTTAGGCCCGTTTCTGCATAGCCCATGAACACTTCCAGCTCGGCCCCGGTGCGCGGAATGGCGATAGCTCCATCGCGGTTATCCAGCTCAATCTCAACTGCATCAGAATCCTGCCCGGCCTTATCGGTCACGACCAAACGTTTCAGGCTGTCGGCAATCTTGGCAGTGACATCTACGCTGTCAGCTAAAATTTTAAACTTGGGTGTCATGGCTAATCCCACAGCTTGATGGTTGCGGCCTGCTCGGCAGTTTCGTCCAGATCAGGGAAGATGATAACCACGCCAGCTTCAAACTTAGTACCTTTAGCGGCTAATCCGGGATTGGCCTCCAGCACGGCAGTGACGGCACCTTCACGCCCGTATTGGCGATAGCACAGTTCATCCAGCATATCGCCGTCTATGGTCATGTATGTAGTGCTCATTTTTTACCCTTCTTATCTTCGCCGTAGATGCCCAGCTTCAATCCAAATTCCTGCCGCTTGGGTGCGCCGCCTTTGAAAAACTCCGGGCCTTGCTTCTCGCTGACCTCTTCAATGCAGTACTTGCCCCACACTTTACCCCGACCATCAACCAACACCAGCGGTTTGCCTTTACCTGCTTCAGCTCTCATCTTGTTGAGCTGCTCAAGGCCGGAACGGAATTGTGGAAATATCAGGCCGGACATTTCAATGACATCATCGCCCGGCCCGACATACTGACGGGCAGGCAACCTGCCAATGCGCTCCTGCTTTGCCCATCTATATGATGTAGTACGAGTCAGCTCCTGATAGGCGGCAGTATCAATGGAAAATTTATAGTAGTCTCCCAGCTTCATCATTACTCTACTAGACGCCATCGTGCAGTGCTCCGTTATTCCGCTGTTTGCGTTCAATCATCGCCATGACCTTGCGGGCCAGAGCCTCGGCTGATTCACCGGGCTGCTGGGTGATATGGAAGTGGTTTACAGTGTCGCCCTGATGCTGATGGACCTCTTTAACTATCTGCTGGGTGGAATCTGTGCGTGTGGTATTATCAATGTTATTTGTCTCGGTATGGGTGACCAGCTCCGCTGCCTCGCTTCCGGCAAACTCCCCGGCGTATGAGCCGAGGACCGCGCCGAGAATTCCACCGAGAGCTGTACCAACAACAGGAACAACAGAGCCAAGAGCCGCCCCGGCCATGGCTCCGCCTGCGGAACCGGCCATGCCTCCCAGACTCCCGCCAATCTGGCTGGAATCACCGGAGCTGACCGCGCCAACGAGGTCCAACGCATTCAGAGTAACGCCAACGGGGGCGGCTGCTTTGCCAAGCGTCCTAAAAATTTTACTATTACTGAATTTACTGAAAAATGCTCCAGCCTTGTCGGTTATCCGTGAGAATCTACCGGACTTGGAAGCGGTACGCGCTGCCCGAACTGTACGGCCTTTGCCGGATTTACGGTTCTTGCCGTCACCCAGATCAGCACCGCGGAGTGAAGTATCGCCGGGCCAGTTGGTGACTTTGACGGGCGTGATCCCGCTGGAGGCAGCGGTGACACCTTCGGAAATTGTGCTTGCAACAGAAGCATTTTTGCCCTTGCCGAAAAAATCACGTGTAGCTTTGATCCCACCCCATACTTTACGACCAGCAAGGAGACCGCCCACTCCGATGGCGGCAGTCGACAAAACGCCTAAGGTGTTCTCAACGGCTTTAGTGGAAAAATTGCTCAGATAGTCACCAGCCCAACCGACAATCCCGGACAATTTGTTATCCACAAATTGTTCCCAGATTGTACCCATGTAAGTCAGGCCAGCATTAAACGTTTTAGCCATGTTTCGTGACTTCTCAATCAGAACTTTTTCATCTGAGCTGACCGATATAGCTTTATCGTGAGTCTTTTTATTTTCTTCCGACTTGAAGGCGAGAAAAAGCTTACTGGAGTCTCCTGTGAAAACCCCGCTTTTGGTTATTCTATCTATGTCACCATCTACAGCAGCAAGAATCTCATTAACAATCTGATGGACAGCCTTTTTACGTCCATCATCGCCAGTGGCTTCGACTCCAAATTTTTCGCGTATCTGATCACCGCGCCCGCTATATTCCCGCAGGAAAGCCTGAACCGCTGTAGAAGAAGCAGACACATTGTTGGTAACCCCGTGAAGCCCCTGTAATAGCGCTCCCACTTCCCTTAAACCTTCCATCCCTTTTCTATTCAGGGTTTCAGCATAGGCACCACTTACTTCCGGCAAGTAGGTAACCATGTCTTTTGCCTCAACTGCGCCGACATCACCCTGAGAAGAGATAAGAGCTAAAATTTCACTTATATTCTCAATGCCGAAGCTTTTACCACTGGAAGCAGACAAGGAGCCAATCTCAAGGCCAGAAGAGCCGTAAGCCTGAATACCTAAAGCTAAAGCACGTACATTTTTAAACGCACTTTCAAAGTCGCCTGTTTTGGCAACGTATTCTTCTACTGCCCCAAGAAGCTCGTCTGGCCTGATACGAATGTCCTTGTTTTTGGCTACAGCGTAGATAGTTGATTTCAACTTATCCATCTGGTCATCAGTTGCACCGGCAGCATTTTTCAAACGCACCATGCGCTCCTGCAAATCACCTACTTGCTTACCAGCTACCCCCAAACCGAGACCGGATACCATTGCCGTGTAGCGGTTATCCAGAGCATCAAGACCGCGCCCGGTGGCAGCCGTCAGTTTCTCCGTTGCACGGAGCTGCTTAAGATTGGCCTTCAGCTTCTGGCCATAACGCCGGGCAGACTGCCCAGCACGGTCAAACGTGCGGGAAAGGACTGAGGTTGCGCGGCTGGTTTTAGTAGTAGCGCGTTGTTCACGCTCGGAAGCACGGGTGATGACACGGGCCTGCCGGGTTGCGGTCTTACCCACATCCTCAAGCCCGCGCTCGGTATCATTCAGTGCTCTTGTCAGCTTGCTATCTGTCCGCGCTGTAACGCGAATTCCGGCTACCATTTCTTTCATAACTGCTTTGCTACCTCAGTCCATTCAATTAATTCAGGGATGGTCATATCCAATATTTCAGAGAGGGGTTGCCCTAAGTCGCGGGCTGTTCGGGCGCACCAGACTCGGAGGTCTCCTGCGGATCGGATAAAGGGGCATTCTCTACCTCTTCTCCGTTCAGAACCTTCTGCAACTGCTCGTAATCGTGCTCTTTGAGTTCTTCGATAAAAGATGACGGTACACCGCACAGCTTCGCTATGAGGTTCACTTCTTTCAGCAGCGGTGATCCGCTTGCTTTTTCCATTTCCAGAACATCTTTAATCTTGGTCAGCCGCATGGTCACGGTATCCGTGGTCACACCTTCAATTGTGACAGGATAAGCCAGCTTGATGGTGCGGATCTCAGGGGGAAGGACTTTTCCTTTTTGGGTTTCCTTCTGTTCTTTTTCTTCTTTATTGTTCATTTTAACGCCTCATTTAAATGGTTATTTAATGCCCAGCGCGGTACGGACACTTTCCAGCTGATCCACACCGTCAATCTTGCGGATAGAGTTGGGGACATCAATTTCGATGAGTTCTTCTCCGGCAATTTCCAGCTGATAATAGTTGATGGCTATTTTTACTTTCAGACTGGAATCATCGCCAGCTTTCCATGATCCGGGGTCCATCTCTTCGAATGTGCCGAGAATGTCTATGATGACCGCTTCTGCCTCAGCTCCATTCCGGCGGACAGCACCACGGAAGGTCACCATGACGTCATCACCACTGAGTATGCCGAACTTCTTGAACAGGTCAGGGGTATACTCAGCAAACGTTGCTGTTGCTTCCAGAGGTTCCATACCCATATCAATTTTAATCTCGGCATCCATGCTGCCAGCACGGTGTCCGTTCATCTTCAGCTTGAGCTTCGGCGGCTCAAGCTCGGTAACTTTCCCCAGATAGGCATTCCCATCAACAAATGCCGTAAAATTTTTAAGTACCTTGGGTAAATCGCGATGCATGTTTCCTCCTTATGCGGCAATGGCCTGCGTTACCATTTCGTTGTAATAGTTGCCGTTACGATGCGCCCTGAAAGTCATACGTTCGTTAGGCGCGGGAGCTTCGCAGTCGAAATCATACCAGCTACGTCCTGCCCGAAACTGTTCGGGTGAGTTGAGTTCGGGGTCCAGCCAGCACTTGCCACCCAACAGCGCACCCAGATTTGTCTGATGACGCAGGAACTTATTCACGCTTTTGGCTACATCACGCAGCAGCTGCGAGGAATACGGGCGGTCAATTGCCCAGAGCATGGCTTCTTCAATGGATTCATAAACCATGTCGTGAGCACGGCGGACGGACAGGAACGCCCATAGCGGATCAGTCGCGCATGAACGGTCTCCCCACAGGCGGTATCCTTTGTGGTGAACGACTGTCGCAACTTCGTGGGAGTTCAGGTAATTGGAATCACTGTGTTCATCGTTCATGCTGAACTGAATAGGCCGGGCAATACCTGTAACACCATTCAGCAACTGGTTGGACGGTGACCACCAATAACCCAACTTGCTATCTGTATAGCTGATACGTCCGGCCACACGTGAAGAGACGGGTTTGCATATGTTTTTATTCAGGGTTGTATCCCAAACCATGCACGGAGGATCGACTACATAGACACGTCCACTGCCAAAATCCTCACGATATGTAATTGCCGCTTCGTTGGTAGTGTTGGGACCGTCAGCGACAGTCACAGCCCGTGTACGGTCACATATTCCTACCAACTCAGATACAACCGGGTTGGCTGCGTTTGAAATCCGCTGGGAGGTGAAGCCGGGGGCAATCAGGATACGAGGTGTAACCTTTACCTCGGACTCAGCAGCCAGAAAGGCATGAACCCCGGAATGATTCGCGCCACTGCCGACAATATTGGAAATTGTAGCCTCGGTATCAGCTCCCTCAGGAACACGGACCACCACAATAGTAGCTCCGCCATGATCAAATATGCCGTCTATGGCATCGGGCAGTGTGCCGCCGGTGCCGAGTTTGGCAGCCTTAAGCTGGCTGCCTGCAATCAACACCGGTTCATTTTCAGGGAACACAGCGTTGTCCGCATCAGGTGCGGTGCCAACCAGACCGATAACGGAGGACTTAACCACCGTGATGGGTCTGGCTCCATTGTCGATTTCAAGCACTTCACATCCGTGAAGATAATCAGTTAAAGCCATGTTTAATCCTCCTTGCGGCCTATAACTACAGTCCGCAAAACGTTAATCATCTGACCCTGTGCGGCCAGTACTTCCTCAGTTGTTTGGGCATTTGCCAGTGCAGTCTCTGCGGCGGCCAACTCGTCATGAGTCGGGGTGCCGATCATGTTAGGGTCGACCAGCCTCACGTCAATTTTGTATGCCTTGCCACCACAAACAACATCCATTCTGGAGTGTTTACGGGCGTAATCGAAAATCCATCCGGCAATAGTCGGTATATTTTTTTTGATGATATCGAGCATATTTTTACCCCTGTTTATCCATGTTAATAACAACCTCATCAGCCGCCGTGAGGGTTCCCACAGGCGGTTCCACCTGCACCGCTATTTTGCGGAACGAGGTGGCCTCGACCGTTTCGGCTGTGTCGATAACTACAGCGTTGGGGTTGACGGGATCGTCATCGGTGATGAGAGTGGCGGATTCGATGCTGACGGCGGTGTAGTCGTCAGCGGTGAATACCGCGTCCTCGGCTCCGGTTGCTACGGCGATGGCGGGTACTGGGGCGGCGGCATCAGGAGGATTATCCAAAGCGGCAGCCGTGATATCAATTTCAGTCGCGCATGTATCACCATACAAAATCGGAGTAGTCGCTGTTGCGTCGACATAAAATTTACCGCCTGCAGAAAACGATATATCGTTAACATAGACGTTATCCACCACAACAGATGGGGACGATGATCCTGCCGGGATCATTTTGAGATATCTATTCGGATGAGCATACCAGCTGATAAACAAATTTCCATCATCGTCATAATCCAGAGATTTGCACTGTATTGCTGCGGTGATATCCTGCCATGTCCGTCCATTATCAATGGACCGTTTCACAGGGAAACCATTACCACCAATAACCAGCTCTCCGTTAGGACCAACGGCCAATGCTTGAGTCAAACTCACTCCGGGACCTCCATCAAGGACTTCGGTTACCAGTGCTCCTGTTTTTGCATCATGCGTACGCACTCCCCCGCTATAGATCAGCACTCCCACGGTATCTGAATTGATAATCGCCACGGCTCTGGGGCCTGCGTTATATCCAGCATGCGTATATACCGGGGTAAACTCAGTTTCACCCGGCAACCTCCGATGCAACTTGGCCCGATACATATCCACAGCCCAGACAGAACCATTAGGATGAATAGCAACACCCTGCCATTCCCGCGATCCTGCATAGGAGGATACAAATGGGTCCCAGCTAGTCCCATTCCAACGATATAATTTTTTATCGCAACCAATCCATAATTCTCCGGCGCTGTAATCAACACAGCGGATTTTATCATCAGCAGGCAACGCCCATGATTTGAACCCAGAAAAATCGCTGAATGCCACACTGCCCGCGTTAACAATACCGCTATCCAACAACAGTTTATCCCCTGCGCTGATACCGGGATTACCTGCAATCACCAATTTCGCATTGGAAGTGTCAGGCAACAGCGACCACAGCTGGATCAGGCGCATAACAACTCGCACCTGATGCGAAATCCAGTTCCCCTCGCCCACATCCTGCAACACAGGATTACTGCGCAGCACAGCTCCGGTATCCAGCGCAACCCCGGCTGCGCTGGCCTGCATGTACTCCAGCCATGTGTCGCCCACATAGACCGCCTCATCTGCGGATACAAATGCGGGTGCGGTATGGATTTCAACACCGATGGCCCACTCAGACCAACCGAGTACGGTGCCGCGCTGACGACCCTCAATTGTATAATCACGGCCTGTTTTCAGCAGCCCCGCAATCAGTTTATACGGTTCGCCTGCGGTCAGTTCCGGTGAGGTCCAAATAACCACGCCATCACCGTTTTTAACCTGATACTGATCAGCTGCATGAGTATCAGCACCGCCCACAACCTCAAATGCGGACATGGACAGCATGGGCTGTTCGTATACATTGGTAGTACTGGATAACAGCATAGTGGGCCGTTTGGGATAGGTGAATTCTGCGCGGGTGGTCCAGAGTGTAGCCTCGGCGCGGACACTGATCAGCCCGCCGGAGACATGGTGGATACATGCGGAGCGGTACTGGTGGGACTCGACAACAATACCGCTGGGTAGCTCATATTCAGTCAGAGCTGTAGTCAACGGTCCGCTGTCATGGATAGGGGTTGCAAATTTTGTATCAGCCGCCTCGGTCAGCAACCATGTGGTGGCGTAATGTTCCGGCCCCTTGAGTATGGTGCTGTGCGGCAGGCAGCGCAACAGCGGAGTTGCGCCTACGTTGTCATCACCGTTGACCGGAGCCAGCATGGTGGGCTGGGGGGCGGCCATGGATTTAAACAGGTTGGGATGGGCGTGCTTGTCGTTGTTATGGTCATCGAGATCGAGCAACGATGCGCTGTAAAAACGATCTTCAATTACAATTCCAACTTCTGCATTGGGGGACACTGTGACCGCAACACTGACTGGGGCCTCCAGCGGAGTTCCACTCTTGTCATGAAAGTACGATGCCTTTTCAAGGGGAACCCAGTCGGCCATATACAGAACTTCACCGAAATCAGGATGTTCAGCTGTAACACCCAACTCGGTAACGTGAAATCCGTTTTCCAAATCATCGTTAGTCACCAATCCAGAGGCAACTACTTTGGTGCCATCCTGCTCAACTTTGGTAACGGCAATTTTCCTGCGAACGTCAACCAGCTCGTCAGGAGCACCGCTGGCCTGAAATTCATCAGTCCATGTTCCAGCCCCAATCAGAATATTTTTCAAAACTAACTTTGTACCAGCCTGCGTCTTAAGCAGAAGGTCGGCTCCCTTGCTGGGCCAGCGCATTTTTCTGAAATCACTCATTCCGCAGCTCCTGTTATGCTGAATCCTAGCCGGATCATTCCGGCGGTGTTTATGTGTTCAATTGATGTAGATATATCTGTCGGTGACAGCATTCCGGTAATCGGAAAGCTCATGCGAACAATTGCAGCTCCTGCTACCGGGGCAGCTTCCGAGGTAACATCACTGCTTAAGCTGCCAGTAATGGAGAATCCTATACGCGGTAGCCCGGCTACACTTGCGGCTGCCTGTTCTGTGTAAGGAATCTGAATGGCATCAAGCTCTTGACTTTGCCGTTTGGCAACATGGTCAGCTATCAGGATGTTTTCGTAATCAGCTTCATCCATACGCCCGTAAGCCCGGAGCTTATAGCGGTCATGACCACCGCCATATTCGGGCCACTCAAGCACATCCACCTCGTAACCAAGGGCCGCACACATCTGCTCAACCGCGCCGGGAGTCCCTTTGATCCAGTGCAAGCCAATGCTCTCAGCAACCACGGTGCGCTTTACTTTTTCCGGCCAATCCTCGTCCCAAACATCCACGGACAAGGCCCAAGCCAAATACGGCAAAACAGAAATATGGCATTCCCACGGGTTCCACAGATTGCTAACCGGTGTAAGATCAAGGTCATCAATTCGGGCAGCATCAGAGGCAGCCCGTTCAAGCTGGCTGGCATTAGGGGGGAGCAGAGATTCACTCATAACTGCACCACCTGAATATTGATTGCAGTACAATACGGAGCTTGCCATTCTTTACAGGCCAGACTTTCAACCGGCTTCGGCATCTGGACATCAACCACACCCGCAACAGTCAGTGCGGCGTTGATGCCGGAAAGAGTCACCCGACCTGCAATCTGGTGGGCATTATCAGCGTATTTCTGCGCGGCATCCTCAGCGGCAGCCGCAACCACAGCATCGGACGGGCCATTGGCAACAGTCAGGACGGCATCAATCTCGTACTCAACAATCTCAGCTGCCCGGACAGTCAACAGATCACCCTGCGGACGAACTGTGCGGTCTGAAAATATGTTCTCAACTTCGGTGATGGTTTCCGCCGAGGGGGTGCCGTTGCCGTTACGACCCAGCACGGCCAGCTCAATGCAGCCCGGAGCCGTGCGCCGGGAACGTGCGTCCTTTACTTCGGCAGCTTTTAATGCGTGAAATCTGTAGCCCTCACCCGGCCCGGCCACGGAGAATCCTTCCGGCGCAAGTTGGGTGCGTGCTTTGAAATCATCATTACCTTCATAAGTGGGTGCTATAGGAGGCTCGGCATTAGGATCACCCGGATCAAGCAGCTTGCGTTCAATGGGAACCAGTGCGGCAAGATGGTCCAGATTAGGACCGAAAGCATAGGCCAACATTAAAGACTTTGCTCTATCATTGAATTCCTGCCGGAGATTCATTTCATCATAAGCTGCTTCCTCCAGAATCTTATAAATAGGATCGGATTCAACAATTGAGGAATACTCAGGGTAATCCTTTTTGAACTTTGCAAGCTTGCGCTGAAAGATGGTTTCAAAGTCCAGCTCTTCAACAACCTGCGGAGCTGGAAGCTTGGCAAGGTCAATGCGGCTGAATCCGGCAGCGATACTCACAGCACTATCCTCTCAAGCTTAATGGTCTCACCATCCGGCAGATATTCACCTTCCACAGCCAATTCCCAATGGCCCGGCTCCGCACTGGTCACGAAAACCTGCTCCAACCTGAAACGAGGTTCCCAGCGGTCCAGAGCCACGGCCACAGCGGCAAACACATCAATGAGGGTGTCGGCGTTCATGGGCGCGTCAATCAAATCAGGAACATCGCTGCCATACTCCCGGCGCATCACGCGCGTATTAATGGGAGTAGTCAGGATGTCCTGAATGGATTGATGAAGATGGGCATAACCGGCCAGCGGTTTGCCCGTAGTCGCACACACGCCCTGCATGATTAGCCCTCGGTCTCAGCTTTGGCTTTTTTGGAAGTCTTAGTGGAAGTTTCCTTTTTCACTTCCACCTTACCTTCCAAAAGCAGGTAACGTGCTTCCACTTCGGTCATTTCCACAGTTGATCCGGCTTCCTGCCAACCTTTGCCGTGAATGCGAAAACGCACGAGTACGTTATATTTTTTAGTTTCCATCATTTCCTCCGTTGGGTTCGCTGGTTACATCCCCGTTTTCGGGGTGGGTGTGATGCGCATTGGATACGCCCATAGAAATAGTGTCGCAGTTGTGCTGGATCAGATCACCGTCACGATGATCAATCTGACCTCTGATCTCACCACCACCGCCATGCTGACCGAGGCCGTTTCTGATAACTCCGTCCAAGTCCAGATAGGGGCCGGACATCCTAACCCCGGTTTCACTTTCAAAAGCAATCTCGCCTTTGGCGCGGCCTGTAATCTGGCCTTCAGTTGCGGTCATGTCGACGTTGCCTTTGTTGGCGGTGACATCGATGTTGCCCTCAAGCGCAGTGGCCTTAATATCGTCACCGGCTACGGCGATAATGTTGTCACCGGCTACCGCTTTGATGTCGTTATCGCATTCCAGCAGTGAGGAACCGGGGACATAGGCATGAAGAAAATGAGCCTCTTCATCGTATTCGATTACCGCGCCGTCTTGATATGTATGGCGGTGCAGCGTTGAACGATTGCCGCAGGCCGGGGCGGCGGTCTGAAATATTGCGGGGAGAACCACGCCCTGTGCGAGATCCCCGCCGGGAGACAGAATCATGACCTGTTCTCCAATCGTGGGCGGCCACCAGCTGATGTCCTTCCCGGCGCGCTGGGTGATCCACGGCAACCAATCAGTGACCACATCGCCGGATTTAACCCGGACACAGGCCTTTTCATAATCAGCCTCGCAAATCTTGCCGATGCGCAGGACATTCTCAAAGCGGCGTATAAGATCGGCTACGGTTT
Organism: Desulfovibrio sp. JC010; assembly: GCF_010470675.1. Taxonomy (NCBI): domain Bacteria; kingdom Pseudomonadati; phylum Thermodesulfobacteriota; class Desulfovibrionia; order Desulfovibrionales; family Desulfovibrionaceae; genus Desulfovibrio; species Desulfovibrio sp. JC010. Next base: position 145,617 of record NZ_VOIQ01000011.1, read on the forward strand.
TATCCAAATTACGATGCATCATTTTCCCCTGCGCTGACTATTTCGACGTAGTCGTCTTCGTGATCCGCGCCGATGTTGGGGGCTTGGCCGAGCATGATGGGGCGGAGGGTGACGCCTTCGTATTCCTCGACAAGCGGATTATCGTCCTGCAACTCAATAGACTGTTCCCAGCTCACGGCCCACAAGCAGGCATTAGTTCCTTTGCAGGATGCGGACATGTTGTTGGCAGATACATTTTCGGGTGCTTGCATTTTCCACTCATCGTCCAGCATCAGCATGATGCGTCCGACCAGATTTAAAGCGATGTCACCCGGATCAACCCTATGCTTGCTTTCGTCCCTGCTCGGAGTCACCAGCACAAATGCCGCTACGCGCATTATCCCAAGACGACCTCCGCTGTAAGGGGGACGTTGAATAATGCCCAAGCTGGAAATCAGTATTGCCGGGTTGCGTGTAGATACTGTGAAAATATCCTTGGCAGTAAACCGTCCGGTGTATTTCTTCACAGTTTTGCAATCCGGGAAATGCTCCTTAAAAACTGCTTTCATTCCATCCAATGCACTGTTAGGCATCAAAAGCCCCCTCAAGGTCTGCCATGATGGCATCTGCTATATAGCGTTCATCTGTTTCGGAAATTCCTAAGTAGGGCCGGGCGGTGATAATGGTCTTATGTCCACGCCCGGTTTCCCCGCCGAACTGGTGGATAGCTGCCTGCACCTGATTTGACCCGGCAACGGCTGAATCATCATCAACGAAGTGGTCAAGCAAATCCTGCATGAAACCACCGGAGACCAGCAGGGAATGTTCATCACCGCGTGTCTTGGCGTAGCTCTCGGCCCATGGCTCCCATGCGTCACCTTCCGGGCTTTCCTTCTCGGTCTGGATTCTACGCCGTGCTCCAGATTCAAGCTGCGACCCGATGGTGTCCAGCGCATCATGAGAAAGCGGATGCTCCGCAAGCTGATTCATGACTTCTGCCAGCTGTTTGCAGGCTGTGAGGTCAACTTCAATCTGAACAGACATTTCTAGTATCCTTTGTTGCGCCCGAAAAGACGAGGCGGGCCGGTTACAACCACGGCCCCCGCACTGCTGGTGGTCGCTTCATTAGAATCATCGTCCTCATTCATGCCCGGCAGGTTCACATCGCCTTTGCTGATTTTCTCCAGCAGCTTGATTGCGTCCTCATGACGTTTGCGCAAGTCTTCAGACAACGCACTGTCTGGGCGGCAAACCTTGTAGCAGGCCAGATCAATGCAGATGTTAGCCAGTGCTTCCAGTGCCTTGGACGGCTCCATAACCGGAACCGCCCAACGCTTGCACAAATATATATCGATAAGCGATGAAGCGTCTGTCAGAGCCGTGACGATCTTGGCGTCACCGGGATCGGCATCAACTTCAGGAGCACGGGTCAACAGATCGTCTTCAGTCGCGTACATGATTATTCAGCCTCGCCGGATTCGTTGTTTTTCCCGGTCTGTTCTTCCAGCCTCGCCTGGTAGAAAGTCCATGCTTCGCCGATTTCTGCGGCGGTAACATCTGCACCCAGAGCAGCTTCAACAGCCTTGACTGAGGGAGTGCCGGACTGAGTCATGTCATCGGGACCGAGCTGAGTGAAAACATCAATAAGCTGGGCAAGGCGTTCCTTGCTTGCGTCAAAAGCTTTCTTGGTTTCGTCTTCAAGGATTTCGGAAGATTCGGAACCGGCAATGCCGTCTTTGATTGCTTTCACTTCTTCGGCACTGAGGCCGGTTGCGGTTTCTTCCGGCTCTTCCTTGTCCGGTTCATCTTCAACCGGCTCCAGCTTGATCATTTTTTCAGCCTGAAGGATCGCCCACTGTTCATCGGTGAAGTCTTCACGGGAAACGATTGCTCCTTCATGGGGCCAGCGTTTACCGCAACGACAAAAGCCTCTTTCAGGAACTGCGGATACTTTAATTTTGATCATTTAAACGCTCCTTAAAGCCAAGGTGAAACCAGAACATCAACGATCTTGGCGTTGGGGTTAGCTCCGGCATTTTCGTTGGTTTCGGCTACGATTTTGGCTGCCGCAGACCGCAGTTTCGGGGGAACAACCATCAGTGAAGGAGTAATACCCATGGGCTTGCCTTCGTCGGATTTCAGTTCCTGCATTGAGGCATAAGCAGCTTCAAAGTTATCTGCATTGAGTTCTACTTTTGCTTTGTGGGCCATCTGCCAGAAGCTGAAACCAGCATTACAACGCATATCAACGCCGTAACGGAATTTTGCTGAGGTGAAGACCTGCTCATCGTCTTCCTTGGTCATGCTGACCAGCTTGGGCTTTTTGCGGCTCTGGAAAATGAGGGGTTTAATGGCGCGGGTGCAGTCAAGCAGGTACCACGGCTGTGCAGCTCCAGCAGTTACGTTGCTGATAGTTCCAGCACCTACAGGGTGATCGGTGTCAAAAAAGTACTGCCCGTCATAGCAGAGTGTTGCTTCTCCAGCCCCCAGCAACGCGAATACAAGCTGGTCGGGAAAAATACCCGCAGCACGTCCGAGTTCCTGCATGAGGGGTTTATATACGCCGACGGCATCGTCTTCGATGTCTGTGCGTTTTACCCCGACAGTCCCTTCATAGGACTCGTTAGTGAGGGAGTAGCCGTGAGCGGCAACATCCTTGATTACGCGGTCACCGATCCATTTCCGCAGGCTGGGCATTTCACCAAGCCAGCCGTATGTGTTAGATGCTGAGGTAGACGGAACTTCGGTTGCAACCTGATTCCAGTGATTCGGAGACATAGCCAGACCGGCTTTAAAGTCGGTACGGTAAGTTACCCCCAGCGCGGCAAGCAGTGCGTTTGTAACAGCGGCCATTATTTAGCCTCCTTTTCTTTAAGGAAATCAGCTTCACTGGTCCCGGTCAGGCGGCAGGCAGCGCGTTCTTCATCAGTCAGGCTGCCCGGCTTCGTTTCCAGCTTTTTGTCTTCATTCGCACTGGAGACAATCTCCGGCGCGTTCTTGACGAACTCTTCAAAGTTTTTCAGCCCGTCTTCGGCCTTGCAGGACGCGACATAAAACGCCTTATTCGCCGGGGCTATCTTTCCAGCTGCGATAGCATCATCAACAGCTTTATTGATGGCCTTGTCGGTCTCTGCTTCGTCACGATCCTTAAGCTTCTGCTCAAAGGAATTGGCACGGTTGACAGCCGCGTCATAGTCTGAGCGGGGAACATACTTAAGCAGGTCCACCGGCTGCTCGGAATTGCTGGCCTTCCCGGAATCATTCTCCTGAAGCTCCGCAATGCGATTCATTACGGTTTCTTCTGAGGAGTCTTCCGGCAGACCCAATTTTTTGCACAACGCTTTCAGGTCCACATCTTCCTCCGTGGTTTCATTTTCTTGGTTTAAGGCGGTAAGATGGAGGTTGGGCATGTTCGTAAGACCAGCACTGTGCAATTGGGAAATGACCCCATCCTTGGTGTAGCTAAACACCGGAGACAGATAACGGTACTTGCGACTTTCAACAGCCTCACGGCCTTCATCGTTCCAATCCACGCGGCCCCATGTGGCACCGTCACGGATTTCCAGCTCCACAATCCACGCTACAGCGGGTGCGGGTTCACCCTTCGGCCCTTTGATTTCGGTTGAGTGCTCGTAATCAATGGGCGGCGTCTTAAGGTCCGCCGCAAAAGCTGCAAGCACAGCTTCGGGATTGTTCTTCCAGTTACGGCCATCACGTCCTTCAACGCGATCCCCGGCGGGAATCAATTCAACCCATTCCGGCGCGGCCTTGGAATCTCCCAGCTCAAAGCAGATCGCTACTGCTGTTGCTCGGTTTGTGGAAAATTGTTTTTTCATGGTTTGCTTGTGGCATGCTGGAAACAAAAAAAGCACCCGGAACAGTTCCGGGTGCTTGATCTTTTTTTATGCGCATATAAACGCCGTGTACGGCGTTTATATTGGCAACATGGTAACGTGATTAATAAATTGCTAAAAATGAAAAATTAAACGGCATTTAAACGGGTATAGTAACAGTGTTTACCTCAAGTGCTTGACTCCTAACGAACTAGGTTATAAATTATCAATAGAAGAATTACGAGACTGAGCCAGCACAACCGGTTTCTCCGTTGCTACGGAGTTAATGAGCCGTGAGGATTATGCGCCCCTCCAGTCTCGTTATTTTTTGCGCTTTAATATCCTTTCCGCCTGATCTGGCATAATGCGATGCAATGTCTGCAAGTAAAGCTCCTTACCGTCCTGAGTTTTCTTCACCGTAGCTTTCCAGTGCTTACCATCCTTAAGACCTATAAAAGTTAAGTGACTCTTCTTGTCTTCTACGCATTCGCCGTTTTCCATCAACCACTGCACCAGCGCGTAGTCCTGCTGTTTCACATCCGGGTGTTTGTCATCGCCCTTTGATGCTGTGTAATCCGAAAATCTGATTACACGGGACTGCGTTCCAAGCTGTGCCATGCGCTTCTGCGGCAGAACTCCCACCGGGACAAAGCCTTTAACCTCTCCCTTAAAAATCCCTTCAAAACGGAAGGAGTTGACTAGATCGTGAATCGCGATCCGCGCGTGGTTCTGGCTCACACCTTCCAGTTTTCCGGCCAGAAAGTTGTCCAGATTTTCGCCACGCACCTTGCCGGGATTGGATGCCCAGCCGGGGCCAATGCCTTCCGGTACCGAGGTAACTTCACCTGTGCGCTTGTTGCGGTATTCAACGAACTTGGTTTCAGGGGCCGTGCTTTCGCCACCCAGATCAGCAGCTTCAGCACGTGTAATCTGACGTACCCGGCACTTGCAGCCGTAGTCATTGGGCGGGAAATGAGTTGTCCACCAATCATGGTCCACAGGCAGAATAGTCCCGGCCCATCTAACGTGCTGCGGCCTATGCTCACGGGACGGGCCTAATTCATATATAAAGTAGGGCAGCCCCTTTTTCGTTCTCTGAGCGCGTTCCCATTGCCCGGCACTGGCTGCGCTTCTGATGTTGGATTCATAAATGACCCGTAGCCGGTGCGGAGAACCGAGCTGCGCTGTGACAACTTCCCCGGTTAATGGATCAACAACATCTTTCTTGCCCCACCAGCCGAGCTTCTGGAGGCGCGGTCCCAGCTCTTTTTTAAATTGCGGAAAAGGTATCCCTTGCTGCTTCGCTTTCAGCAGCTCGTCACGAATAGAAGTAAGGACGTCCGTCTCCGTGGCCTTGGCTACGGTGAATCCAAAGGCATGTTCCTCCTGCCACACCTCACGGTAATCAAAAGAGGTGGTGAGCTGCTTGCCCTTGAAGAAATTAACCACTTCCTTGGGCGGACGGTCCTCAAAAGTAAATCTAGCCATCAGCGTTGCCTAAACCACGAGCCTTAAAAGCCTGCTTGGTAAGGGAGCGCATCAATTCACTTGAATCCATTTCAACAGCTTCCAGCCGCTCCAGTGCTTCTTCATAGGATTCAGCCTCGGCCAGCGCATCCCGGATCGGATCCACCACCGGGGCCATGACCGGCTCCCACTCATTCAGCCCTTCATCCCTGAGCGCGTCCAGTTCGTCTACCTGCTGACGATTCATGGCCCGATTGGCTGCGGTTTCTTCGGTGCTGACTTGGGGTACTTCTGAAGAGCTTATGCAAATCACCGGCTCGTTATCTTTTGGTTCACGCAAGCCGAGCTTTGACCGAATCTCAGCGATTGAAACCGTCAGGCCATGTGGGACCAGTTTGACAACGTTGTCCACCAATGCACTAACATCTTCCTCGTCAAGGACGGGTAAACGGAATCGTGGATAATGTTCCTGCGGACCGTAATTCAGATCAACATAAGGTATGATCAAGCCTTGTTGCACACAGGCTTCAGCCTGCCGAGCATCGGCTGTCAAAATGTCCTGTCGCACTTCATCGTGGACACGGCTCTGTGCTTCTGAGCTGCCGCTGTCTGCGGTCATGGTCTGGCCCAGAATGCCTTTACTGACCTGCTCATCAAGGAAACGCGCCTTACCTTCAAAGACCTTTTCCCCGCCCTTTGAAGCTATTTCCACAAATTCCATGACCATGGATTCAGGGATAACTGCGGCGGCATCGGTACCGATGTTGGCAACGGCGCGTATTAAGGTTTCAATATCTTTATCAGAGGCAGACGGACCGTATTTACCGAGGCGCACGGGCATGCCGAAGACTTCAATAAATGCCATCCAATCTTTAAGAGTAAAGGACTTGAAGACAAACGCCCAAGCGGCAAGCATGGCAAGACCGCCGCGTATAGGAATCCCGCTCTTTAAACGGGGTTTAAACACGATAAATTTATAAGGCGGAAGTTCAACACCGTTAACCGGATCAGCATCATCAAGCATGCGTAACTGGTTACCACTGACCTTATCAAAACAGAAAAAGCGAGGATCGCGCCATACGTATCCCCGTGGCACCCATTTGTCGGACCGGGTCTCCCAGTCTATTTCAGCCACTGAAAAACCTTTAGCAAGACCGTCTGCAAGATCAAACAGGAGCATATTAAAGCTAGGTGATTCGATCAGTTCACGCACAGCCTCATTGATTTCTACGGCTTTCTTGTCATCCTCATTGGCGGCTTCAATGGTCGGCTCCAGCCCGGCAAGGGCAAGCTTACGGGTAGACAAAACAGAACGGTAATGCAGATCACGTTCTTCCATTTCTTCAGCCAGAGTCAGATAGTCAAGTATGTCTCCCTCCTGGGCGGACCTGATGATGGATGCAAGCCGAGCTGGGGTAAGACCACCTGTCACCGCTCCCTGCCAGACATTACGCACTCCGGTCAGGGACGGAGCTGCAATTTCTTTTGTAAGCTCTTCCTTCTTAATAGGCTGCCCGTACTGATCAAGTATTGTTACCATAGTCCTTTATGTCCTTTTATTCCGAGGCCGGTTCTGACGAGCCTTGTCTGGGTATGACTTTTTACAGGGGTATATTTCATAGGCTGGTAGCCTTCACATTCAAGCGTTGCATAGTACCCCAAAAAATGAGCAATAGCGGAGTCTCCATGACGTTTTTTATTGCCTTTACCCCCACTTGCAATAGTACGATCTCCCCTTGGGACTTTAGGTACTCCGTTAACCTTTTTGATTGCTCGGTGATCCATGACAACATCTGCATTCTTAGGCACTGTAGTCATGTCGTCTTCAAATGCCCTACGGAATTTGGGCATATGTTCAGAATAAAATTTATCGGAAAGATGTATCTGCTTAATCCGACCTTCGCCGTACCTTTGGGCAGCAACTTCTGCCAGATAAGAACCGTTACCGGTGGCATCCATTGCTCCGCCTTGAAATCTGGGTAACCGGTCAACAATGTAAAAAAGAGCCTGTTTCTGTTGCTCAAAAGGGACATTGCGCATTTCAAAAAGGAAGGGACAAAAACGGCGTAAGTTACGCTTAATAGTTATGGGCCAGATAGATGTAAGGTCACCCACACGGGCAAAGTCTTCCCCGAAACAATGATTTAAGCCCTTAGGTAGTTCTTCCAGCAGCGGAAGTATATTCTCTTCCAGCCAGTCATTCATCCATGCTTCACGTTCTTCTTCTGGCTTGAAGGTAAAAGCATCTTCAAGGGCAAGCTCTATAACCGGAACTTCCACGGCACGAGCCTCAATCAAAGTAGTATTAAGATAAACCCCGGAACCTTTAGACGGAATACAGAACAACTCCTCATCAGCATCCTCGCCATAAAAATCAATTACGTCCTGCCGCCATTCGGCCTCTTTTTCTGGAGACCATTCCTCTCCAGTGATCAAACAGATACGCTGATACAAGCCATCCTTAAGGGCATCATCAAATGTAATTTCAACTAATTTACCCGGCCTGCGCTCGGAGCGGATGTCATCACATAACTCGTTAAACGGGTTACCATCACCATCGTGTGTACTAATTACTACAACTTTACCGCCCCAAATCAATAAAGCCATTGCGGCTTTGATCAATTCTCGCAGGTCATCATGGAATCCGGCCTCATCAATAATGACAAGGCCCTGACGACCACGCAGAGAACGGGGCCGGGAAGAAAGAGCTATAATCTCAAAGCCGGAAGCGAAATTAATCCTGAAAGCTTTAATATCCCTATCGCCAGCGTTACCATCATCAGTAAAAACAAATTCTTCTACGTCCGAGGCTGCCTGATTAAATGCCTTGGCCCACATGGCGCATACATCGATAAACTCGCGGGCCATGTCCAGATTGTAGCCGATGTAGAGGGTGTCCATCCCTCCGGCACTTTTAGTCGCGGCTGAAGTCAGGACAGCAGTGGAACCGATGCCCCATGTAAGACCGATACGGCGGGACTTGGAAATAACGGTAAGGGGGTGATCCTCAATAGCGAGGTGAGCTTCCTTCTGGTAATCAAGGAAGATATTGATCTTGCTGCCCCCGGCCTGCAATACATCCGGGAACTCCTGCATGGACTGAGTGCGTAGATCAGCCCATTCTTCACGGGTTACCGGGTTCTTACTCATTTCTCTACCTTGATACCGAGGATGGAGGATTTAATGGCACTGATGGTGTCGGTGGAAAGTCCTTTTTCTTGTCCAACGTTATCAACTTCTTTGGCAGCAGCTTTCTTGACCTGTGCCTCAACATGTTCACGGATTTTGAATTCGCGATCCGAGTCCAGCTTGCTGGCCTTGGCGACCTTCTCAACTATGATGGAAAGAGTTTTAAGACGGTCAAGGTCCGGCCCTGCTTCATCTTCATCGCTACGGTCAAGCACGGCATCAAAAACCATGGTCTTAATCATTTCAGTTACAGCACGTCCCAGATCAGTATCCGAACTTTCACCAAGCCCACCGACCAAGCCTGCGGCAGCTTCACGGGCCTCACGAAGTTTTGATCCGGTTTCTTCAATATGCAGGGCATAACGATTGAGTGCAGACTTACTGATAGGCTCCGCGCCACGACCTTCAAGTAGCTCATTGAAGTGGTCGAGAATCTGCTTCTGGGTCAACCTGCGCTCGCGTAAAGCGGTATTAATCGCAACCCGTAAATCTTCCGGCAGAAGATCAATGGATGATGGACGGCCACGGCCTTTGCGCTTTGCCATGACTACGCCTTGCGTTCAGGACGTTTCACGCCGGGGAAGACTTCAACACCCTGAGCCACACGCGCACCGGCTGCGGTGATCTCAGCCACAAGGCAATTCTCGTTAATTGCTTCAATGGTTATCAGTCCCTTATCTTCCAGCCAGCGCAGAATCTGGACCATGCGTTTACGGTTGGAGTCAAAGCCGTATGCACCGTGCGCTATGGAATCCAGCAGGGATTCATTCATGGTGCCGGAAGGTGTTTCTTCAAGGGTGCGCAGAACGCAGCTTCGCAGATTTTCATGCTCAAAAATTTCGTACTTCTTCATTTCCTATTCCTTACTAGCTTCCTTGACAAAATCTTCTACCCGCAGGACCAGCTCCTTCAACGACGCCTGATACTCTTTGACCCCGTCAATACGCTCGGTTAGTACGTTCATTCCGCCGGATAGTTTTTCCATGGAGATGTTGAGTTGGTTGAACTGCTCTTGTGTCGGCTGCTTGGAAAGCAACACCTCATTTCGGCCAACACGATCGTCCAGTTCGTCAACAGACTTGCTTAATTTGGCAACTTCATCGGTGATAGCTTTGCGGCAGCTCGTGCAACTGTCCTTACTGACAAACCGCTTATCAAGCTTGTACAGAAACCAGCCAATTACGAATTGCCCAGCAAAGGCTATGGTGGGTATCCACGACTTGATCTCAGCGATTAGGCTTGCTTCGGTACTCATTTAAAAGCCTCATAAACAACACGCCCAACCACCCCGGCCACCACAGCTGCGGTTCCCCAGACAGCGCGTTCAAGATTGCGAAATTTTTTCGCATAGGTATGGCAACGCCGTACCCCATTAATCTCAGATACTTCTTCCTGAATGGATTTTACCCGTTCATCTATGCGGATAAGAAGCTCGTGCAATCCGCCTGTAGCTTTCTCTTTACTCCACGCTTCACGTTCCATTTCGTGGCGTTTAAGCATAATATCGCGCTTGGAGTTCAAATCCTTAAGCTGCTGTTTGTCGCCAGCACTCAGAGCTGCAAACTCCACCCTGCGAAACCGATCAAGCTCTTCTTCCTGCTTTGAGATCAATTCAACTGCGTTCACGACTTTTCCCTCCAAGTCTTAGCAACCTTCTCGGCACTACGCCCGACCACATATCCACCCAGCCCCAGCTCCATCAGAGACCAGAGCTGCGTGGGCAACTCAAGGTGCGGAGCCTTGGACCAAAATAACGCCAGATACGGATACAACAGGTAGTTGTTGGCTACGATAGCAATAATGGTCAGCATCAGGATCGGACGCCAAGACCGCTGCAACCAGTTGCCAGACATCTCGGCCAGCATGATTTTGACACGCGCCTCAAGGTCGGCAAGTTCACCCCGGTTCTGCATTTCCATGAGCCGAAGCTTGGCTTTTTCGCGCTCCCCGGCATCAGGCCAGATTTTGTCAATGATAGTGGAGCCGAGGTCTAAAATTGAACCGATCATGACTTACCCCCACACGGCGTATGAAAGCCAAGAAATCAGATCAATTGCCGCAATTACAATGGCAAGTATAACGGGGTCATAGGCATCGTAATTATGGGTGCCGCAGTGCCTCGAACCGAAACGAGCCCATAGGACAAGTCCTACAACCTGAACAAGCAGCACCCAATTAACCCATGGCCACATACCGCTGAATGCCCATGCAAAAACGGCAACAACATCAAGTACAAGCCCGGTGAGAAAGAAGAGGAGTTTAAAGCTCTTCTTGTTGATTTTGGGATTAAAACAGCCCCAGACACATGCCGCAATTGCAGCCAGCACGATAACCAGATTCACAAACAGCATCAGCATTAGATTCTCCTGATTGATTAAAAGTGACTTCCTATCCAGCACAGCAGCCGGGCAAAACCTGAACACACGGCCCAGCAAGCAAAGCTTACCCATGCAACGATTAAACAGCCCTTAATAAACGGCACGCGCCACCTCGGTAATGACAATCTCGGCCTCGGTGGCACCGTTCATGGCCTGCATGAACTGCTTGAAAGCCGCAGTGCTCTGATTCACTCTCCGCTTATCGCCGCTATCGTCAGGCGTAGAACCGGTCAGAGGGCAACCCTCGGTATCATCCAGATCGTTGCCGGTATGGATGCGCACGTAGGTTCTGCCCGGCACGTCTTTAATGGTCCACAGGTCGCGCTGCTTAGACGGGGAAAATTCACGCTTCATGACATAGCGACCAGCGGGGATGCACGAGATATTGGGCTGATTCTTTTTCCACGGTTCCTCCAGAAACCAGCAAATAGCCTTGCCATCCACGCATACAGCCGAAACGGTTGCAGCCTCTGTCCTCTCAACCCGGAACACATCAACAATTTTTTTGGACACGAGAACCTCCTTAGATCAGTAGATCAGTAATTTGATATGTAATCTTATGAATTTGATAGATACGGCAGGAGGCGGGAAAGGAGGCACCCGGAACAGTTCCGGGCAAAAGAAAAGCCCCCGGTCATTTCTGGCCGGGGGCTTTAAAGGGATGTTTAAACGAGGATTTAAATTACTGTCAACTATAAGCCGGGCAGCATGCTTTGCTGAGGCTTCGGGGCTTCATTGGCTACCTTGCGCACGTACCGCTCACTAACACCTAACTTCTGAGCAATCTTACGCCCCGACATCTTGCCCAGCAGTTCTTTAATCTGCGGCTTGGCAGGATCAAGATTCACGCCACGAGGAATGGTCAGATGGACACCGCCGTAAACTTCACAAAGCACCGCCATACGTTCCACACCAACCAACTTCGCTAACTCGTGGCTGGCTGTGGCCTTGGTCGGAATATATTTCGAAACTCCGCCAATTTCCTCGGCCAGAACAAGTGCAGGCTCCCGGCCAATAGTGGCAGCCAGTTCTTGCAACATCGGGGGCCATGAGGATGTAGACATAATAACCTCCTATGAGATTCGTGCTATCCACTGTTTGAGGGATTCAACGAGCTGCTGGGACTGCGCCGGGGTCAGCCAATCAGGACCATCGCAACTGTCATTAGTCATGCGGCGCACCCATGCGGTCAGCGCATCGCGGCTGGGATCGTCAACGCCGCCCAGCTCGTACAGTTCTGCCCACAAGCCGAAGACCATTCTGACTTGCGGATTCTTTGCTTTGCTGTGCTTGCGCTTATTGCCCTTGTTGGTGAAGACAGCACCGCAGTTTTCCAAATGGTTGATGACCATGTGCAGCTGCTTGGCGTTCATTTTGGCACTGGACCGTTTACCTGTAAGATTAAAAAGCATGGCTTCATACTCATCACGTCTTTCAGGATCGTCCAAGCCGAGCTGCTTGCAGCCGAGTTTGATTTTGCCGATAAGTTTATTGCGGAAACTCATTTTACTATCCCCATTCTTTTAGCCTTCTGACATAGCCGCTGCCGCTTGTTGTAGGTATCCTTTTCTTTTAACGCCTTGAAAAAGTCTTCATGGTCACTTTCATCCAAAACCTTTTCAAACATCACAGCAGAAACTTCGATAATGGTTTGTTTTGATATTTTGGAAAGATGCTTTTGAATCTCTTTAGCTTTCATCTAAACCACCTCCAGCTCGTTAACTAAGACCGGAACTCGTCCACGACCTGCGATATTGACCATTATATAGTGCTGCTGATCCGCTCCCAGAAAACAAGGGGGAGAGACAAAACCAAGGTCAGTAACCGGAACTCCATCTACTGTCCGACCATTCGGCACACGAACCCGTGTCCCGCGTGGAAAATTAATCCGCTTGGTTTGCGGCTTGGGCGTGTCATCAACTAGAGACAGCAGGCCGTCCCGGAACAAAGCCAGCACTTCATGCAGGGTCATAAAATCGTATTTAGTGTTCCTTGGGGAGTACCAGCTTCCAGCAACCTTTACGCGATACTTGCCGTCCTCGGCTCCGGGCTGATCTGCCCACAAGGAGGACTCATAGAGCTTAATTTTCAAATACGTCTTGCTCGTCTTCTTGAGTAGGATAGAAAATGCTTCTTTGCGTTTTTCGCCCATGGTTAGCCTTCCTGTGCTTCCTTCCAAACACACAAATCATTAACTGAAAGACCACGGCGTTCAAAAATTCCATGCACGATTTCAAACACACCTTTCTGCATAGGCCCACGCTCTCCCTGTGCAGCCACAGCCCACAAAAGACTCAGCAAGTCCTTCGGTTCAAAATGCTTTGTGGCGCAAGAAGGACAAAAATACAGACCGCAATCACGGCATTTATACATGTACATCAACCGTACTTTGCGTTTGCAATCGAAGCATTCAAGCTCAACGCCTGTATTGTTTACCGCTCTCATCTGCTTTCTTAATGCCACTCTTTTTTCAATAATGTCGTTGCTGTCGTCAGCATGGTTGATAACTCTTGTGAGATTTCTTTCAGCTATAAGCTGGTCTAAAATTTGACCGCCTCGGATAATCTCATCGATCGCGGTTTTATTCCTTTCTGGAGCACGGGAAAATATGGACTCGGCAAGAACGCGCATAGTTATTTCCCAAGCAGGTGTGACATCGACCGTCATTTCTTCTTTGATTTCAGTATTCATCATATCCACCTATTAATTTTCATCAGAGCAGGCTGCTCATCAGGACGAAGCCACCACGCTCCGCCGACAGCCCCGCAGGGCTGTTTCGCTTTACTTTTCCACCTTTTCCAAGAACACGATCCCGCCGTCAGCTATCCAGCTTTCAGGAACGTATTCCTTGAGGATGCTGCCGCATTCCTTGCACAGACGCTGCACATGGAGCCAGCGGTCATTGGGTTCACCGGGCAGACTGACTGAGGTGGAAGCCTCCTTGGCGGGCAGCCTGCGCAAGATAAACCAGACGGTGCCTTTCTTAACTCTGTCCCGTCCGTGTGCATATGCGGACTCGCGGTTTACGCGGATAAACCGACTTGCGTAGTCCTTCTTGTACTGGGGCGCAGGGATCGGTCTGAATTCTTTATCTGATCCGGCCCTAACGTAGGATTCATTTTCGTATTCGTAACCAACAGCTTCCAGTGTGGCATCCACGATCTTTTCTACATCGCGATCCCGCGCCCGGAAGTTCTGCTGCAGAACTACGGTGAGGATTGTTTCTTTATTCATGATCTACCCCTCCCGCTTAACGCACCGAGGAATAGCTCCGTTTTCAAGCTGCCCGGTATTTCTGTTCAGGGTATTGGTAATCAACATGAGGTCATGAGCAAAATCCATATCCTCTGCATTCAGGAACTTTTCCAAGTCCAGCTTGCATGCGTGGTTATGGGTAGTGGTAATGTCCATGGTCAGTTCAACCCGGTCACCAACCTCAATTTCATGCTCAGCGCAAAGGTCAACTGCCCGGTCAACAATCAGATTCACAAGGGCTTTTTCTTCCTCGTTTAAATCCCAGTTAAATTCCATTTTCGGCCTCCTTTAAATCTTAGCCATATCCAGCGGCAGATATTTATAGGAGCCGTCTTCCTGACGCTCTGAAACCCTGAAATAAGCCTTTGAACCTACTGTTTGCAGGCTGTCGCTAATAGCATCCATGGCCCGTTTCCACCGTGGGTCTGTGATCTTCAAGCGGCGCAGACCGAGGATTCTGTTGACGTTGATATTGCCTTCCTTATCGACCTGAAACGCATCGTTAACGACAACCTTAAGTTCACCGGGGCTTGTTTCGGTCCATTCTTTCAAGCATTCATCAACAAGCTCTTTTGCGGCCTGAATGCGTTCATCAAAGGCAAAATGTTCGTTGACAGACCGCTGAATGCGGTACTTGCCGTCAAAGCTGTACAGGGTGATGTTGCCTTTCTTGCCTCCGATCTTCACTTCGTATTCTTCGGCACTGAGCTGGACAAAAGTTTCAACATCGTCCACAAACTTACTCTTGAGAGCGGACATAGCTTCACGCATGGACATGGTCTGTGCCACCAGTTCCATAACTGTCTCATGCCGTTGCTTGTCGATCTCTTTTACCTGTCCCAAGGGCACCAAACGCCCTTGGGCATCTTCCATATAGCCTTCCATGCTATTCCTCTCCGCAGTTAATGGTTGTTCCGTGCTCCAGCCCGGCCACGCGCTCCAGCTCCGCACCAATTGCCGATGCGATCTCGTTTGCTTCTTCGCGCTCCCTTCCTGTCAGCTTGTCTGCCAACAGCCTCACACGGCCTACACAATTCTTGAGCTTCCAACTGATGCTGCTGCTTTCTACTGCTTCACTCATAATTTACTCCTTCCGGTTAAGGTTCTGTTCACATTGCTGGCAGGCTTTCCAGAGCTGGACTTTCAACGAGCTGGCCGCGCTGAACGGCTTGCCCTGATTTTCCAGACACTGGCTGCTGCCGATCTCACCCAGCACCGGGCAGCTGACCTTGTCGGTCATGAGCGCAGCCCTGACCTTCTTTTCAACGTTGCCGAGGTTGCCGGGGTATTTATCTTTCAAAATCTGGTTAACTGCGGTGGCTGATATACCGACCCGCTTTGCTGTCTGGTGCTGGGATTCCAGTTCGTCACATGTCTGTGCCAAAGCCAGCACCCAATCCGGGGCCGCGCCCCATGCTTCATTGGCGGTTTCTACTGTGCTGGTGCGGCTCATGCTTTCTCCTTCGGTGTCCAGACAACCTTGTTTAAATTGGGGTCAAACACCTGTTTAATGCGTTGAATTTTAGGGGGCAGCGGCCCAGTGTTTTTGATAAGGGTGTAGGTTTTGCCGTTCCTCCTGAGATACCCGGCCTTCGTCAAATGCTTGAGGTAGTCCTGTGCATCATTGGGTTTAACTGGAACCTCTGGCAGAGATGCCCAGACAACCAAGTCGTCACGTGTTACCCGCTTATGCATACGGATAGTCCGCCACATAACTTCCCGTTTGGTCGGTGAAACAATTGTCCCATCCCTACGCACTTTGGGAGCAAAACGGCTCCGCTTGGCTATGGTGTAGTAATGGCGGGTGATGATGCCTTCCTTTTCTGAACGGACAACCTCCAAGAAGCCGGCCTTATGCAGCCTGCCGATGTAGTCTCTAACTTGATTTTTAGGTCCATTACATTTGCGATAGACCGCATCCACAGTAAAGCCAGCTTCACAATCCAGCTGCTGCATTACCTTCCAGTAATGCTCCTGCCCACGAGGTGCGTTTTTGGCTGCTTGCTGATCTACAGGGAGTCTGCTCATTAGTGTTTCCTCGCTGCCGGGCGTGTCTGCCAGTAGGTAATGTCTGCTACGTCTTTCAGCTCAACCTCGGATAATCCTTTCAAAGAAGCGGCTTCACGGACTGTTTCAATACCGTGGCAAATGCGGCGGACAATGCCGTTGGCCTGAGTTGCCATGTCTTCCATTACTGGATCGGCAATGGTCAGCTCCGGGGCATACATCTTGGCAAGGCGTTTGGCATCACTCACTGAGGCAGGCTGTGCTGCAACCCAAGAACGAACACGGTTATCAAAGCGTTCCCAGCGTTTCAGGCTGCTAGGCAGGTATTCCTCGCCAATCAAAATGACGGGAATCTGTGCTTTATCCAGAATCTCGCGGATGATGTTGACGCTCTTTTCACCCATGCGGGCGATGTGGTCGAACTCATCAATGATCAAAGGCCGGGTCTCAATCGCCAGCGTTTCAATAAGCTGCTCAACCATGTCGGTTACGGTCTTGGCGGGAACAACTCCAAGCTCTTTAAGAGCCATCTGGCAGAATTTTTTGACGGTCCATGATGCCCCGACCTCAAGGTAAAGCGCACCGTGCCTGTTGGCGGCAAAAGTCGCGCTGATGGTCTTGCCGAAGCCGCTGAATCCATAGAACACGCCAAGCGGGGTTAAGTGATCCGGGGTGTTGAGCAAACGGTTCATCAGCTCGGTAAACAAGGTTACGTTGGTAAGCAGTGCAGGTTGTGCATCCAGTGCCATAAATCCTCCTAAATTATCCTAATACTGCGGCCACGCCGAAATCTTCACACATCTGTTTGTTGGTGATGTATTCAGCATGGGTTTGATAGCTGCCCAGCCATACGGCAAGGCGGCTATCCACGTTAATGCCTTGGGAAATTTGTTCTTCAAGCTCAAGGGCAAGACGGAAGCGTTCCAGCGGGTCTGAAGGGATGGGGCTGGACGGTTCAGATTTGAGGTTCAGCACCTTGCCTTTACTTGGTTCTTCGGCCTTAAGGTCAATCACGGTACCGTGCTGCTGTTCTTCAAATTCACGGGTAAGCTCGGCTTCAATCAACTCCTGTTCAGGAGTCATCTTGAGCTTCTGGGCAACCGGGGCAGCCTCAATAGCTCCACCTATGCCGTGCAGCTCGGCCTGAACCTCGTCCATATGAACTTGCAGACGTTTCTCGCGGCCCTTGGCGCGTTTTTCACGGGCCTGCTCAATGACCGGCATGGGGAAGTAGTCAGCCGAGTTCGCTTCAAATCCGGCCTCGCATACGAAGCGTCCATCCAGATCGCGGACCCAGACCTTGCTGGCATCGTGGATGTCGTAGCCAATCTGCATTTCTTGGCCGTGATAGTCCTCAAGTCCTTTGGAAAAATAGCGGTTGCGGTAAAGGTTGATCTCACAGCGGCGCACGGTGCGGATTTCGTAGGGACGGAAAAGGTCCGCAACTTCTGATTCATCAGGAATGATGATGTCAGCTTTGGATTCCAGAGCAGCCCAGCGTTCATTAGGAGATTGATTGCGTTTCTTGCCAGTGGTGGGGTCAGTAAATTTAGGCAGTGATGAATGTGGGCGGTCATTGTATGCAGCCACAAGCTCGTTCATCATTGTCATGAACTGTTCCCAAGTGGGGAATAGGCGGGTGGTCCCGGTTTCTTTGATCTCTTTGAGGGCTTTTTTACGCACGAGCTGCGCGGCTTCCTTGTCCATATCCATGCCGCAGTAACCGGGCATGCGCCGGGCATTTCTAATCAGCTCCCTTTGAAAGCGTTCAATCAAGCCACGTGCCTGTGATGCATACGGGAGGGAGTGTTCTTTGCTAACGGCAAGCCTTGCAAGTATGCCCATGCCCGGAGAATCCAGAAGTTTGTTTTTAAAACCACCACCGTTATCAACATAGAAAATTGCAGGTATGCCGTGATCTACAACCGACATACGTATGGCATCAGCAACACCCCATGAATCCTCTGCCAAGCCAATTGACCAGCCAACACAACGGCGGGTTGCCACATCAAGGATGCTGGTAACTTCCGGCCTGAACGGCTTACCGTGTGCCGGATGCAAAACATACATATCCATGGTGTGACCATCGCCAGTGAAGACATCAGTAGGCTTAAGGTTTTTAGTCTCACGGCGGACAAAAGCCTTGTACCTTTTAATTTCACGTGGCAGGAGCCGCCCTTTGTTCTTCTCCAGTTCACCCAGCGCGGCTACCTTGCGTTCAACTGTGCGCAGAGAAGGCAAATTTAAATCGTCTTTATGGTCGTAGTAAGTCTGCGAAATGCTCGGTTTTGAGGGCAAACGCCATGCACGGAGGAACGGCAAAAGCCATGATGGAAATTGCTTTTCAAGGGGAGCTTGCGTCACCTTGGGGGCAAGTCCTTCCGCACCTTCCTTGTTGTTGATCCTGCGCCAATTCCGCAGGGTAGAAGCGGACAAAGCCCTCGCTTTACCCTTGCGGGCATTGGCTTTAGCAATGAGGTCTTGATAATACTGGGAAAGTTCCCCGGTACGGGCCATCTTGGCAAAACGCTTTTCAGCTTTAATGATGCCATCTATGACCGCGATCCGCTGGACCTCTGCCAGTATGATCAAACGTGCTTCCATGATTTCCCGCTGCCAATCAGCAAGATTGACAGGCAGAACAGCCGGGAGTTGGGGTTTGGAGGGAGTTAGGGACTCCGGCTGTTCCGCCTGCATCTGCGAGGTGATTGAGGCGGAAATTTGATCACGGGTTGACTCAGGCATGGAAGCCACCACCCAGAGCTTGCCGCCGCCACGGCCCGGACGGGGCTGTGACTGCCAGCCTTCGCGCTTGGCACGGCGGGAGACAGTCATGGCGGTAACAGAAAGCAGCTCGACAAGCTCTTGGGTGGTGTATGTGATGTTTACCTGAGTCATAATTACCTACGCGGAGATTGCGAGAGGCTGCGGCTGCAATTCAACCCAGCTCATGGTGACAGGGTCCAGCATTTCGACAACATCACCGCGATCTATGAGGGCCACTCTTGATCCGTGAGAGCATCCAGTCGCGTATTGTTTACCCTTTACAAAAACACAGCCGTACAGGTCAGTGACACGACCAAAAGATGCAGCTGTAGCTGCTGTATAATCCGGTTTGACTCCAACAGCCTCGATCAAAGCGTCAACACGTGCGAGTTCTTTAACAAGCACAGACCGGACAAATTTAAGAGTATTTTCATCAAGGTTGCCATCAACCTCTCCGTTATGATTTACGCCGTAGATAAATTCGTCCCATGCTCTACCTTTCGCGCCTTTGCGTAATATTTCGAGTCTCATATTTAGTCCTCACATTCATCGTCAGTTTCAATAAAGCCAGCGAGGGCCTCAACAATCATAGGAGCAACTACAAAATCCAACCCCATACCGCAGTTAGGACAAGGAGTTGATATAGGAGCACGTCCAATATCGTTAAACAAACCCTGACAACTAAAACAGACTGCAACTGCTTCAATTTTAATCATATCTTCCCCTTCAATTTGTTAAATTCATTCACCAACCCCTTTGGCAATCCCAAAATGGAAGGCGGACATTCAATCACATAAAGCAAGTATCTAAGAACTTTGTGATTGTTCCGCGCTCCATTGACGGTCTGCTGTACCAGCTGTGGAGACAGTTCAATCTTACGGGCCACACCTGCCATGCTGGTCTTTGCCCTCTTCAGACATCTGCGGATTGCAAATGCGTCACGGTCAATACCTGTTCCTGATGCGGCCTGATTCATAACTGGCCCTCCAGTTCTCTCATCCGTTTCCTCGTCTCCTTGCTGGCGAGATACAGATCGCCAAGTTCGCATTTAACCGCCTGCTCTCGCGTCATGATTTGAGCATCATGTACCTGCAATTGAGCAAGCAACGGACTCATATCGTTAACAACAGCACAAAATGTATTGATAGCGCGGGTGGTAGGCAGATGATGTTTCTCCGCCACCGACAACCACTTTTCAAAAGTGGCAACCGTCAATTTGCGGGCGTTCCCCTTAGTCAGTTTGAACCCACCACGAACAGCTACGTTATTCATACGGTCAACAACCTCCTCACGGCTCAACCCACAACGCGAAAACGCCTGATGCATAGCTGTTGCTATTGCTGCATCAAGATCGCCTATCTGCGTTGCTACTGGGTCAAAAAGAGGGGCCTGTTCTGATCGCATTTTCAATTCACTGTCTGGGGTTCTAGGGGGTTAACGTCCGAGAGACACATTCCCTCAGACGTTGACCGCCCCGTGTGCAGTGAGGTAGTTTAAAAAAGAGCTGTTTTTTTCAACCACCCACAAGTTATTTTTAACCACAAAATTGAGTTCAATTCAACCTCATTTTTGCGTTAAAGTTTAATTTTGTGATATTTAGAAAATTAGTCTTACATATCACACGATTAACAAAGACTTTCGGGTGTTAGAGTTTGCGTTAATCTTAAGCAATGGAACTTTAACACTATGAGCATAGGCGAAAGAATCAAAATTATTCGCGGCAAAACACCCCAAAAGATGTTTGCAAGCACAATCGGGGTTGCCCAAAACACACTCGGCAATTACGAACGCAACGAGCGTACACCAAATGCTGATGTTATCGTTGCAATTGCAGATACCTACGGCGTGTCGTTTGATTGGCTCCTGACAGGAAACGGAGAAAAAAAAGGGGAGCAAAAAGCAGAAAAGGACCTGGTCCGCGAGACCTCCAAGGACTATGAAGCCACAAATAGACACAAAGACCAGCTGGAAGAACTCCAGCAAGAAATAAAGGAATTACGGCAAGATAACCGAGAATTAAGGCAAGACAACCGGGAACTAAGACAGGAGAATAGAGAGCTACGACAGCAGGCTAGATATGCCGAACCATTGACCGGAAAGCTGAAAATCACCACATATGGACCGAATGGCGATATCAACGAGGAAGTGGTGGACGCTCCTAAAGTTTCTGACGATTAACTTTTTTAGTGTCTGCCAACAGATACCTTACAGACAGTGATTCAAACTGATTTCGTTTTGCTCTGTTTTTAGAGCAAACGACAAAGCAAACATAGTTAATTCTTTGATATTACAAAGAGTTAACTATGCTTGCAGAAATAGATTTAGGTATAATTTTATTGGTGATGGACTGACTTTATTTCAAAAGCTGATTTCATTTTGCCCTAAAAACTGAGCAAAACAACACACGGAGGACTGATGAGAAAACTAATTCCCTTGATGATTTTACTGCTATTTGTCGCGGTTGGGTGCGGTGGATCGGAAGTAAAGCTGGAGCTGCCCAAGGACACCCCGCAAGCCACCGTAGACTTGATAAATCATGCGATCCCGACCCTTAAGACCAAATGCCCCGGCTGGAACAAGTACGGCGATGTCTTGCAGTTTGAAAGAATATATACAGGCTCCCCATACTATCCAGCCTCAGACAATAATGAAGTGATTTACGTAACGTGGATTCAATTCAAAGTCCCTAACGATGCTGACGTTCCCGCGCAATACAGAGCACACGGAAACATACTCCATTTAGGCTTTACAGAGAATGGAAAGGCTATTATTTTTAAGAAGGCCCAAACGGCCCGGATTTTCTTAGACGAAAACATTGATACAGGCGGCAGAGACTACGTGATCCCCATCAGCTAATAAGATCACATCAGTGTTAAAAACAAATGCCGCATTCATCCAAATGCGGCATTTTTAGTGTCAAAAACGATTTGACCGAAATTTCTACCCAAATCCCTCGTTAGCTCCCGTATCTTCCCGGTTAATCCCGGATAGTCCCGTATTACTTCCTGTGTTAATACCTAGTGTCGGGGTACAATCAGGAAAGCAAAAAGGTGAGTAAAATTTGTTAATTTTACTCACCTTTTCACTGTAACCTATTGAAATAATTGGCGGGCAATACAGGATTCGAACCTGTGGCCTTCAGCTCCGGAGGCTGACACTCTATCCAACTGAGCTAATTGCCCGCGCAGAACGTTTTACTATCCATCACTACGCTCATTTGTCAAGAAAAAACTATTTAATTTCATGATCTATTCAATTTTGAAAGTAGCGGCTTAATTCTGCCAATTCTGCGTTGCAGCTGTATGCATATTAATTTACAATTATTGGCAATTTGGACGTATTTCTATAAAATATTAAATAATCTCATTGCTGTCACATTGAATGTTCGAAAATGTTACATTTTATTGACTCAAGTGGTCTGATTGAGTAATTTCGAAAATAAGTTTTTCGGAATCGCATACTGTGGGTGTTTATGTTTTCGTAATTGCTCATGGTCTGGGCGGTTCCATAGGGGTGTTTTATTAATTTAAACCTTTTGAAGCAGAGGGTGCTATGAAGATTAAATTGCTGCTTGGGGTTGTAGTCAGTGCTGTTTTGGGGGCTTTATCTGTCTTTGCCGCAGCAAATTTCGGAACTGATCCTCAGTCCGTATTGATAGTTACGGCAGCCGTTGTTTTTGCTGTTGTTTTGCTGTGCGGGGGACTTGCTGTACAGCTTATTACTGCCGGAGCTGCCAATGGTGCTGATGGGATCATTACCTATCTTAAAGGTGTTGCCGAAGGAGATTTCAATTCCAACAGGCCTGATTGCGGTGAAGGGGAATCAGGACAGCTGGAGGCGCAGGTTTGCACTACTGTTGATGCGCTTAAAAAGCGGATCGGCTTTTCCGAAGGCGTTCTCAATGCCATTGCCGAGGCATATCCCTTTATGACCTGTGATGCTGAGGCAAAGGTTAACTTTGTCGGCAGCAAGCTTTTTAAAATTTCCGGTAAAACAGGTAAACCTGAAGATTATTACGGCCTGACAACCGGCGGATATGTTTATGGTGATAACTCCCGTAAAACCCGTACCGACCGTGTTGTAAGCGAAGGAATCAGAATTGAGGGTGAAACTTCCTTTGAAGGTGAGCGCGGACTCCATATTCTGCAGTTTTCCGGTGAGCCTTTTTATGATCTTGATGATGAGCTTTGCGGTGCGCTGACCATTTATTTTGATTTGACCGAAGTAAGGGAGCAGCAGCGTGAAATTGAGGAAAACTCTGAACGCGTGGCTAAAGTTGCTGCTGATCTGGTGGACATTACCGGGCAGGTAAACTCATCTGCCGGGATCATCGCTTCCCAGATAGGTGAGGCATCCAAAGGCGCGGCAATGCAGTCCGACAGGATTACCGCAACCGCTACCGCCATGGAAGAGATGAACAGCACAACCATGGAAGTTGCGCGAAATGCTGTTGATGCCGCAGATAATGCCACCGATGCTGCCAATAATGCCGGGGAAGGGCAGAACGAGGTTCGTGATCTGATTGAGTCCATTGAGACCATGAATGGGCATGCCAATAATCTCGGAACTTTCATGAATGAACTCGGCCAGCAGACTGATTCCGTGGGCAGTGTTATCACCGTGATTCAAGATATTGCCGACCAGACCAATCTGCTGGCTCTGAACGCGGCTATTGAGGCGGCCCGTGCAGGTGAAGCCGGGCGCGGATTCGCTGTTGTTGCCGATGAAGTCCGTAAGCTTGCTGAAAAAACCATGACCGCCACAGACGAAGTGGGTACTGCTATTAAAGCAATTCAGGACGGTGCCAAGCGTTCCATTGAAGGGGTTGAGCTGGCCAGTCAGGCTGTGGAACAGTCTACTAAAATCGCCCATAGCTCCGGGCAGACCCTTGAGCGTATTGTTGAGATCGTCAGCGGAACTTCTGATCAGGTGCAGTCCATTGCAACTGCCGCCGAGCAGCAGTCCGCAACCAGCGAGGAAATCAACCGGGCCGTGGATGACATTAATTCCATCGCTGCCAAGACTGCCGAAGGCATGAACGCCGCCAATGAAGCCAGTACCGAACTTGTACGCATGAGCGACGAGCTTAATACTTTGATTAAACAGCTTTCTTCCTAGTACAGTCCCGTACTCCATTGTCCGAGACAGGCCGTGTTGCTGCTGCAATGCGGCCTGTTTCTTTTGGGTGGGGTTGACCCTCTGAGCAAGCCGTTTTATTCCATGCTGAAAATGATTCAGGAGCGGGGTTGATGAATATAAGATGGTTATTGATTGTTGTGGTGCTGGTTTCAGGATGCACATCTATTAAGGTTGTTAACGAGCCTGTTCCTGAAATTCTGCAAGCTGATAAAGTCTGCATAATAGTTCATGATGATACACGTGAAGTATTTAAAACCACCCTCAAAGAGTGGTTGAGAGAGCAGGGAATCACACCTGATGTTTATCCGCAGGAAACTTCCGTAGATGTATGCGAATGGACGCTTGAGTATGAAGGACGCTGGTCTTGGGTTGTCGCTCTGTATTTGGCAGATGCCAAGATCACCGCTTATCACGATGGGGCTGAAGCAGGACGGGCCTGGCTGGAGATCGGAAAATGGGACGGGCATAAATGGGAAGGCGGGAAACAACGAATTCGCAAATTAATGGACATGCTTTCCGGTAAGGTTGATCATTATGAGTTGCCTGTGCTGGTGAAGGATGAGAAGGCGTAAGTCCGGACTGAGATGAAATCCCAACCGCCCCTTTGTTTCAATGGGCGGTTTTTTATTGTCTGAAAAGCGTGATGCAGACGCCCGATTGTGTTACCCTTTAAGCAGGGTCAAATAATCTTCAGCAGGGGAGTGCGTATGGCAGTCAGTTGGGGAGTCAGGATCAGGGTATTTATTCTTTTTATTCTGGGGGCGGGGTTCTTTTTTACGGGAGCTTTGCTGTTGCTGGCCGGATTCATGGAGCCGGACATAAAAGCCGATGACACGCTGGCCATGTTTGTCATGGGTGGAGGCTTAAGTTTTATCGGACTGGTAATCTGGTTTGCCATGCGTAAGGTGTATCGTCTGGGCAAGCGCAGGGCCGCATATATCCGCTCTCAGGAAGACGAGGGCATGATGATGGGAATGGGGATGGCCCATATGCATAATATGGCTGCCATGCACGGCATGGACGACGATAATCAAATGGATTCAACAGATGCTGATACTGATTTTGATTCCGGCGGTGATTTCGACAGTGGCGGTGATTTTGATATAGGGGATTAGCCGGATTTGCGGAGAAGTTTTATATAGGCGTGTGCGGTTAATCCGTACACGCTTTTAAATTGGCGGTTAAAGTGCGAGAGATCGTAGAATCCGCATTCAAGCATTACATCGTAAAGCTCTTTGCCTTCATCCAGATATTTTTTAGCCTGTTCAATCCTGCGTCCCAGAAAGAACTGGTAGGGCGAAAGTCCTTTAATTGCCTTGAACTGGCGGATGAAGTGAAATTTGGACATCTGCACTTCCTTGCAGATTTCATCCAGTTTGAGCGGAGCTTCAAAATTATCGTGCATTATTTCAATGGCCCGGCTGATTGCTTTGAAATTTTTGGGCGTGCGCAGCTCATCATTTATGTTTGCTGAGCTGTTGACAACACTCATGATCAGTTCACTGACCAGCAGTTCTCCGTGTCCGGCTTCTATGGAACGGGTCAGGCGGACGATATTTTCAGCCAGTTTGCGGTCATAGATAATGGGGGATGAGAATTTGAGTACATCCTTTTGGCCGGAAACTTCCTCAAACAGCTGACGGGGGATGTAGGACATAACGTATTCCAGCCCGCTTTTGTCGCCGGAGCAGCCGTCATGCAGTTGTTCCGGATGGAAAAGCATAACTCCGCCGGGACCGGACTGGAGCATTTCTCCTTCCAGCCAGTATTTCTGAATCCCGGTCAGGGTGACCCCGATGGCGTACTCCTCGTGCGAATGCTTGCGGTATTCGAATTTATCGAATTTTGCCGAAAGTACGGTCAGGTCGTTATGTCTGGTGTAGTTGAATTCACGCATAGTTAAATAAAATTTAGCATGGTCCGGTTGGTCCCGATAGTATAAAATTGCTCATAAAAGCAGGTGTAGTTTAACGCAGGCATCCTCCTTCACTGCAACGGGACAGTTCTTCAAGGTCATTGATTTTTATCTCATTGCCTTCGACATTAATAAGACCTCCGGCAGCCATCTTCTTCATGGTTCTTGAAAGGGCTTCCGGGGTGATGCCGATGATTTTGGAAAGCTCCCGGTAGGAAATATCCATTTCCACCAGCCCGTTTTTCTCGCGGGTCAGGAAATATGCCGCCAGCCGGGAGGGCACCTGCTTAAGCGAAAGTGAATCAATCATTTCCATGGCATCTTTCAGTCGCCGGGACATGACCCGCATCATATGCATTAAAATAGTAGGGTCTTCCTGAACAAGTTTTTCATATTCTGCGGGTTTGATGTAGAGCACCCGGCTGTCTTCCAGCGCGCTCATATTGGCCGGGAGTACTCCGTCCGAAAATACGGAGCAGAGACAGAAAGGTTCACCGGGACCGAAAACAAAGATGGTCTGTTCTTTGCCGTCATCGGAAATTTTAAAGAGTTTTACCTTGCCGGAAAGCAGGATGTGCAGACCTTTTGAGGAGTTGTCTTCGCTGAAGAAGACCGCTTTTCTGGGGATTTCATTTACTGCGCCGTGCCGGGAGATGCGTTCCAGCTGTTCTTCCTGCAGTTTGGCGAAGATGGGGAACTCACTGATTTCTTGTTGTAAATTCATTTCAATATTCTTTGTTTGGCTAAAAAGAGTCTTGTTGATCAGGATCAATGCTCTGATTTTGTGTTTTGATTAAGTTTTATCTCAAGAGGACAGGGTAGGGCAATAAATGAAATTAAAAGCATTGGAGAATGATATGTGGACTATTTTGCAGAAAATCACAAAGAATTTGATTGTGGCCATTCCGGTGATGATGGTGGCCGGGTTTGTATACGGACTTTATGCTGATCCCGCATGGCTGAAATCCATGATTGTGCCGTTCACCTTCCTGATGGTTTATCCCATGATGGTTACTCTGAAGTTAAAGAAGGTTTTTGAGGGCGGTGACACCAAGGCCCAACTGCTGGCTCAGTTGATAAATTTCGGGATCGTTCCTTTTGTGGCCTATGGTTTCGGTTTGTATTTTTTCAGCGATAAACCTTACATGGCTCTCGGATTGTTGCTGGCCGGTCTTGTTCCCACCAGCGGGATGACCATTTCATGGACCGGGTTTGCCAAGGGAAATATGTCCGCAGCGGTAAAAATGACCGTAGTGGGGCTGGTTGCCGGATCGTTGCTGACCCCGTTTTTTGTGAAAATGCTGCTTGGAGCGTCCATTGAAATCAATTTAATGGCCGTGTTCAAACAGATTGTTTTTATTGTTTTTCTGCCCATGGCCCTTGGCTTTCTGACTCAGCTGATTTTGGTCGGTAAATACGGACAGGCAGAATTTCAGAAATCCATCGGCCCTAAATTCCCGCCCATGTCTACACTAGGGGTGCTGGGGATCGTATTTGTCGCGCTGGCACTCAAGGCTCAATCGATTGCTTCCGCTCCTGAAGTTCTGCTGAGTATTCTGGTTCCCTTGCTGATTCTCTATGTTTTCAATTTTACTTTGAGCACCCTGATCGGCAAAACTTTTCTGGGGCGTGGGGATGCCATCGCGCTGGTTTACGGATCAGTTATGCGTAATCTGTCCATTGCGCTGGCTATCGCTATAAATGCTTTCGGGACTCAAGGCTCTGATGCTGCGCTGGTCATCGCCATGGCCTACATCGTTCAGGTGCAATCAGCGGCATGGTATGTCAAGTTTACCGACCGGATTTTCGGGGAGAACAAGCCCGCAGGATTCGTATGTTCCGGTTGATAAAGATTAAATGGGTGCCGTGTCTGCACCTGTGAAGTCAAATAACCTCGTCTGAATCAGGCGGGGTTAATTTTTTTGAAAATATTGTTGACATTGAGAATCGATTTCAATAAATTCAAATTAACGAAGAGGGAAACAGAGTTTTTAAGTCAAAATTAAATATATTTCAGGAGAATAGTATGTGCAAACTCGGTAAAGCATGGGATTTGAACAGGGAAGGTATGCAGGCTTGCAATAAGGGCGAATTTGGAAAAGCGGAAAACAATCTCAGGGCTGCTATTGAAATGTCTCAGTGCAAGTCCAAGAAAATTCACCGGGCAACCCTGCATAACAATCTTGCGGTAGTCCTGCAGATGGCCGGGAAAGTGGAGGAAGCTGTTTATGCCTATGATCTTGCCATAGGTTTTCTCAATGCGGGCCACAAAGGGCAGGCGGCTCTGATTGAGCGCATAGCTTCCAAGCGAGACGAGCTGAAGTTGAAACTTGCGGCATAAAGTTTTTTGATAATACGCATCTCCTCCTTGCTTATGGGCGGAACTCCGGTCGGGGTTCCGCCTTATTTATATAATGAAGGAAAACCCGCTTCATTTTAATTTTAGCACCTAAAACAGGGGAATTATCCATTATTTGTGATTGAACTCCTTTCTGGGGGTTGACTTTGTGTGGAAACTGCCTAAATAATCCCAGTTCTTTTGTTGGAATAATGTGAAAGACTTCACTTAGACCGACGGAAAGCCAAAGTACACAACTGCCGGAGCGGTTTGCTTACGGCGGATATATTTTCCAGGAGGATGCCAAGATGGATTTTAATATTGAAGAAGTATCAGTGGTGGAAAGAGAAATTAAAGTTTCCGTACCCGCTGAAGAAGTCGGTGCTGCACTGGACGCAACCGTTGCTCTGTACAAAGTTCAGACCCCGGTTAAAGGTTTCAGAAAGGGTAAAGTTCCCGCTTCTGTTATCCAGTCCAAGTACAAAAAACAGATCATTAACGAAGCAACCACTGACCTGATTAACTACCAGATCAACGAAATCCTCAATGGCGAGTCCTTCGTACCTGTTTCCAAGATTGATGTTGATGCCAAAGAACTCGTTCGCGGTGAAGACTTCAACTACGTAATCAAGTTCGAAATCGTTCCTGAATTCGATACTCCCGGCTACCTCGGTCTTTCTATTGAAGAAGAGCGTGCTGAAGTTTCCGAAGATGAACTCAAGGACGTTGAAAACAGACTTCTGCAGTCCATGGCCAAGATTGCTCCCATCGAGGACGATCGCCCGGCCAAAGACGGTGAACTCGCTTCCGTAACTTTCTCCGCTGAAATGGACGGTGAACCCATTCCCGGCGTGCAGGCTGACAACTTTGACCTGCCCATCGGTGAAGGCCACTCCCTTGAAGAGTTCGAAGATTACGTCAAGACCCTGAAATCCGGTGAGTCCGGTGAAACCGAGATCACTTTCCCTGAAGATTTCATCAACACTGATCTCGCAGGCAAGACCGCTACCATGAAGGTGACTGTTCACGCTATTAAAGAACGCAAAATGCCTGAACTGACTGACGACATCGTCAAGCAGGCAGGCGGCTTTGAGTCTGTTGAAAAAATGCGTGAAATCGTTAAGCAGTCCTACACTGCCAACCGCAAGCAGCTTAACAAATCTGCTGCCCAGACCAAGCTGATCAGCGGTATCGTTAAAGAACTCGACTTCCCGCTGCCTCCTTCCCTCATGGAAGACCGTCTGGGACGCATGGTTGCTGATGTTATCGGTCGCGCAGAACGTTCCGGCAGAAGCTTTGAGTCTCTTGGTAAAACCATGGAAGAGCTTCGTGAAGAACAGCGTCCCGTGGCTGAAGAGTCCGTACGTACTGAAATCTTCCTGCTCAACGTAGCAAAGCGTGAAGAGCTGGAAGTCCAGCCTCAGGAAGTTGAAGGTGCTCTCTACCAGATCGCCCAGCAGACCCAGCAGGATCTCAGCTCCGTTAAGTCCTACTACGAAGAGAACAACCTTATCGTTCCTCTCAAGGACCGTCTGCTTGCTGATAAAGCGGCTGAGTTCATCTACGAAAACGCCGACGTTACTGAAATCGATCCCGTTAAGAAGGACGAAGAGTAATCTCGACCGTTTAATGCACATGTTCGGCGGCGTGGTTGCTCTGACCGCGCCGCCTTTTTTGCTTTTGCAGGAAAGGGTTGTTTATAATTCTATATGCGGTTAACAGTGTGTATTGTTGAACCCGCCGGATTTGTACTTGTACTCACGCCTTCAAATGTTTAGGATGATTTTCAAGTGATTATCCGTTCCGCAGCGGACGGGTTTATTTTTCAGTCAGTTTTTAGTTTTCATTAATATTTCTAAATATTCCCCGGAGATATAGATGTCTGGAACCATACCTATTGTTGTTGAAACAACCGGGCGTACAGAACGCGCTTACGATATTTATTCCCGCCTTCTCAAAGATAGAATCATCCTGCTCAGCGGTGAAGTTAATGATCACGTAGCCAGTGTGATCTGCGCACAGCTGCTTTTTCTGGAGTCTGAAGATCCTGAAAAAGAAATTTATATGTACATCAACTCCCCCGGCGGTGTGGTAACTGCCGGAATGGCCATTTACGATACAATGCAGTACATCTCAGCTCCGGTTGCCACCCTGTGTATGGGACAGGCTGCCAGCATGGGTGCTTTCCTGCTCAGCGCAGGTGAAAAAGGGCAGCGTTACTCCCTGCCTCACAGCCGTATTCTCATTCACCAGCCTCTGGGCGGTGCACAGGGACAGGCCACTGACATTGATATTCAGGCCCGCGAAATTTTAAGACTTAGAAAATCCCTCAACTCTATCATGGCCGAAAATACCGGCAGAACAGTGGAAGAGATTGAGAAAGATACTGATCGCGATAACTTCATGTCCGCTGCTGAAGCTGTTGAATACGGCCTCATCGATAAGGTGCTGGAGAATCGCGGAAATATTGAATCCAAGGAAGGTTAATTCCTGATGAGTAATGAAAACAACGGTTCAGGACAGGACCTTCATTGCTCCTTTTGTTCCAAGTCTCAGGACGAGGTGCAGCGGCTGATCGCCGGACCTGATGTCTACATCTGCGACGAATGCGTCCAGCTTTGTAATGACATCATGGCCCAGGAAGCGGTCGGTGAGGAGTTTGATGCAGGTAAGCTCTTGTCCCCACAGGAAATTAAAGAACTGCTTGATGAATATGTCATCGGTCAGGAACATCCCAAAAAGATTCTGGCTGTTGCTGTTCACAATCACTACAAGCGTGTCTTTTACACCCAGTCCAGCGGTGCTGATGATGTTGAAATCGATAAGAGCAACATCCTGCTGATCGGTCCTACCGGGTCCGGTAAAACCCTGCTGGCCCAGACTCTGGCCCGGGTTCTTAAAGTTCCTTTTGCCATTGCGGATGCCACCACTCTGACCGAAGCCGGTTACGTGGGCGAGGATGTGGAAAACATTCTCGTGCAGCTTCTGCAGAACGCTGATTATGACATTGACGCAGCTTCCCGCGGAATCATCTACATTGATGAGATCGACAAGATTTCCCGCAAGGGCGACAGTCCTTCCATCACCCGTGATGTTTCCGGTGAAGGTGTGCAGCAGGCCCTGCTGAAGATCATTGAGGGTACCGAAGCAAACATTCCTCCCAAAGGCGGACGCAAGCACCCGCAGCAGGAATTTATCAGGCTCGATACCTCCAATATTCTATTCATCCTCGGCGGTGCATTTATCGGTCTGGATACCATTGTGCAGCAGCGCATGTCCGGCTCAGGCATCGGTTTCGGTGCCAATGTGGAGAGCAAGACAGATAAGGGCATCAGCGAGATGTTTGCCAAGGCGGAGCCGGCGGATCTGGTCAAATTCGGTCTTATACCCGAATTTGTAGGCCGTATTCCGGTTCAGACCGCGCTTTCCGAGCTGACTGAAGAAGATCTCGTACGTATCCTTCAGGAGCCCAAGAACGCGTTGGTTAAGCAGTACAAGAAGATGTTCGACCTCGACGGTGTGCGTCTGACTTTCACCGCCAATGCCATGAAAGCTATTGCAGCCAAGGCTGTGGAACGCAAGACTGGTGCCCGTGGCCTGCGTAATGTTCTGGAATCCATCATGCTTGATATCATGTACAAACTTCCTTCCATGAGCGGAGTTAAGGAGTGCGTGGTTAATAAGAGTGTGGTTGAGAATGGAATGGAACCCATTTTGTTCTTCCATAATGAGGTCAAAAGCGCATAGTCTTTTGCCATTTGTGAATTATCGAAGCCTCCGGTCCGCTGTGGATCGGGGGTTTTTTTCTTTTTATAAGGGGTGGCGGCAAATATAATTAGAGGGATGCTTTTTTATTTTAGGGGATTGGCAATAATTGATTAATGAAGTATTAACTGAATTCACCTAGAAATATTCAGCTTTAAATTGGCCTGTATATGAAGAAAATTATTGTATTTACGCTTGTTGCCATATGCTTTTTGATCTCTTTTGTCCCTGCGGGAATGGCAACAGAACGCAAGGTCTTGCTTGTCAGTTCTTATCACCCCGGATTTCCCACTTTTTTTAAGCAAATTAACGGCCTAAAGTCGGTGCTTGATTCGGCTGGAGTACATCTTGATGTAGAGTTCATGGATTCTAAGCGGTTCATGAATAAAAAAAATCTTACGGCTTTTAAAAATCTGCTTAAGTTGAAGTTGGACGGGCTGGATAGGTATGAGGTCGTCGTTACTTCAGATGATAATGCCTTGAATTTTGCCCTTGAAAACAAACAAGAACTTTTTTCCGGAATACCGGTTGTTTTTTGCGGTGTAAATAATCAGGCCAAGGCCAGATCGTTGAACGATAATGACGAGTTTACCGGGGTCATTGAGTCTGTTTCCATGCAGGAAACCATTGACTCCATTATTGATCTATTTCCCAAGACTACTGTTGTGTATTCAATTGTGGACTCCACGCCGGGCGGGAAGGGCGATTTAAAGTTTTTAGGCAGTTTGGAGTCTGAGTTTTCCGATCTGGAATTTGATGTTCTTTCTCTTGAAAAAATGAGCTGGGCTGAACTGGGGGAGTCTTTGGCGGCTTTACCTGACGATAGTGCTGTTCTGCTGCTCTCCGCCTACCGGGATAAGTTTGGTTTTTCCAAATCCTTTGAAGATGCTCTTCAGGGTATCCTTAAAAGATGCAAACGACCTGTATTTCATCTTTATGAGCACGGCCTCGGAGCCGGTCTGGTAGGAGGGAAGGTCATTTCCCACTACGAGCAGGGTGCAATTGCAGCGCGTCTTGCCCTTGATATCATGAACGGAAAAGCGGTGCGTGATATTTCTGTTGTTGAAGGAGTTGATGCCAATAAATTTGTTTTCGACCGCAACGCTCTGAACCACTTTAAGGTTCGTGATTCGTATTTACCCGTGGATTGTGTGGTTATTAATGATAATGATTCCATGTTGGGGAATCACAAGATTGAAATTGTGGTGGCTTTTTTCGTAATTTTTGTTCTTCTTATTTTTTCAATCGCCTTATCTACAGCTTATATTAAATTGCGTAAGACTCAGGAGCTTGTCCGTGAAAGCCGGGAGAGATTTGAGCTGGCCATGGCTGCAAATAAGGACGGGGTCTGGGATTGGAATATTGCGACAGATGAAGTTTATTACAGCCCCGGCTATAAGGCCATGCTCGGATATGGCGATGATGAATTTCCTGAGCATGTTGATACATGGACTGACCTTATTCATGTTGAAGACCGGGAGCACGCATACAGCCAGAACAAAAAATGTATTGATAATGAATTAGAAAATTTTGAAGTTGAATTCCGCATGCAGAACAGAGACGGAAGCTGGCTCTGGATTCTGGGACGCGGTAATGCCGTGGAAAGGGATGAGAACGGTCAGGCTCTGCGGATGATCGGTACTCATACCGATATTACCGAGCTGAAAAGTTCTCTTGAGGAGATCCGGCACCTGCGCAATCAGCTGAAGAGTATTATTGATTCCATGCCGTTTGTTCTTGTGGGGCTTAATGGGGAAGGGCGGGTTACCCGCTGGAATAGGAAAGCCTCGGAAGTTGCCGGAATTGCAGATGAGCAGGCCATTGGCAAACAGGTTGAAGAGGTTTTCCCGAGGCTTTCACCTTATATGGAGCAGGTCGGTGAAGTTCTGCAGAGTCGTGAAGTGTGGAAGGATCCCCGGATTGCGCACAAGCAGAACGGAAATGTTTCATACGATGACATCCGCATTTATCCCATGCTTGCAGGGGAGCAGCATGGGGTTGTGGTCCAGATAGAAGATGTTACGGAGCGTGTCAGGCTGGAAGATATGCTGGTCCAGAATGAAAAAATGCTTTCTGTTGGTGGACTGGCGGCAGGCATGGCTCATGAGATCAACAACCCGTTGGGAGCGATCTCTCAGGGGGCACAGAATGTCAGAAGACGAACTCTAGGCAATTTAAAAGAAAATTACCGGGTTGCAGAGAGCAGGAATATCAATATTGATGACCTGCACGGTTATCTTGAAGACAGGGATATTCCACGGATTCTGGACAGCATCACTGCCGCGGTTACGCGTGCGGGAAATATTGTCAGCAATATGCTCAGCTTCAGCCGTAAAAACAAAGATAATTTTACTGATTATGACCTTTCAGCCCTGCTTGAGAAGACTATTGATCTTGCCGGAAACGAATATGATCTTTCCACCAAGTATGATTTTAAAAAGATCGATATTGTACGTGAATATGCCGCTGATCTTTCCAAGGTTTTTTGCGAGGGCAGTGAAATACAGCAGGTTTTCCTGAATCTGCTGAAGAACGGTTCTCAGTCTATGATCCACAAGGATTATGCAGACGAGAGGCCCCGGTTTATACTACGCACCTATTCGAATGATGATTATGTTTCAGTCGAAATTGAAGATAACGGAAAGGGCATAGATAAAGAAATTCAGAAGCGTATTTTTGAGCCGTTTTTTACCACCAAACGAGTAGGAGACGGGACCGGACTGGGGCTGGCGATTTCGTATTTTATCATAACCGATCTGCATAAAGGAAAAATGGAAGTCTATTCTTCGCCGGGAAATTGGACAAAGTTTGTTATTTCTTTGCCTGTAGAGAGAAGTGGTTCAGCCTGATTTTTTGCGTATAATGCAATTAATAAGCGTTTCCGGTTTGACAAAACAGATGCAGGTATTATTTCATCTTTCTATGGGGTTATCATTTAATTTAATGATGACCGCACTTTTTAAAAATTAATCGTCGTGTTATTAATTTAACTGACATTTCAACATAACTTTTTTACCTGATTTGGTGACTGAGCCTGTGAACGGACGGAGTGTTTGTTCTCTTTTGGTTTAAAGATGTTTCCGGGTTAAAAGCAGGAGGATAAATGTCGTCCACAACATTTGAAGGTGGCAATCCATCCACTGAACAGAATATTCTGCCAATGATGTCCCTGCGGGAAGTTGTCATGTTCCCGCGTTCCATAGTGCCGCTCTTCGTCGGCCGAGAATCTTCCATCAAAGCGATTGAAGAGGCCATTTCCGATTACGATAAAAAGATTTTTCTCGTCACTCAGGAATTTCCCGAAAAAGAAAAGCCCGAACCGGAAGACCTTTTCCGGGTGGGTACTGTCAGCAAAATCCTGCAGATGCTCAGGCTCCCTGACGGCACTATCAAGGTGTTGTTTGAGGGCATGTACCGTGCGTGCTGGAATCCTGAATCAGATGATGTTGTTTTCGGTGAGAATTTCCCGCTGGTAACTCTCGACCGGGTGGATGACCTGCCTGCTGAAGAACACACCACTGAAGCATTGGTGCGTTCCGTTCACGAAGCTCTTGAAAAATTCGGCAAGGTGAACAAGAAGATCGCCCCGGAGACCATTCTGGCTGTTTCCACCATTCGTGAGGCCGGTAAACTGGCCGATTCAATCATGCCCCATCTTAAGGTGGAATTTCTTAAGAAGCAGTCGATTCTTGAAATGGTTGATCCCATTGAAAGGCTGGAAGCGGTTTATGAGCTTCTGCTTGGTGAAATTGAAATCGTGTCTATTGAAAAGCGGGTTAAGAACCGTGTCAAAGGACAGATGGAAAAGAACCAGCGTGAATATTATCTCAATGAGCAGCTCAAGGCCATTAAC
This sequence comes from Desulfovibrio sp. JC010, assembly GCF_010470675.1. Classification (NCBI taxonomy): domain Bacteria; kingdom Pseudomonadati; phylum Thermodesulfobacteriota; class Desulfovibrionia; order Desulfovibrionales; family Desulfovibrionaceae; genus Desulfovibrio; species Desulfovibrio sp. JC010. The sequence continues at coordinate 181,501 of NZ_VOIQ01000011.1, forward strand.
AAGGAAATGGGTCGCGAGGATGATCCTCAGGCTGAAGCCCATGAACTTGAAGAGCAGCTCAATGAAAAGAACATGGAAGAAGAATCCCGCGAACGTGTACGCAAGGAGATCAAGAAGCTGCGCCAGATGGCTCCTTCCTCCGCTGAATACACCGTTGTCCGCAACTATGTGGACTGGGTTATGGAGCTTCCATGGAATAAATACAAAAAGACCAAGCTTGATATAGCTGAAGCCCGCAAAATTCTGGATGAAGATCATTATGGACTTGAAAAGCCCAAGGAGCGTATCCTTGAGTACATGGCTGTGCAGGCTCTGGTTGATACCATTAAAGGCCCCATTCTCTGTTTTGCCGGCCCTCCCGGCGTAGGTAAAACCTCCATCGCCCGCTCCATTGCCCGGGCCATGGGGCGTGAATTCGTGCGCCTTTCTCTGGGCGGCGTTCGTGATGAGGCTGAAATCAGAGGGCACAGGCGTACTTACGTTGGCGCACTTCCCGGTAAGATTATCCAGTCTATGAGGCGTTGCGAATACAGCAACCCGGTCATCTGTCTTGATGAGGTGGATAAGATGAGCACCGACTTCAGGGGTGATCCTTCTGCGGCTCTCCTTGAAGTACTTGATCCGGAGCAGAACGGTACCTTCAATGATCATTATCTTGATCTTGATTACGATCTTTCCAAGGTCTTTTTCATTACCACTGCAAATGATCTGCATTCCATTCCGCTGCCCCTGCAGGACAGAATGGAGATTATCAAGCTGCCCGGCTACCTTGAAACTGAAAAGATGCATATTGCCAAGGATTTTCTGCTGCCCAAGCAGGTTGGTGAACATGGCCTCAAGGACGGCAATCTCGCCATTTCCGATAACGCCATGACCGACATTATCCGCACCTACACCCGCGAAGCCGGGGTTCGTAACCTTGAGCGCGAATTGGCTAAGGTCTGTAGAAAGACCGCTATGCAGATCGTGGAATCAGGTGACAAGGAAAAGAATGTACACGTGACTACTGCAAACCTGAGTAAGATTCTCGGTGTGCATAAATTCCGCTTCGGTGCCAGTGAAGATAAATCACTTGTGGGTGTTGCCACCGGACTTGCCTATACTCAGGTGGGCGGGGAAATGCTCATGGTGGAAGTTGTGCTCATGCCAGGTAAGGGCAAGGTGGTTATTACCGGCAAGCTCGGTGATGTCATGCAGGAGTCCGCACAGGCCGCACTCTCGTACATCCGTTCCCGTTCCGATCTGTTCGGGTTGAAAGCGGATTTTCATGAGAAGATCGATATCCATGTGCATGTGCCTGAAGGTGCCACTCCCAAGGACGGACCTTCTGCCGGGATCACTCTGTGTACCGCAATCGCTTCCGCCTTCCTGAATGTCCCGGTGCGCCATGATCTGGCCATGACCGGGGAAATCACCCTGCGCGGGCGGGTTCTGCCTATCGGCGGACTTCGTGAAAAGCTGCTGGCCGCACACAGGGGGCTTTCCAAGACTGTGCTTATTCCCATCGACAACAAGAAGGACCTCAAGGATGTGCCCGATGCAATCCTTAAGGATCTTGAAATTATCCCGGTGGAAAGCATGGACGAAGTTCTCAGCTGTGCTTTGGACAACCTTACTGCAGAAGAGTTGTTCCGCGGCCGTGACAGCGCCACTCCTATTGCGCTTAACCTGATCAAGGAAGAATATCAGGCTCAGCCGCATTAAGCAGGCAAGTAAATTAGAAATACTAAAAGGATGTCCCGTTTCGGGGCATCCTTTTTTATTTGTATGATTATTGAACAGCCCGGTTACATACCGGAGCGGGTTTGTGTTATGGTTAAGTATGGGGAGTCGTTATCGAATATATGAGGAGCAGATATTTGCGCACAGGATACGGCAGGGGCTGACGTTTCTTTTCGTCGTTCTTTTTATATTGATGATTTATATCTGTTCCGATGCTTCAGGGCATAATGATCTTAATAAAATCCTGCATGAGTCCATAGCTGAGTTAAATATTCCCGGAGCGGTGATGGTTGTAGAGACACCGGAGGGCATGGTCTGGACATACAAGGCCGGGGTCCGCAGGGTCGGCAGTCATAAACCCATGAACCATAATTTGAAGTTTCGCATTGGCAGCATTACCAAAACGTATGTTTCTTCACTTACCCTTATGCTTGTTCAGGAAGGAAAGATCGGACTCGATAGCGAAGTACATAAGATATTACCGGAGGTGTTTCCAGAAGACAGCCGGATTACAATTCGTCACTTGCTTCAGATGAGGAGCAATCTGGGGAATTTTACCGAGGATAAAGAATTCTTGAAGCTGTTTCGGGAAAGACCGTGGATGCACTGGAGCCCTGAGCATTTATTGAAATTCGGTATTTGGGGGCTGCATGATTCCGGTAGGAAGTTTGAATATAATAATTCCAATTATGTCTTGTTGGGGCTGGTTATTCAGAAAGTGACCGGGGATAGTTTTGAAAATTAGGTTTTTGAACGGATTTTGAAGCCCTTGAAATTGAAGAATACTTCCTTTCCGGTAAAGAGTGCCCATATTTCCGAGCCTTATGCCAGAGGGCATGATTTTAATCCCCAGACCGGAAAGATTAAGGATTTGAGTTTGAAGATTAATCCTTCATGGGCATGGTGTTCCGGAAACGGCGTTTCTACCGCTGCGGATGTTCTGGTTTGGATCAAAGCGTATTTAAACGGATTCGGGATTTCTGATGAATTGCTTAAGGAGCAGATGGAGTTCCTTCCGGTTACATATGACGGTATTTCGTACGGTCTCGGTGTGATGAATAAACGCAGCGCAGTGGGGCACAATGGCAATTTTGCCGGGATTTATACCGCTGTAGCCTACAGGTACAAGGGATACTTAATAGTTATCCTGACCAACGGTCAGAATAGCGGGGGTGGGCGTAAGGCAACGGCGGAATCCGTCTTCTGGCGGATTATTGCGAAATCTGCCCTGTTCAGTAATCATTAAAAGCTGAAGCTGAATCCCAGACCTAGCCCCATGGTTTGGGATGGATCATCGCGGCCTTCAAGGTTGTTTCGATAGTTGTCTTCAAGTCCGAAGACAAGGTTTGTAGAAATATTTTCACTTATGTCCAGCCCGTTTAAAATGTCGCTGAAAGACATTTCTTTTTCTGCGGCAACAATTGTGTGTTTTTCGTTTTTTTTATCTGCCTTGTAGCCGAAATCTCCGGCATGCGCATTTGTTACCCCAAAAAATAACAGTGCGGTAGTTATGACGATTGATTTCCACATTTTCCACCTTCCCGTTTATGTGCGGAAATTTTATCCCCTCGTTGTATGAATTTACAAGATACGGGCCATTTTTATCTAGTTTCAATAATTCAGGTGGATGTTTAAAGATCAAATCATATGTTTTTGCAGTAGCTGGGAAAAATAATCGATTATTCAAAACTGATTGACACATAAATCCACAAAAGCTAGCAGTGTTACATATTTGAGATTCATAAAACCAATTGAGAATGAAATGCGAGGTTGTTAGTTGTGAGTGTGGATAAAATTAGAATTGTGGCTAAGTTGAGTGGGGCGTTTATCTTGAGCGCGATTGCTGTCTTGGTTCTGAGCACCCAAAGTATGGCCGGAACCAAAAGAGTTACGGACATGCGCGGCAAGATGGTTGAAATTCCTGATTCCCCGCAGCGGGTAGTGACACTTGATGATGGATTCAGTGCCGGAGTTATGACGGTTCTTGGGGTACAGGATCGTATTGTCGCTCTTGGTTCGCATTGTCCTGTCAAGATTTTCAAATATTTTTATCCCACGGTTTCCGGTGAAGAATACACCTATATGAACGGCACCAACCCGGTCAGCTTTTTAAATCCGTGGCTGCGTGAAATTCCTTATATGTCCACCTATGGGAAGACCATAAATTTTGAAGAATTGGCTAAACTACAGCCGGATTTGGTCTTTCTGCGGGTCGGTTCCTGTTATGCCAAGTCTTCCAAGAGCAAAAGTGAAGCTCTTAAACGGCATATTCAGATGATCGAAGCACTCGGAATTCCGCTGGTAGTGCTAAATGGTCCCCCGGCATTCTGTTCTCCCGATATTAAAAATATCAGTGATGAAATCCGGGTTGTGGGTGAAGTTTTCGGTAAAGAGAAAAAAGCGCAAGAGCTGGCCGAGTATCTGGAAAGTATAGTGAAGATGGTTCGCAAACGGACTGCGGCGGTATCTGAAGAGCAGAGGCCGAGTGTACTGCTGTTCGGACTCAGTCCCAAAGCACGTGGTGAAGGCGGGGCCGGTACCACTCACGGCAAAGACACCATTGAATCATATTTTCTGGAGAACATAGTCAAAGCCCGGAATGCCTATACCGGCGGTGGAAGCTTTTCTGTGGTGAATACTGAACAGGTCTTCTCCATGGACCCTGATGTTATCGTTCTGCCCACGGCGTGGGGCTACCATCCTCCCAAAGAGCTTTACACCGCTCCATACTACACCCGGCTTTCGGGGTTGAAGGCTGTGAAAAACCGCAGGGTAGTGGCTTTGCCGTGGACACCCTGCAATTGCGCCAAACGCATTGAGTACCCTATTGAAATAATGATCATGGCAAAAGCCTGCCATCCTGATTTGTTCAAGGATATAAAGATCAGCGAATGGGTGCTGGAATTTTATAAAAATGTTTATGGAGTGGATGAGTCCACAGCCAAAGGGCTGCGTTCCACGCAGTGGCTGGACTGGACCGTGGAAGAAGGCTGGTAAGCCGTTATGACAGGCTCGTATTCAGCAGTTGCAGACAGCGGGGAGGTTGCTCCCCCTGTCTGCGACTTCAAAGAAGGGCGCAAAGGTGCCATTGTCGGCGGGTTGTTTATCTGTCTGCTGCTGGCAATTGCCGGTTCAGCTGTGGTTGGCCCATTCGGTTTGAATATCAGTGATGTGCTGAATGTTCTGGCAGCCCATCTTCTGCCCGGCAGTGATGTTTCATCAGTAAGCAAGCTGCATAATACCGTGGTCTGGGATATCCGCATGCCACGTATTTTATTGGCTGCCGGGGTAGGGGCGGCCCTTGCTGTTTCCGGTGGAGTTTTTCAGGGGTGTTTTAAAAATCCATTGGTTGAGCCGTATATCCTGGGGGCATCTTCCGGGGCTGCGTTCGGGGCTGCACTGGCAATTGTTCTGCCGACATTTTTATTTTCCCTGCAACTTTCCGCATTCATCTTTTCGCTGGTGGCTGTTTTCGGGGCTTACGGCTTGGCCCGTGTGCGCGGAGAGACGCCCATTGTGACTTTGATTCTGGCCGGGGTGATAGTCGGGGCATTGTTTTCGGCCATGCTTTCGATCATCAAATATCTTGCCGCTGATGCAGCCCTGCGCGAAATCGTATTCTGGCTCATGGGCGGTTTTTATTATGCGGTATGGAAGGATGTAGAGCTGGTGCTGCCGTTGGTTCTGGGTATAAGTTTTTTGCTGCTTACCATGAGCTGGAAGCTGAACATCATTTCCATGGGTGATGAAGAAGCCCGAACATTGGGTATTAATCCCGAATTTTATAAGTCAGTATTCATTCTGCTGGCCACCCTGATGACTGCGCTTTCTGTTTCCGTGGTCGGGATTATCGCCTGGGTCGGTCTGATGATGCCCCATGCTGCACGGATGATTATCGGCCCGGATCACCGATTCATGCTTCCTGCGGCTGCGATCATGGGCAGTATGTATCTGGTCCTGTGTGATACTCTGGCCCGTAACCTGACTACATCGGAAATTCCGGTGGGAATAATCGCTTCAATACTTGGAGCACCATATCTTATTTACCTGTTGCGGAGTAAAGGCAAATCCGCTTTCGGAGGATGACCATGCTGAAAGTTGATAACCTGTCTTTTGAATACAGCAACGGCTTCAGGGTGCTTGAGGACATCAGTTTCAGTGTGTCAAAGGGTGAAATCTGCGGGCTGTTCGGCCCCAACGGATGCGGAAAGACCACTCTTTTCAAATGCTGTCTCAGGTTTTTAAAAAACAGCTCCGGTAATATTTATATGAATGGTCGTGATGTTGCCGGTGAGTCCATACGTTCCATGGCCAAGATGGTCTCGTATGTGCCGCAGGAGCATAAACCGCCGTTTCCATACCTGGTCAAGGATGTGGTGCTCATGGGCCGCACTCCCCATATTTCCGGTTTTTTCGGTGTATCGGATTTTCATAAACGCAAGGCGCATGAAGCCATGGAATTAATCGAGGTAAGTGATCTTGCTGACGAACCGTATAACCGGCTAAGCGGCGGTCAGCGTCAGTTGGTGCTTATTGCGCGGGCAGTGGCGCAGGAAACTCCGCTGCTGTTTCTCGATGAACCTACATCTGCTTTGGATTTCAGCAACCAGTTAAAAGTGTTGAATATACTCAGGCAGATTGCCGACAGCGGAACAACTATAGTTGCCTGTACCCATGACCCTAACCATGTGCTATGGTTTTGCGACAGTGTTGTGGTGCTCGGCAAGCAGCGGTTTGTGACCAAAGGCAACCCCTCTGAAATCTTTTGCGACAGCATACTTGATGAGATTTATGAGGATGTTTGCAGGGTGCGTGAAGTAGAATCCACCAGAATGGTTTTGCCTCGGCATGTTTGCTCTTCATAAGAGAATGTTATTAATTAAGTTTTCAAATTCGAAATCTTTTTCTTTCGTTTTTGGTTAAATTTGTCGGTCAAAAGATCAATTGTTTTCAATTTAGGCTAAATTGTTCTTTTTTATGCGATAAGGATTATTGTATTTTTATAATAATTTCATTTTGGTTTAATCCAAAAAATAAGCGCAATTCTAGAATGTTACAATTGTGTTACGATGTGTTCTCGTTATTCTCTCTCAAAACCCCCATTGACATAGTTTCCAATCGTTCTAAGGTGAACTAAATTTTTGCGAAAAGCAGGAATTCATGTTTATTGCCAAGGTTTTTGGAAGGTCTCCGTTTGGAGCGGGAGGATATAATCAAATGCGGGTTGATCCTCCCTCAATCATACCATTAACTGAACGTAATGTTGGATTGCGAACATTTTATGCAAGTACGGTTTGGAGTGATGCCGTAAATGCATAAAATAAGCATCAAGGCTTCATGTCGGGGGTGTGTTCCGGCATGCGCATAACTTAAAACGGAAGGAATGTGATTATGTTAAAAAGGATTGTTCGTCCGGTGGTGTTGGCGATCTGTCTGGCAATGGTTGCGGCTACTGCTTTTGCTGCTCCCAAGTATGTATTTTATTTCATCGGTGACGGTCTTGGCCCCACCCAGCGTATGGCTGCCGAGCTGTACAACAAACAGGAAAAGAATGACGCTGAAGCCAAGCTGGTTATGAATACTTTTCCCAATGCCGCGCTTGTTACTACCTATTCTGATAACACTCTGATTACTGACTCCGCAGCAGGTGGAACTGCGCTGGCTTGCGGTTACAAGACTACCAACGGTTACCTCGGCAAGTTGCCCGACGGAACTGACGTTAAGTCCATTGCCGAAGCTGCTCAGGAAAAAGGGTACGCCGTAGGTATCGTTACCTCCACCCGTCTGACCCACGCTACTCCGGCTTCTTTCTCCGCTCATAACCCCGACCGTAACGCTGCTAACGCCATTGCTGTTGATCAGTCTGATTCCGGCTTTGATTTCTTTGCTGGCGGCGGCTACCGTCATTTCGTGGCCAAAGACAACGCACAGGGCCTCAAGTCCAAGCGTAAGGACGACAAAGATGTTGTAAAGATGTTTGCAGATCAGGGCTACAAAACTTTCGTAGGTGATTCCACCCGCGATGCTTTCCGTGCTTACAAGCCTAAGAAAGGCGAAAAAGTTTTCGCAGCTTTGACCTACAGCCATCTTCCTTACGAAGTTGAGCGTCGCAACAGCAAACTCACCGAAAACAAGCTGCCTTCTCTCGTTGAGCTGACTGAGAAAGCTATCCAGACTCTGGACGCTCAGCAGAAGCCTTTCTTTCTGATGGTCGAAGGCGGACGTATTGACCACGCAGCACACGCCCATGATCCGGCTTCCACCATTCTGGACACCATTGCCATGGACGAAGCTGTTGCTGCTGCTTATGAATTCTACAAAAAACACCCTGAAGAAACCCTGATCGTTACCGCTGCCGACCACGAAACCGGCGGTGTCGGCCTTGGTATCTCCATGGACTCCAAAGGTTACTTTCTGAACCTCAAATGTCTGGAAAAAGTCCGTGTTTCCGCTGAAGATAATCTGAATAAATACTACAACAAGCTGGCTAAGAAAGAGTCTGACCTGAAAAAACGTCACGCTGCTTTCATCGCCTATGTTGAAAAACAGTGGGGTCTGACCGACCGCACTGCATCTGAAGACAAGATTCTCGCCAAGGCCATGGATGCTCAGGACAAAAACCAGAGCCTGCCCAAGGGTGAAAAAGAACTCTACGGTTATTCCTACACCCCGACCATGGTTGCTGTAACCGATCTTCTTTCCCAGAGAGCGCGTGTTTCCTGGACTTCATTTGTGCATACCGGAACTTTTATTCCCGCAACTTCCATCGGTGTGGGTGCTGAAAGATTCACCGGGTTCATCGATAACACCGATATCCCCAACCGTATGGCTGAAGTTATGGAAGTTAAGCTTTCCGGCATCAAGCATGTCGATTCAAAGGCTCTGCTGGGTGATACCTTCGGTCCTCAGACAAAATACTCCAAGATTCCCTACAACAAATAGTTGTTACGGCTAATTGGTTTAGACTATGATTTAAAGGTCCCTGCACAAGCAGGGGCCTTTTCCTATATTGAGGGGTAGCCATGAAAAGGTTTGCATCACCGCTGTTTTTTATCCTGATGATCGCTGGGATTATCGGTCTGCTGCAATATGAGAATTCCGGTACGGACACCAAGGCGGGGCTGTATGAGTTGCGGGCGACCGTTACCGCAGTAAATAACGAAGCTCTGGTGGAAATGGGTACCGCCCGTATCGGAGGGCAGCACGTTACCGCTATTTTACAGGAAGGGGAGGCTAAAGGGCTGAGCGTGACCGGGGTTAACCAGTTGAGCGGACAGCCGGAAATGGATGAGTTGTTCCATCCCGGCGATACCATTCTCATGGCGGTGCGCATCATAGACGGCAAGCCCGTGGAAGCCCGCGCTGTTAACCAGTACCGTCAGGGCTGGGAGCTTGCCCTGTTCGGCTTGTTCATAATTCTCCTGCTGATCTATGCCCGTTCCATCGGACTGAAGGCTTTATTCAGCTTCATCACCAGTTTTTATATTATCTGGAAATTTTTTATTCCGGGCTTGCTCAGCGGTGGAAACCCCATCCTGCTGACCGTGATCACTCTTACCTTGCTCACTGTGGTTATCATTACCTGTGTGGCCGGATTTTCGAGGGTGACAGTTGTCGCTACAATGGGGACTCTCTGCGGTTTGCTGCTGGCTTTGACCCTAACCCTTTTCTTCGGGGAAAAACTCAAGCTGGCGGGTATGACCGCGCCTTTTGCCACCATGCTTGTTTTTTCCGGGCACTATACACTTGACCTGCTCGATATTTTTTATGCTTCAGTCATTCTCGGTGCGTCCGGTGCAGCCATGGATATTGCTATGGACGTTGCCGCTTCCATGAACGAAGTTCTGGACAAGAAGCCGGACATCACACGCAATGAACTGATTGCTTCCGGTTTCAATGTAGGTCGCATGGTTACAGGAACCATGACTACAACATTGCTGCTGGCATATTCCGGGGGCTATCTGACCATGTTAATGGTTTTTGTAACCAAGGAAACATCGTTTACCCGCATGCTTAATTTCAAGCTGGTGGCAGCTGAGATTTTCCGCACACTGGTCGGTAGTGTCGGGCTGGTTCTGGTTGCGCCGATTACGGCGATTCTGGCGGGGTTTATTCTATGCGGAGTTGAAAAAGCTAAGGACAGGGCGCGCGACAACTAGCTTAAATAATGCTGTAAATTCTTTTTTTCACGTTTTTCACGGGGATATGTTTTGACTTGTAGCCTGCTGAGCTGTTTACTGGTTGAAGATGATTAAATTTTGGAGAACCGTATGAGAAAATTTGCTGTAGTTGCTACTATGTTTTTGATTAGTGTCATATGCGCGCCTCAGGTTTTTGCCGGCAATGTCGATCCTTCCGGACAAGCTTTGAAAAACTATGTTGACAGTTATCTTCAAAACGCAATGCCTAATGATGTTCAGGCTGCAAAGATTAAAGCTATGGGCGGTGCGGGCTCTTCCGGAGTTTACGAATGGCTGTGCCAGTTGGAGGTGCAGAATGCCTTATCTGTGGGATATGACATCTGGGAAAGCAGATATAATGCGGATAGTTATTATCAGTCAAAATTTCCTAAAAATAGTTTTGTTCAGGCTAATATCTTTAATTATTGTCGTAAATATTCGAATAGGTGTAATCACTGGACATGGAATAAAGATTGTTTAAAAAACTCGCTCGGTAACTGATCTCAAGCTTTCAAAGAATCTAAAAGGCCCGCAATATCATGAGATATTGCGGGCCTTTTTAAGTGGTACAATTTTTAAAGCTATATGCGAAGCTTATTAAAAGTTTTTGGGATTCTTAAACCCTTTTTTCAAAAAGGGTTTAAGCCGCCGGAGCAACGGTGGCAAAAGTCAAGCTACGCAGGCTGCTCAGACCAATATTGGTCGTTAGCAATTAGGGCATTCAAAATGCCAAGTAACTTTCTCATTGATGCGACCATCGCAACTTTATGAGCTTTGCCA
>NZ_VOIQ01000012.1 GCF_010470675.1 Desulfovibrio sp. JC010
CTTTTCTCCAAAATAAACACAATTTTCCCTTCTGATCCCAAATCTGACTTTGGTCGCACAAACTTGAGCTTTTCAAATTAAATCGAACGGAAGAAAGCATAATAAAACCCCGCTTTCCGAGAAAAGCGGGGTTAGTCAGCAATCTGAACCCGCAAACATTTAAATGTTTGCGGGTTGTTCTTTTTGTCACTCTCCATCAACACACGCTTCATATCTGGTTATTGGAGTGAATAATTTCTTTTAACGTAACATGACGATTCCTGAATCTGGCACTACTAACTTCACCTTTGATATGAATTGCGCCTGCGGGACAATTATGGACACAGGCAAAACACATGAAGCATTTGTCGCTTAAAGCTATCTTTCCATTTTTCAGGTCCATTTCTATGTTGTTCACCGGGCATACGCTGGCGCAAACCCCGCAATGGGTGCAGCTGTCATCCACATAGATATAATTCTCAATACCTTCTCCAACGACATGGACTTTTAATCTTTTTTTATTAAAAGGTTTTCCATCCCTTCTGAACATATAATTCATCGCCGCTTTATCTAGGCAGTTTTCTTTTAAGGTCCCTTTTTTTGAAGCGGCAATATCAGATTTTATAGTTTCCAGATGTTTCTCAATCAGCTTTTTGGGTTCCTTTGCGACCTGCTTTTTCATATCGAAGGTGGGCAGGTAATTATCCACCATTTTGATTCGGCTGATGTATGAGAATTCAAACCCTGCTTCATCAGCGATATCTGACAAGTGCTTGCCCACTGCACCGGAATAAATTCCGTAGGTTACAACGGCAAAAAGATAATCATAGTTGAATGTCGCTTTTTTCAAGAACTCCACGACATATGGAGGGACAGACCATGCATGGAGAGGAAAGACAATGCCGATTTTTTCATCACTGAATTCATAGGTTCCCTCTTTAACCATCTGGGGAATGGAACATAATTCTCCACCAATTGATTTTGCAATATAGAGGCTGTTGCCGGTTGCTGAAAAATATAAAATTTTCATTTGTTCTCCTTTCTAATAATTGAAACCGAAGCTGCGTACTTAATGGCAGCTTGCTTGAGAGACAGGGGGGCTCCTTCTTTTCTGAAAAGAACATAGCTATCAAAATGAGGCAGAACTAGGCGTCATACTCTCGAAAATCTGCCTAATTGTATCGCTTGGTTGAGTTGTGTGTTTTGCAGTGCTATGTAGATTGCATGAGCAAGCAGCAAATAAAAGAACTGATTGAGAACAGGGTCAGCGCGGAAGGTTTGGTGGAAACCGGAATTAAGGGAGTGCAACTCTTTCGGGTTACCCGGTCGATTCCCTGCGCTCCTGCGGTGTACGAACCCGTTGTGGTCGCAATTGTGAATGGTTCCAAAGAAGCCATATTGGACGGCAAGAGATATGTGTACGACAGCAGTCAGTACATGTGCTGCTCCACGTCTATGCCGGTGGAGGCGGGCACACCTGCTGCTTCGTCTGACAATCCCCTGCTTGGAGTATATATTTCACTGGATACGAAAGTGATGACCGAACTTGCAATTGAAATGGAAAGTGCTGCCGGAGCCATCCGAAAACCCAAAAGCGGCCCACTTCCGCAAGGCTTTGCTCTTGCTGACTGGGACAATGTATTTACGGATGCACTGCTGCGCCTGCTGCAATTGGATAACCCGACGGATACGGCTGTACTTGGGGAAGGGCGGTTGCGGGAAGTTTATTATGCCATTTTTAAAGGGGGTGCCGGGGAATCCGCTAGGCGTGCTTTCGGAGTGGGCAACGAAATCGCCCGCACAATTGAATATCTGTCTTCCCGCCTTAACGAAGTCCTCTCCATCGAAGACATGGCCGCACAGGTTGGCATGAGTCGGGCCGTGTTTCACCGCAAATTCAAGCAGGCCACCACCATGTCGCCCATTCAGTTTGTGAAGTCCATGCGGCTGAACAATGCGGCCATGAATATTGCCGGGGGAATGAATGTGAGCGAAGCAGCCTTGGATGTGGGCTATGCGAGTTCCTCTCAATTCAGCCGGGAGTTCAAACGCATGTTCGGTCTTTCTCCTAAACAGTGGGTCCAAACTAGGCAACTGCCCGCAGATTTTATGGCTGATCAAAGAAGATAAAAAGGAAGCCCTCGGCAGAGATGCTGAGGGCTTTTAGTATTAAAGTCCGGGTAACATGAGGTGACTTTTGGCCTGCTGCCGTTTCCTGCGCTTCTGCATGGTTTTGGGATGAACCCCGAAGCGGAAACGACGGATGACGCATTCTTTTTCTTTACAATCACGGATAGCCTGACGGTCGCCCACAGTGCAGGCGAGGCAGTGGCGGCGGATGGCCCGGATGCAGGTGCGCTGCGATTCCTCGGTTTTGGGCCCGCGCAACTCATAAAGAGAGCAGTCGCTGTCCTCACATTCTCTGACAAGCTGCGGGCTGCCGCCCATGCACCACAGGCAGTAGGCTCGTATGGACTGATGAGGATTTCTTTTCCGTTCGCTCAAGTTGTTCTCCGTTTATTTCTTCTCTTTCTTTTCAAAGGTAATGGTCACTTCCCGTTTGCCCCATTCCTTTGCTGCTTTTGTATCCAGTCCCATATAGATGTCAATCTTATTGGTCCAGCGTTTATTCATTTTGTCTTTGACCAGATACTCTCCGGGGAGTCCTTCGATTTTTACTTTTGCGTTGTGTCCCAGTCCCTTGGGGATCAAATCACGTGATACGGCGATGCATTTCATGCCCGGTTTGAGTTCATCCCCCCATGCGCCGAGAAAAGGGTGTTTTGAGGTCTGCGCCACGTGTGAAGTGTAGGCGGTGGAGGCAACTTTCATGGTTATTGTTTTTTCTTCACCAATGCATCCTGAAACGATGAAGAGAGCGGTTGCAATCAATAAAAGGGTTCTGAATTTACTCATGTCGATTCCTGATATGTTTTGTAGTTAAAGTTCACACTGTCCGTAGTCGTGATCATCTTTGAAATTTGAGGCTCCGCGCAGGATTTTTCCTTTGCTGCAGGAGTATTCCATATCTGTGACCCGTACCAGAAAATCAAGGTCATGGGAAACCACCAGCATGGCGATATCCAGTGAATTCAGTATGTCGATCAGCCTTTCGCGCATGGCCGGATCAAGGTCGTTGGTGGGTTCGTCCAGCACCAGTGCCTGCGGTTCCATGGCAAGTACAGTGGCGAGGGAAACCAGTTTTTTTTCACCGCCGGAAAGGCGGTAGGAAACCCGCTCTTCGTAGCCGGAAAGGCCGAGGGTGCAGAGGGTGTATTCGGCTATTTTGCGGGTTTCCTCCGGGGATTTGCCCAGATTGAGCGGACCGAAGGCCACGTCTTCCAGCACGGTGGGGCAGAAGAGCTGGTCATCGGCCTGCTGAAAAAGCAGCCCCACGCCTTGGCGCAGCTCCCGGAAATCCTTTTCTGATTTTATCTCCCGGCCCATGTAGCGGACCTGCCCGGACTGCGGCTTGAGTAAGCCCATGATGATGTGCAGCAGAGTGGTTTTGCCTGATCCGTTATGTCCGGTCAGGCCGATTTTCTGTCCCGCATTGAGGGCGAAGTCCGCGTTTTTGAGGACTTCGTTTCCGGGATAGGAAAAATTTATTTCATGCAGGGAAAATATGGGTGAACTCACAGCGGAACCTCGATTTTATTAAACTCCAGAAAAATGAACAGGGCCACAAATCCCATGGTCGCAGTCAGCAGGGCCAGATCTTTTTTACCGACCCGGTAGCTGGTCAGGGTGTGAAAGGTCCCGGCAAAACCCCGGCAGAGCATGGCCTGCCAGACCCGCTGGGCCCGGTCAAGGCTGCGGACCAGCAGCATGCCCATGAGCCACGCGTAGGTTCGGTAGGTACGCAGGTTGGTGCGGGGAACGAATCCGCGCATGGCGGCAGCCCGGCGTATGCGGGTGTATTCGGTGAGCATTACGTGTACGTAGCGCCAGCTGAAAAGTAACAGCCTGCTGAGTTTTTCCGGCAGCTTTAGAGACTGCATGCCCGCGCCCAGTGTCTGCACCTGCATGGTGGAGATGAGTGAGGTCATGGCAAGGATTACACCGTTTGATTTCAGGGTGATGACGGCGGTGTAGATAATTCCTTCCAGCGTGGCCGTGAAAGGGCCGATGTTGAAAACAGGTTCTCCGGGCCGGGAAAAGGGCAGGAAGCACCAGAGGAAGAGGATGAAGAAGTTTATGACCAGCAGCCGTTTAAGCAGGACCTTGAATTGCAGCCGGGCTGCAAGGACAAAAAAAATCCCTGCCGCAAGTACGCTGACCGCTGCTACAAGGTTTGTAACCAATGCCCCGGCAAGGGAAAAAAGGAATGCACAGGCCAGTCTGAATCCGGGATGCATGGAGTGGATAATCGAGTCTGTGTAGGCAAATTGTTCAGTCAGCTGCTGCAAAATAATCTCCTGATTTCGGCTTATCCGAGTAGCACGCATCCACATTCCATGCAATCTGAAACAAGTCTTGAGCTGAGTGAATTATGCGGCTATATCGGTCCTTATGACCAGAAACGCTGAATTGAAAAAAATAGTTGCCGAGGTTGGGGAAGACCTGATCTGGCGTCCGTTGTATGATTTTGAACAGACCCGGCTCGCTCAGGGGGTGGGGGATGATATCGACGGCATAGATCCGGAATTCAAGGAACTTGACTTCACCGACAAAACCGTCTGTGACCTTGGCTGCAACATGGGCCATTTTTCCTTTTATGCAAGTGAACGCGGGGCAGTAGAAGTTGTCGGTTATGACCTGGAGCCCAAAGTCGTCAGCGGTGCTAAAAAGCTGGCCCGGCTTTATGGTGTGGACAACGTTGATTTCAAGGTTTGTAATTTCGCTTACGACGACCCTGAGCAGACTTTTGATATGGGTATGCTCATAGACATCCTCGGCAAGATCAACATCGGCAAAGGGCATATGACCGCAATCCTTCTGGGTCTTGAAAAGCGGAGCGAGTCTGAAATGCTGCTTACTTTCCGTCCTGAATATTATGTGCAAAAACATTTCGGCCTGACAGAGGATTATTTTTTGGAACTGTACCCCGAGGCCGAAATCAGGGACGGTTTGTTCAGTCTTCTTGATTTTGCCAAAGCTCTTTTTGTCGATAAATGGGATATGGATTACCTCTCCAGGCCGCATCCTGATGATGAGCAATACAAGCGCACCGTACATTTTAAGCGCAGATAACCTTGCTGCTCAGGCTGAAATGATTATTTAATTTTTCTGCTCGAATTTTGGTTTAAAATATAAGGAATTGAAATGGCAAAAGAATATATTGAGATGACGGATATTGAGTACGTTGTTGAGGAAAAAGACAAGAAGTCAGTTTATGTTCCGGGTATGGCTAAAGATATGATTATCGGCGGTCGCGATTCCGGGAATGTTTTCCTTTTTTCCCTTAATGATGAGCTGCGTAAATCCATCGCAGCGCAGGTGGCTGAAAAGCTCGGCCGTGAGTACGTTGTAGTCGGGCGCAGCGACGGCAACCCGGTGCTGGAAAAACTGGCCGAAGGCGATAATCAGATTGTCAGCCTGCCGCGCGGTGCTGCCAAGTCCGAAAAAATGCGCGAACTGCTCAAGAATAACGGCAAGGTTATTTTCATCATGTGCGATTTCATGACCCTGCTCAATGCATCCGACGGCTCAGACGATGCCCGCGAACAGATTTCGCTCATGCTCAACCGCTTTGAGCCCAGCTTCATGGAAGCCGCGCACCACATCGTGCGTTCTGATCAGACCGATGAAGAAATTCTGCAGGATGTTTTGGAAAAGATAGCTATTTAGAGTTTTTGTAAGATGAAAATAGATGAGCATTCATCACTTAGTTGGAAGTGCATAGCTTCATTTGGTTTTTTTGTTTATACTTTTAGTAGAGTAGATAGTTTTCCAAAGGAAACGTTGTTAATTCTCACGGGTATTTTTTCATATGCAGTGTATGACACTTTTATTGATTATGCGATTCCTCCCACGGCAAAGAAAATAATTCTCCTAAGTGCCTTTTCGCTGCCATTGGGATTGTTGTATGTGTGCTTCGGTGGAACTGCTGATGAGTTTATGTTTAGTGTTGCTGCCGGGATGGGAGTTAAGGCTTTTCGGTGCGGATATGAATATTACAGATATCTTGTTCCTTTGTTTAAGAAAGGTGATTAGATTGATTTAACAAAAACAAAACCCGCAATCTTTCAAGATATTGCGGGTTTTGTTTTGAATGTAGTTTAAGCAATCTGTCTGCGAAGCTTTGCTTCGAGTCTTACGGATGAGGGAGGCCTGCGGGGTGCCGAAGACTACCATCTTAAAGATAAACAGGTCAGCCCGCCGTCCATTTTGCGGAACTCCGACATATCAATAAAATCCGGTTTGAAGCCGTTTTTATCCAGCAGTTCGGCTGTTTTCGGGAACCCTTGCGGGGCGAGCAGCTTTTCTCCCAGATAGAGGCAGTTGGCGGAGTACTCCTCGCCTTCCGGTACGATGAGCTTTTTGAATCCGGCGAACTCTTCGCGCCCGGCAAAACGTGCGGACATGATCAGGGTTTCTTCATCAAGTGCGGAAAGCTCGGTCTTGAGGTGGGGCATGCCGTTATCAAAGGGAACCGCAACGGTCTTGTAGCCGAATCCGGCAGCTGCTCTGGCGAATTGCTCGCAGCCTTTTGCGTTGGTTCGGGAATCGATACCGACATAGAAAGTTTTGCCCATGAGCAGTACATCTCCGCCTTCCATGAGTCCGCCTGCTTCCATGCGGATGATTTCACCGGTCTGGGCGACAAGGGCGGATTTAATCTCATTTACTTCTCCGCGCCTCGATTCTGCACCGGGGCAGGTCAGGAAAGCGGCGGTTCCGTCTGTGTGCGGGATCATGACCGCGGTGTCTTCCACGAACACAGAGTCCGGGTATGCTTCCACCGCAGGCAGGATTGTGACGCTGATTCCGGCCTGCTGTAAATATTCAATGTAGCTTTTATGCTGGGCTGCGGTCAGTTCCATATCCGGACAGCCGAGGCCCGCTTCGGTGAGTCCCTGTCCGAGACTTTTTGCCGGGGTCCTGACAATTGCGTTGCTGAACATTTTCATGCTCCTTTACTGGATGGTAGCGTCTTTCTTCTTCTGTTCTTCGGCAATGAGTGTGAGCTTGGAACGGATGTAGGCACTGGCAATGTTTCCGGCTTCGTCGTCCTGTTCGGGGGCGAATGCGGCTATGTCGTCAGCGACCTGTTTTTCCATGCGTTCGGATTCCATGAACATGATGTAAACCAGCACCAGCGCGGAATCGTTATCCGGGGTGCCGCTGCAGAGTTCTTCAATCTGGTTGCCGGGAACTGTTTCCAGCAGACGCTCCACAAACATGTTGGCCCATTTGTCGTAAAGGTCGGTGATGGGCGGGATCATGGATTTGATGTTGCGCACCGCGCCCTCGTCGATGTTGGGCATGGTCATGGCTATGAACTCGCCAAGGGCGTCCTGACGGGCTTCCTCGTCGGCTGTGCATTTGTCCATGATGATCTTGTAGA
This sequence comes from Desulfovibrio sp. JC010, assembly GCF_010470675.1. Lineage (NCBI taxonomy): Bacteria > Pseudomonadati > Thermodesulfobacteriota > Desulfovibrionia > Desulfovibrionales > Desulfovibrionaceae > Desulfovibrio > Desulfovibrio sp. JC010. The sequence goes on from NZ_VOIQ01000012.1 coordinate 7,490, forward strand.
TATATTTTTTGATTTCCGCTTCCTGCATTTTTAAATCCCCTGTGCTGAAATTTTGTATATTCGGATGCCGACTGGTTACTAAAAAGAGGGGCCGCAGGCAACAGCATCTTGATTCGTCTTAGCCTTTGGTGATAAGCCCGATACATATTAAAAAAATGAGCATTTTGTTACGCACGACAATATTCACGGCAGTTAATTTCAGGAGAATACAGATAAATGGTTAATGGAAAAAAAGTTGTAATGGTTATGCCTGCTTATAATGCGGCTTCCACATTGAAGAAGACTCTGGACGAACTGCCTGCTGATGTGGTGGATGAAATCCTGCTGGTTGATGACTGCAGCCGTGACGATACTGTTTCGCAGGCGGAGAGACTCGGTATCAAGACCGTGGTTCATACCTGCAACACCGGGTACGGCGGGAACCAGAAGACCTGCTACCGCACCGCCCTTGAGATGGGCGCGGATGTGGTGGTCATGGTCCATCCGGACTACCAGTACACCCCGCTGATCATTTCGGCCATGGTTTCGCCCATTGCCAACGGGGTTTTCGATTGCATGCTCGGTTCGAGAATCCTGGGTACCGGGGCGCGCAAGGGCGGTATGCCTCTCTATAAGTATGTCGCCAACCGGGCGTTGACCTGTTTTCAGAATTTTATGATCGGTTACCATCTTTCCGAATATCATACCGGGTACCGGGCCTTTTCCCGCGAGCTGCTGGAAACAATTCCTTTTGAAGATAACAGCGATGATTTTGTTTTTGATAACCAGATGCTCTGCCAGATAATCTATTCCGGTTATGACATCGGGGAAGTGACCTGTCCGACCCGCTACATGGATGATTCCTCGTCCATCAGTTTTGCCCGGTCGGTTAAGTATGGGCTGGGTGTGTTGCGGTGTTCATATGAGACTTTGGGACACCGGCTGGGCTGGATTAAGAGTGAATTTTTGAAAGATGTACCCAAACGGGGGCAGGCGGAATAATCATGAGCGGTGCGAAAGTCGGAAATGAAATGAAGAAGGCGTTGATTGCTTCGGCGATGCTCTGCGCGCTGGTGCTTGTTGTCTACGGGCAGTGCGGCGGTTTTGAGCTGGTCACTTATGATGACACCAGTTACGTGAGCAACAACCAGCGGGTCATGCAGGGAATCTCCGCCGAGAATATCGGCTGGGCTTTCAGTACCTTCCAGCTTTCCAACTACCACCCGCTGACCGTGGTTTCACATATGCTCGATACTTCCCTGTTCGGTGATTCGGACGGGGCACGCCATCTGGTAAATGTGTTTTTTCATCTCTGCAACGTGCTGCTGCTCTTTTTCTTCCTGCTTAAGGCTACGGCAAAGCTTGATAAAGACGGGCTGATACCCTCATTTTTTGTGGCCGCACTTTTTGCCGTGCACCCGGTGCATGTGGAGTCCGTAGCCTGGGTTGCCGAGCGCAAAGACGTGCTTTCCACCTTCTTCTGGCTCAGTGCCATGCACAGCTGGCTGGGCTGGGTCAGGGACAGGAATATGGGGTCCTACGGACTGACCTTTTTTTTCACCGGGCTGGGTATTCTGGCCAAGCCCATGGTGGTCACCCTGCCTGCGGCTTTGGTGCTGCTGGATATATGGCCGCTGAACCGGGTGGATTTAACAAAGAATCCTGCTGCGCAACTGGGTAAGCTGATTGCGGAGAAGTTGCCCCTGTTCGGGCTGTCCGTCCTTTCCTCTGTATTGACCGTCATGGCCCAGCATGGCGGCGGAGCCATGCAGAGCGCGGAATCTTTTCCCTTGAGCCTGCGTATTTCCAACGCGCTTGTTTCCTATGTGGCCTATCTGGGTGAGCTGGTTGCCCCGGTCAATCTGGCGGTCTTTTATCCTTACCCGCACGATATCCCGTTCTGGAAGCCTGCGCTGGCGGCTTTGTTCATTGTTGCTGTATCGGCTGTTGCGGTCCGTTTTATCAGGAAATTCCCTCTCGGTGCGGTGGGCTGGTTCTGGTATCTGGGAACCCTTGTCCCGGTTATCGGGCTGGTGCAGGTGGGCGATCAGTCCATGGCCGACCGCTACGCCTATATCCCGTTCATGGGAATTTATATGATCATAGCTTTCGGGGCGGCCCGGCTGGTCCGCGAAGGCAGGGTTCCCGGCAAGGCTGCTGTTGCGTTTGGGACTGCCGTGGTGGCGGTTCTGCTGGTCGGGGCCTATACTCAGGCCGGACACTGGAAGGACAGCAAAGCCTTGTACACCCGCGCTTTGGCGGTGACCGAGAACAACCACCATATGCATTACAACTACGGCAACCTGCTGGAACGGGAAAAGAATCTTACTGAGGCGGCCAGGCATTTCAAGGCTGCGTTCAAGGCCGACCCTTCCCATTACAAGGCCATGAGCAGCCTTGCATCAATATTGAGCCGCAAGGGGAATCCCTATGCCGCACTGGATCTTTACCAGCGGGCTTTGCAACTCAATCCGGATTACGCACCGGCTCTGGGCAACCGGGGTATCGTCTACATGCAGCAGGGCAAGTTCGAAGCCGCCATGGCCGACCTGCGCAAGGCGAGTGCGCTTGAGCCGCAAGAGGTCAACCATATGATCAACATGGGCTTGCTCTTCTATATGCGTGGTGACAATGAGCACGCAAAGGAATGGTTGCGCAAGGCTCTGCAGATCGATCCGGATAATAAAATTGCGCGCAAGAATCTGGCTCTGATTCCCTGATTGAGTAATCAGCGGTTTTGACGTATCTCCATTGCAGGAGAAATAATAATGTTTCTCCTGCTGCGCTGGTCGTTAATCCTATTCCGCTCTCGGGGTGACTCATGGAATTTCTTCACAATCTCCTGCCCTTATTAAAAATTCTTTTTGTTTTTATCTGCATGCTGGCCGGGATCAGGCTCCGCTTCGGCGTGGGACCGTCCATTCTGGCCGGGGGCGGGGTGCTGGCCCTTCTGACCTCCATGAAAATGGGCGAGGTACTTAAGGTCAGTGCTGAGGCCCTGCTGGATGATAAGACTGTTTTTCTGGCCCTCATCGTGGCCCTGATCATGATCCTTTCCGGTCTGCTGGAGAAAACCGGGCAGGCGGCCCGCATAATGGAATCCCTGACCGGATACCTGAGAAGCCCCCGTCTGCGGCTGGTCTTCTTTCCGGCACTTATCGGTCTGCTGCCCATGCCCGGCGGGGCGATCTTCTCCGCACCCATGATTCAGGAGGCGGCCAACGGCCTTGATGTTTCCGGACGGGATAAGGTGGTCATCAACTACTGGTTCCGTCATGTCTGGGAGCTTGGCTGGCCGTTGTATCCGGGTATGATTCTGGCCGCTTCCCTGTGCGGAATGAGTATTTTTGAATATATCGGCTACACTTTTCCGGGGGTTTTTGTCTGTATCGGATTGGGCTGTTTTTTCTATCTGCGACCTTCTGTCCTGCCCATGGCAAATAACGGTCAGGCTGCCGATGTTTCCGCCAACGGCCGCGATATCAGTAAAGTTGTCAAGGAAGGGTTGCCGCTTATTGTCGCCATCGCCGGGGCCTTTGTTTTTGAAACCGTACTGAGTCTTCTGTTTCCCGGCATCCCTTTTGAAATCGGGATTATTCTGGCCCTGCTGGGGGCGGTGTTTTGTGCTCTGTTTGCCAACCCCGGTTCATTTTCCATTATCCGGGGACTGCTGCTTGAAAAGCGGTTCCTGAACATGATCTTCATGATTGTCTGCGTCTTCGTGTTCAAGGATATTCTCGGAGCCTGCGGGGTGGTTGATGAACTTGCCCGGCTGGCCGGAGGGGAAGCCGCACTTATTGCCGCCGCGGTGTTTGTGCCGTTTCTGGTGGGCTTTATCGCCGGGATAACACTTGCTTTTGTGGGTGCGGCCATGCCGCTTGTGGTCGGGCTGGTGCATGCTGCCGGTCTTGATTCACAGCTTCCGGCGTGGGCGGTGCTGTGTATGTTCAGCGGTTTTGCCGGGATCATGGCCTCACCGCTGCATATCTGTTTTCTGCTGACCTGCGAATATTTCAAGGTGGACATGGTCGCAGCGTGGAAAAAGGTTGTCATTCCCAGTTTGATGCTTATGTTGCTCGGAGTGGCGTACTTTTTGGTTTTATTGTAGATGAAAATCCCCTCGCGGGTAATATAAAAAGGCCAGATAAAAAAAATCGGAGGAACAAAATATGTCCAATCCCATGGTACTGATGGAAACACCTGAAGGTGAAGTACTGATCGAACTTTTTGAGAAAGAAGCCCCCAAAACCGTAGAAAATTTTCTGCGTTACGTTGATGAAGGTTTTTACGAAGGAACCCTTTTTCACCGTGTTATCAATAATTTTATGATTCAGGGCGGCGGTTATGATTTCTCCATGAATGAGAAAGAAAACCATGCACCTGTTGAGAACGAAGCTGACAACGGCCTCCAGAATGAACTCGGAACACTTGCCATGGCCCGTACCATGGATCCCCATTCCGCCACTTCACAGTTTTTCATTAATGTGAAGGATAACGGTTTCCTTAACCACACTGCAAAGAACCCGCAAGGCTGGGGCTACTGCGTATTCGGTAAGGTTATCGACGGTATGGAAGCTGTTGAGAAAATCAAGAAAGTAAAGACCGGCTCCTACGGTCCCATGGATGATGTACCGGTTGATCCCATCAGCATCATTTCCATGAAGCGTTTTGAAGACTAATTCAAATAACGCTGTATTTGTTTTTAAGGCACCGGAAAGTGATACTTTCCGGTGCCTTTTTTGTGCATGGCCTGCTTTGTTATACTTTTAGAATAACAGTTTTAAATATAAAATTTTTTTGCTATGTCTTTATGTGATTGGTGGAAATTGCAGTTTCTGAGTAAAATTGATCAGGGGTAACCATTGGATAATTCTGAATTAACTATCCTCGTCATTGATGATGAAGATTTCGTACGGGAAACGATCAGCGACTATCTGAGTGATTCCGGGTTCAATACCATTGACGCCTGTGACGGTGAAAAAGGGATTGAAGTCTTCAAGCGTGAAAATCCTGATGCTGTTCTGGTCGACCTGAATATGCCTAAAGTTGACGGATTCGGAGTCCTTGAGCATGTTACGGGTGAAAGCCCCGACACCCCCATCATCGTAGTTTCCGGTGCCGGACTCATTCAGGATGCCATTAAGGCGGTCCGGCTGGGAGCATGGGATTTCGTGACCAAGCCCATCGTTGATCTGAATGTCCTTGAGTATGCCCTCGGACGCGCTCTTGAGCGGGCCATGCTGATCAAAGAAAACCGCAGCTATAAGGAACACCTTGAAGCCAAGGTGGAGAAAAGGACCGAAGACCTGCGTAATGAGATTAAGGTCCGCCGTGAGGCTCAGGATGCCCTGATGGCTATTCAGGATGAAGTCATTGAGACTCAGAAAGAAGTCATCCTCACCCTCGGCGAAGTGGTGGAAACCCGCTCCAACGAGACTGCAAACCATGTGCGCAGGGTGGCGGAACTGGCTTATATTCTGGCCCGCCGTTACGGTCTCAGTGAGGAAGAGTCCGATCTGCTGCGCCTTGCCTCACCCATGCATGATGTGGGCAAGATCGGCATTCCGGATACCGTGCTCAACAAGCCCGGCAAGCTTACTCCTGAAGAATTTGAACTGATCAAGACCCATACCACCATCGGGCATGAAATTTTAAAGCATTCCGAGCGTCCCATAATGAAGGCTGCAGCCATTGTGGCCTACGAACACCATGAATGGTGGAACGGCAACGGCTATCCCTGCGGTCTTGCCGGAGAAGATATTCATATCTACGGACGTATAATCGGGATTGTGGATGTCTTTGACGCTCTCGGCAGTGAACGGGTCTACAAAAAAGCGTGGCCCATTGAGAAGATCAAAGAATATTTTGAGGAAAGCAAGGGTAAGCAGTTCGACCCGCATCTGACCGATCTTTTTTTCGAGAATGTAGACGAAATCCTGCAGTTGAGACGAACCTTTCCTGACGGCTAGTCCTGCATTTTCAGATCCCCGGAAATCTATCCTTTCAGTTTCTCCGCCAGCAGCGGTTCGGGATGTTTCTTATTGCGGGCAAGACTCAGCGCGTCCTTGCGGCATTTGTTGGTGCATACTCCGCAGCCCATACATCTTTTGGGATTAATGCGCATGCGCTTGTCTCGCAGATTCATGGCTCCGAAGGGACAGTATTCCATACACTGGGCGCAGCCGATGCATTTGTGTGGATCGACAACGGCAATGTAGCCGGCAGGAATCAGCATGGGCATTTTGCTTTGCCCGGCTTCAATTGCGCAACAGCAACCGGGACAGCAGTTGCAGATGGTATAGAAAACTCCCTCATCTTCTTCCATGATACAAATATAATGCACATGGCCTTTGGCGTTTCGCGTCTCCAGAGTCCTTATGGCTTCATCCATGCTGATGCGCCGTGAGTTTTCCGGGTGGTTTCTGGCTGCGAATGAGGCGAACTCCTCTCCGGCGGACATGCAGATTTCCGCCTCTGATGCAGGTCTTTCCATTGATGCCCGGCAGGGAGATTCAAAAAGCACAACAGATTTATCCGCACTGCTGTCCAGCAGTGCTTGCAGTAGCTTTTTCGCTTCTCGGGTGGGGATGAGCTTGCCGTGGAATTTTTTGGCAAAGTCATCCTTGAAATTCAGAATTCTTTTCATGGTTCTCCCTTTTATAGACATAAAATATCAGAGCCCAAAAAAATAGTACAGTTTTTCCAGAAGCAACTTCACAATCCACTATGCTTATGTCTATGCTGATCCTGTACCTGATAGCATATTCCTTCGGGAATTGAACAGGAGTTGTGAATGGAAATTACAGTACGCAGACATGGGGATACAGTTGTAGTCGGCATGGCCGGAAGGGTTGATGCCTACGGGGCCGGGGAATTGGACCGGAACCTGAAAGATCTCCTTGCCGATGAAAAACTGGCCTGCATGGCTTTTGATATGGCTGAGGTCCGTTACCTGAGCAGTGCCGGAATCCGCTCCATTGTGCGGACCATGAAAATTCTGCACAGCCGTAACGGCGCGCTGGCTCTCTGCGCGCTCTGCTCCTATTGCCGCAATGTGCTTGATACCGCCGGGATGACCCGCTCATTGAATATTTTCTCCACTCACAGCGAGGCCATGGATTTTCTGCAGTCCGTGCACTGGGAGCGGCAGGCCCTTGAAAACTGGGAACGCATGGAAACTGCGGATTCACCCATCGGGCAGTTTCGGTTTGTGCCCGGTGAAAATTCGCAGGCCGACTTGAAGGTCATCGGTTCCATTGCGGATATTTTTCATTCGCGGGTGGATGAAAGGCGGGTTTTTTCGCGTCGTTTTTCCCAGACAGAATATTCCATCGGTGTGGGCGGGCTTGGTGAAGTCCCGGAAGATTATATGAAGGTGCTCGGGTCCATGATCACCATCGGCGGGACCATGGGCTGGCTGCCCACGGATGGTCACGACCTTGCTGATTTTCTGGTGCCGCGCAATGATACCGGATCGGTGCTGATCCGTACTCCCTTCAACCTGACTCTTTCCGGCGGTTTTAACGAATATATAATGTTTGAATCTTCCGAAGAGGGCGGAACCACTCTGGACCGCCTTTATCGCGGTCTGTTTCTGCTTGCCCGGCGCAGGCGCAGGGATTTCAAGGGCGTACTCGGTACGGCCGCATGGATGCAGACCAGTGAGCTTATGGCCGGAACCATGATGCGTTCCCCGGTGCGCGAATTCGCCCCGGAAAACAAACGGGCCATTACCGACCCATCCAACAGCGGTGAGTGGTTCAAGCGCGATGTGCTGCCCCGGCACCGCGATGTGACCTGTTTGACCTGCGGGGTGGGAGTTGATCTTTCCTGTGACCTTTCGGTTTATGACCAGTCCGGGCTGTATGCAGCTTTTTATATTGACCCGGCAACTGCCGGAGACCGGGGGCAGATTCTCAATAATCACGGTGCTGTTTTCGAGCAGGTGCATATGCCTGAGAAAATGGTCTGTCTTGATAAAATGGTCCGCGAAGTCTCGGCAAAAGCGGAATTCAAGGATATGCGCAAACTGCGCGACAACACCCGCGTGACCCGGGCTTTTCTGGGGGTAAGTTATGTCCGCAGGCTGGTTCGGGACAGTGCCGGTTGGCAGGGTGTGGAGCTTCCGGTCAACCGCAATATTGCGGAGAAGCGTTACCGCGAGGAGGCTGAGTTTCCTCTGGTTCCGGAAAAACGCGAGGCCGAACTGAGTAAATTCCAACGTTTTCTTGAGGAACAGCAGGCCAAGCACAGAGAGCATGGGAAATAAGTTGCCTGATACCTGCGCTTGCAGGTAAATAAGATTGAAAAGATTAAATGATCATAATGTGATGAATCCTTAAGGAGGATATATGTGGTTTCGTCTGGCTGTAAGCCTGCTGCTGACGGCAGTTTTTTGTGTTCCGGCCTTTGCTGGGGAAAAGACCATCAAGGTCGGGGTGCTTTATAATCTTACCGGGGGGATGGCCGCCATTGACCGGCCCGGTCTGCATGGCATGGAGCTGGCAAAAGAGATTATTAATTCCGGGGGCGGCATTCTGGGACGTAAATTAAGTCTTGTTATTTCCGACTGCCGTTCAAATCTTGATTCCGCGGCAATGGCTTCCGAAGCACTGGCCGGGCAGGATAATATGGTGGCGGTAATCGGCCTGAATGATACCGATTACGTAATGGCTGCGGCTCCGGCCATCACTGCCAAGGATCGTATTTTTATTACTGCCGGGGCGACCATGCAGAATCTGCCCTATATGTACGGCAAATATTTTTTCATGACCGCCTTCGGAGACAACATGCAGGCCCGGGCAGTAGCCAAGTTCGCCAGACGCAGGCTGGAAACTTCCCGTTGCTTTGTGGGTACTGATATTTCCAATGAATTCACCAAGACCCTTTCCAAATATTTTAAACGCCGTTACCGCAAGTATGGCGGAGCTGTTGTGGGTGAGGTCTGGTACAATTCCGGGGCACAGGAATATCCCCTGCCCAAAAGTGATGAAAAGGATCCGGACCTGATTTTTATGTCCTCAATTCCGCCGGACGCGCCCAAATACATTACGGAAGCCCGTAAAGCCGGATTCAACCAGCCCATTGTTTCCGGAGACGGTTTTGATACTCCGGGACTGCTGAATATCCCTGCGCAGTATGGACATTCAATTTATTTTGCCACCCACGTGGCTCTGGATAACCCGGAACCCATGGTGCAGGAATTCGTGGACAGCTATACCCGCATGTTCGGTGAAGGTCCTGAGTCAGGATTCGCCGCCCTCGGCTATGATACGGTCATGCTGCTGGCGCAGGCCATTGAAAAATCCGGGGTCGCCGAGTCTGAAAAGGTCCGCGAAGTTTTATCAAAAACCACCGGATTTAAAGGTGTGACCGGGGAGTTTTACTATCCTGAAGGGATACGTGTCCCCATGAAGACGGTGGATATTGTAAAATACGAAAACGGTACTTTCTCTTTTGTGGAGCAGATCAGTCCCAACTAACTCTTACTTCAGCTAACGGCATGGAGCAGTAGATGGAATTCAGCATTGTCAGAGAACCTGCCTCCGCATGGTCTGCGGATGCGGTCATATTTTTTGCTTTCAAGGATGCGGACGAGTACTTGTCCGGATTTTCTTCATGGATGGCTTCCGATGCGGACTGGGTTGCCGGGTCTCCGGCCCTTGGTGATTTTTCCGCAGAGCTGGGCGAATCTACAGTAATCTACGGCAGCGGTTCATCTGTGCAGCGGGTGCTGCTGGTTGGACTGGGCGAGGAAAAGGATTTCAGCGTGGAGAAGTTTCTTCAGGCTGTCAGCTCCGCTCTGCGTAAATGCCGGGAATTTAAATTTCGTACCGTAGGTGTTCCGCTATTGGCTTTTGAGGGCATCAGTCTTGAGGATAAATTTGAACATTTCGTTGTTGCGGCCATTGAGGGACTTTATTCCTTTGATGAATTCAAATCAAAAAAGGATGAGAAAGAGGGCCTCCCTGAAACCGTTCGTTTTCTGACTGAGGAAGAACCTCCGCCGCACCTGTCCGAGATGCTGGTTAAGGGGCAGGCCGTGGGGATCGGCATGGGCTATGCCCGTGATCTGGTCAACCTGCCGCCCAACGTGGCCACTCCGGTTTATCTTGCTGATGAAGCCAAGAAGATGGCCAAACAGTACGGTTTCAAGTTCAAGGCCATGAAACGCAAGGAAATCATCGACAAGGGCATGGGGGCTTATGCCTCAGTCTTTCGCGGGTCAAATGACGAACCGCGCATGATCACCCTCGAATATTGCCCCAAGGACCGCGAAGGCCAGAAGCCGCTGGTGCTGGTTGGTAAAGGAGTTACCTTTGATACCGGGGGCATATCACTCAAGCCCACCGGATTCATCGAAGATATGAAGTGCGATATGGGCGGTGCTGCGGCAATTCTCGGTTTTTTCCGGGCCATCGGTGAAATCAAGCCGGACCTTCCGGTTGTGGGCATCCTGCCCTGCGCCGACAACATGCCCGATGCCAATGCCACCCGTCCGGGCGAGGTTGTGACCTCATTTTCCGGAAAGACCATTGAGATTTTAAATACCGATGCCGAAGGCCGTCTGCTGCTTTGCGACGCCCTTGCTTATTCCGCCCGGTTTGAGCCGGCGGCCATCATCGATCTCGCCACCCTGACCGGGGGCTGCATTGTGGCTTTCGGCTGGAACGTGGCGGCGGTGATGGACAACTCCGCACACATGCAGAGTCTGGTAATTGAATCCGGTATGAGCGTGGGCGAGCGTTTCTGGCCCATGCCGCTTTGGGATATCTACAAGGAAGAGCTTAAGAGTGAAGTGGCCGACCTCAAAAATGTCGGTTCCCGCGAAGGCATGACTATCCATGCAGGAATGTTCCTCAAGGAATTCGTACCCGAAGACACTCCGTGGGCGCATCTCGACATTGCCGGGCCTGCATGGCGCAAGAAAAAGACTCCCGCAGGATCTGCCGGGGGGACCGGATTCGGTGTGCGGACTTTAGTGGAGATTGCGGAGCGCATTGATCTGGAAGATATGTAGGCTGTTTTTCACCTTGCAGTCCAAGCGTATCCATGCAAATTTTAGTTTTTTGCGATGCACAATCGTAACGGCAAGATTACATGGTTTATTAAAATTCTTATATTCAAGCTTACAGGAGCACACACATGGCAAGAGCAACAGCCCGTCATCTTTTGGTTAGTGATGAAGAAACCTGTCTGGACCTGAAAAAACAAATTCAGGACGGCGCAGATTTTGGTGAACTGGCAAAACAGCATTCCAGCTGCCCCTCCGGACAGCGCGGCGGAGAGCTGGGTCAGTTCGGCCCCGGCCAGATGGTCCCGGAATTTGACACCGTTGTCTTCAATGAAGCAGTCGGCGAAGTTCACGGCCCGGTAAAAACACAGTTCGGTTACCACCTGCTGATCATCGATAGCCGCGAAGATTAAACAAATCTTCACCGTTGTATGAAAAGAAGCCAGCCTCGTCGGAGGCTGGCTTCTTTTTTAAACACTCTCATCAGCAAAAATATCCTCAATCCGTTCACAGGGGCATCCTGACCCCAGCAGCATTTGCAGGAGCAGGGTGGCCTTCAGTGCCGATAATCCCCCGGCGATGATGACCCCTTTCTGTTTCAGGTTTGCGGCTCCCCCGGGATAGGCGTAGATGGGCCAGACCCCGCCTTCCACGCAGCGGGTGCAGAGCACTACCGGAATTCCGGACTCAATGCATTTTTCGATTCCGGGTACGATTCCGGGAGGGGTGTTCCCGGCCCCGAAACCTTCGAGCACAATTCCTTTCGCCCCGCTTTCAAGCAGCTTTTCCAGTACAGTGGAATCCATGCCCGGATGGCAGCCCACCAGATGAACTTTGTCGGCCATTGCGGTGACCGGGAAGTTCAAGCGCGGTCTGCGGCCCGGTTTGGCGCGGGTCAGGATTACTGATTCTCCGGCGATAAAACCTATTCTCCCGGTATTCTGGCCCACAAAGGGGTCCACGTTCAGGGAGCTGGATTTGATGGCGTTCTTGGCGGCGAAAAGCTTGTCGGCCATCTGGATGATGACATCTGTTCCTTCCGGCGGTGGCAGCAGGCAGGTGCGGATGGCGTCCACAAGGTTACGGACCCCGTCGTAGCCGGATTCATTGAAGTAGCGCATGGCTCCAGTGAGGATGACCGGCTTGGGTGAACGCACTGTCAAATCAAGAACGTAGGCGGTCTCGGCCATAAGGTCGGTGCCGTGCAGGATGACCGCGCCGAGCACTTGTTCTTCAGATAGAAATTCTTCTACATCATGGGCCAGCCCCAGCATTTTTTCCGGGCACATATGCGGACTGGGGATATCCGACCAGAGTACCGGGCGGATTTTGATATCCTGTCCGTCCGGGGTAACCTCATTGAGCAGTTTGCTGAAATTGTCGTCCGGGACCACGCCTCCGGCATCGGGCTTTTCGCTCATACCGATGGTGCCCCCGGTAAAAATGAGGACGATTTCTCCTGAAATATTATCTGAACCCATCTTGTTCTCCGTAAATAAAGTCTAGAGTAAATCTGGTAGCGCAGGAATCCTTGAATGGCAATGTTTGAGGGTTGGTTGTGCCGGTTCTGAATAATTAAAATTTGTCTGTTTTTATGTGCCGGGTGTGATATAGTAAAACCATGTTTCCCGATTTATTGCTTTGGAGGGTACTTCAAGCGTGGCGGTTTTAGAAGGATATATCATGCAGGGTGTTGAGTTTCTGGCTCAGGATTATCCCGGCGTAGTTGTAGGGCTTGATGAAAACAAGCGAGTTGTTTTTGTGGGCGGTGAAAAAGCAGCAAGCCTCGCCGGACAGCTTACTGCCGGGGAATATCTGGGGTTGCAGTCAAGCGGTCCGCTGCTTGAGGGGCTGGGCGCGTATGTGGATAAAGTAATGGAAATGGACCCCCTGCCCGCAGGAAGTTTTGAATCAATTACCGCTGCCGGGGTAATTTTTTGGAAGGGCATATTTCATGATGATTCCGGGCTGATTATCCTTAAAGGTCAAATCAGTGCCCGTAGTGCTGAGTCAGGTTCTTCAGCAATGGGATTGCTCCGTGAGAAAGAGAAAATTTTATCCACCCTGCTGGGCAACCTGCCCGGCATGGCCTACCGCTGTCGCAATGATGTGGACTGGTCCATGGATTTCGTCAGTGAAGGCTGCCTTGAGTTGACCGGGTACAGTCCTGATTCTCTGCTGAACAACCGTGAAATTTCCTATTCCGACCTTATTCTGCCTCAATATCAGGCCCATGTATGGGAGTGTGTGCAGGAAGCCGTGCAGGACCGCGAATCTTTTGAAATGATCTACAAGATCAGGACCGCTTCGGGCGATGAAAAGTGGGTCTGGGAAAAAGGCGTGGACACTCGTGGCGAAGACGGAACCAGTGCCCTTGAAGGGTTTATTACCGACGTCACCCCGCTCATGCTGGCGGAACAGGCCCTGCATCAGAGCGAAGAGCGTTATCGGCTTATGGCTGAAAAGACCGGGCAGCTGGTTTATGACTATGATATTGATAGCGGTAAGGTGGTCTGGTCCGGGGCGGTGCTGGAGATTACCGGGCATGAGGAGCATGAATTCCAGTCTGTGAACCTTGAGGGCTGGGAGGAACGGATTCATATTGATGACCGCGAAGAAGTGCTTCGGGAGCTGGAGGATTGTATCCGCGAAGTGCGTCCCTTTGTCTCGGTATACAGGTTCAGGCGTAAAAACGGCAGTTATCTCTATGTTGAGGATGAGGGCAGTTTCCTGAAAAACGATCAGGGTATTCCGGTGCGCATGGTCGGCGTGCTGCGCGATTATTCGCACAAGATGAAGGTTCAGGAATTGATGATCCAGACCGAGAAGATGACCACTGTAGCCAGTCTTTCCGCAGGTATGGCCCACGAGATCAACAATCCGCTGGGCATCATCACCCAGTCGGCCCAGAACATCGAGCGCAGGCTGTCTACGGAACTTCCCGGAAATCTGGAAGTGGCTGAAAATATCGGGATATCGCTCGAGTCTGTGCGCAGATATCTCCATGAACGTAAAATTCTGACCATGGTGGAGGATATCAAGGAAGCCGGGGCTCGGGCGGCAAAAGTTATTGTAAATATGCTCAACTTCAGTCGCAAATCAGGGGACGAAAAAGATTTCTGCTCAGTACCTGATATTGTGGAGCGGGTCATTGAAATCGCTGACAGTGACCTCTGCCGTGAAGAGGGGTGCGATTTTCGTAAGATCAGCTTTGTTAAGGATTTTCAGGACAACCTGCCCCACGTGCTCTGTTTTTCCAGTGAACTGGAACAGGTACTGCTCAATCTGGTGCGCAACTCGGCCCAGTCCGTGATTGATGCCGGTTGTGACGGTAAATACCCGGAAATCTCGATCAGGTCCTTCAGCAACAATGCCTACCTGACCATCGAGGTGGAGGATAACGGGCCGGGTATGGACAGCTATACCCGCAAGAAGGCATTTGAACCATTTTTCAGTACCCGAGCAAAAGGGGGCGCTGGACTGGGATTGTCCGTGGCTTACTTTATAATCACCCGTAATCACGGCGGAACAATCAGGATCGATTCCGAGCCGGGCAGGGGTACAAAATTCACCATCCAGCTGCCGCGCGGCCCGGTTTCGGAGATATTTTCGCAGGGTTTAGTTTAGCTGAAAGGTATTGGTTATGACGTCAAAGGGAAGTTGACGCCAGAAAAGGGAAAAGCCGGGAAGAGTCGTTGCAGCGACTCCTCCCGGCTCAATTCATTTTATATTGCGGGCAGCTTATTTCTTGCCTGTGGCTTTAAGCTGCTTACCACGGTTCATGTGGCGTTTGGTTGCGGAAAGCTCGGCTTTGCGCAGACGGATGGATTCCGGGGTGACCTCGATGAGTTCGTCATCGCGGATGAAGTGCATGGCCCGTTCAAGGGTCATGGGGCGGATGGGGGTCAGGATTACAGCCTCATCCTTACCGGAAGCACGCATGTTGGTTAGCTTTTTCTCTTTGGTGGGGTTGATGTTGATATCATTATCCCGGTTGTGCTCACCCACGATCATGCCTTCATAAACCGGATCGCCTGCTTCGATGAACATTTCACCGCGCGGCTCAAGGTTGAAGATGGCGTAGGGTACGCCCTTACCCGCACGGTCAGACACGAGGGAACCGGTGTAACGGGAGGGGAAATCTCCACGGTACGGTTCATAACCTGCGAAAAGGGAGTTCATGATGCCGGTACCTTTGGTGTCTGTCAGGAACTCGTCACGGTAGCCGATAAGGGCGCGGGCGGGTGCGGAAAATTCCATGCGCACTCGGCCTTTGCCGTTATTGACCAGGTTGGTCATCTTGCCCTTGCGGGTGGAAAGTTTTTCAGTCACCACGCCGAGGAAATCTTCTTCGCAGTCGATAAAGACCTGTTCCATGGGCTCAAGCTTCTGTCCGCCCTCGTTTTTGTAAATAACTTCAGGACGGCCCACGGAAAGTTCAAAACCTTCACGGCGCATGGTCTCAATAAGGATAGCCAGCTGGAATTCACCGCGGCCTTTGACGATGAAGCTGTCCTTCTCGTCGCTTTCCTCAACTTTTACTGCCACGTTGAGCAGGGTTTCCTTATGCAGTCTTTCACGGATTCTGGAAGACTGGACCAGCTTGCCTTCAAGACCGGCCATGGGTGAGGTGTTGATGGTGAAGCGCATGGAAACGGTAGGCTCGTCAACAGTGATGCGCGGCAGAGCCTTGGGAGATTCCTTGGTGCAGATGGTATCGCCGATGGTGATCTCTTCAATGCCGGAAACAACAACGATATCACCAGGTTCAGCTGATTTTGTTTCAGCAAAAGAAAGTCCGTCGTAGGTCTGGATTTTGGTCAGACGCAGGGAAACATGTTCTTCTTTTTCATTGATGCAGAGCAGCGGTTCGTTCTGCTTGGCAGAGCCGTGAATGACTTTACCGATGGCCAGACGTCCGAGGTAATCGGAGTATCCGAGGTCGGATACCAGCATCTGGAAAGGTTCGCTTTCATCGTAAGAAGGACCGGGGACCTGTTCCAGAACGAGGTCCATGAGCGGGTGCAGGTTTTCACCTTTTTCTTCAAGGGTTTCCTGTGCGATACCGTCACGGCCGATGGCGTAGAGCAGGGGGAATTCGAGCTGCTCTTCGTTGGCGTCGAGATCGATGAAGAGGTCGTATACTTCGTCGAGAACCTCGTCCGGGCGGGCATCGCCACGGTCGATTTTGTTGATGACAACGATGATTTTGAGTCCTGCTTCAAGGGCCTTTTTGAGTACGAAACGGGTCTGGGGCAGGGGGCCTTCAGAAGCGTCAACCAGCAGGATGGCTCCGTCGGCCATGGACAGGGAACGCTCAACCTCACCTCCGAAGTCGGCGTGACCGGGGGTGTCGATGATGTTGATTTTTACGCCTTTCCAGTCCACAGCGCAGTTTTTGGCCGCGATGGTGATGCCGCGTTCACGTTCAAGGTCCATGCTGTCCATGAGGCGGTCATCGACTTCCTGTCCTTCGCGGAACAGGCCGCTCTGCTTGAACATACCGTCAACCAGAGTGGTCTTGCCATGGTCAACGTGTGCTATGATGGCTATATTTCTAATCTTTTCGTTTTGGATGCGATTTGTCACGGATTCCTCCGGCGCCGGAGATTTGCCAAAAAAAGTCCCCTGCACGGTGGGTGCAGTCTAAAAACAGGGGCAAATTCTCAGCGGCTGGTTAAAGTAGAGATAAGGAGACGTTAGTTAGGGTATATTAGAACGGCTGGCAAGGGAAAAAATGGGGTTTCAGGTGACATTCAGGCGAATTTTTGTCTGCTTCAGGGCCGGGCTTGCAATTAAGCGGCACTCTTTATATGAAGTTGCGCCCCGGTATGAATTACTTTATGTAGGGTGCATAAATTTAAGGAGCGCATATGCCTGAGAAAGATTTACGAGTGGAACTTCTGTCCATGACCCCCAATGCCCTTGAGCTGCTTTATGCTTCATTCCGCCAGTGTTATCATGCCGGATTTGTAGCCGATATGTGGCCCCGGCTGTTGGAAGGGGAGATTGCAAAGGAAAAGCAGGCCGATTTTGTTTCCAAGGTTCTTGAGTCCGGTCATGACAGCCCCATTGAGCATGTCAGTTTCACCTTCGCTATCGAAGGCATTTCCCGGGCCTGCTCCCACCAGATAGTGCGTCACCGCATTGCTTCATACTCCCAGCAGAGCCAGCGTTATGTGACTGAAAGTGACATGGATTACATCATTCCTCCGGCTATTGCTAAAATTCCCGAAGCGCGGGAACGGTTCGAGAAGTTTATGGATGAGGTGGGCAGTGCCTATAAAGACCTGCGCGAAATTCTGGTTAATGCCGGGCGCGAGGATAAAGCCAACGAGGATGCTCGTTTTGTGCTCCCTCAGGCCGCTGAGACCAAGATTGTCATCACCATGAACTGTCGTTCGCTGATGCATTTTTTCAATCTGCGCTGTTGCCAGCGTGCGCAATGGGAAGTCCGCAAGATGGCTGATAAGATGCTCAAAATATGCAAAGACGAGTTTCCGGCTATTTTCCGCCACGGCGGGGCCAGCTGTGAACAGCTCGGTTATTGCCCGGAAGCGGAGAGGTTCGCTTGCGGACGCTACCCTACCTTGAAAGAGCTGACCGGAAAGTAGATCAGGCAGCTACATTATATAATAGTTACGCGAAATTTTTTTTACGCGATTATTTCTTAAGTTTTCTTCAGTGAAACAGCTCCGGGCCCGTCCTTTTTTTAGGACGGGCTTTTTTTTGGGGCTAAATCCGTCTGAAATCGTCTAAAATTGGCTGAAATCGGGAATAAGTCTGAAATTGGCAGTATCCAGCCCGTTTCGGTTGCATTCAGGCTCCTTCAGTCTTTATGGTTAAGGTAAAATTAACGGGCATAATTGTTATTTTGATCAGAATTTAATAGTTCTTCTTTTCACAATTAACTTGGTTTTTGCCTTGTATCTGCTTATTTTAGCAGTAATTTTATTTGCCATACCCGGAATAGAGGTCCTCTGATTGATTATTCGATCAATCGCAGAGGGGTTTTGTTACTGCTGTTGGTAAAAATTTTAAGTAGAAATCCTTTGTTTATAGGGTCTGCGGAGTGTCAAGTGTTGTAAATGTTAGTTTATTCAAGTGTTTATCTTTTGTTCTAAAGTGACAATTGGCTCAGCCCTTTATTTTACAGGCTTCTCAGGCATATTTATGGTGAGTGAAAATTTATAAATAAATTATGTTTTTTTGATTATTTTGAAAAAATAACGCTAAATCAGTTGGTTATGTTTCAAATGTCACAGGTGAGTTAAAAAGTTACTTATTGAAATAATGAGTAAGAAAAAATGTGACAATGAGAGAAATGAGGAAATTTTATGGAATTTGAAGATTTCTTATAAAATAGCTGTGGAAAAAGTTTTCCACAGCTGTTGATAAAAAGTGTTGTGATGTGGCTTAAGCTTGATTTCCCAGTGCTCGCCACGCTTTTCTGTCTCTGAACCAGATTCTCGCGGGTAAGGGGAAAGTTTATATAATACAATGTGTTAGGCTGTAGAAAACAAATGGGAAAACATTGCGTGTCCGTAGCCTTATCAAGAGTTGATACTCTCCTTCAATCTGACTTAGGTAACCCCTCATGATGAGAGACAGCTGGAATAAAATTTTAAAATTTCTTGAGAAGGGCCTGAACCCCGGTCTGTACAAAGTATGGATCAAGCCCCTGAAAGCGGAAGTGAGCAGCAATAGTATTAAATTGTATGCTCCTAACGATTTCGTGGCCGCATGGGTCAGAGACCGTCTCATGGAAAATATCAAAGAAGCAGGCGAGCAGGTTCTCGGCACCAGCCCCAAGGTGGAGATTGGGGTGCGGAAGTCCGTAGAAAAGCCCGCAGCAAAGGCCGCTCCGGCCAAGCCTGCTGTAGCACGTCCGGTTCAGACAAGCATGGGGCTGCCCATGATGTCTTCAGCCGTGGTTAATACCCGTATTCCCCGTTGGCGTTTTTCTTTCGATGATTTCGTGATCGGCGAGTCCAACAGACTTGCCTGTGCTGCATCCAGAAGTCTCTGCGACAACTCCCTGCCCGGTGATCAGCTCTTCATGAGCTCCGCACCCGGTCTGGGAAAAACCCATCTGCTGCATTCCATCGGCAAGAATCTATGTGCTTCCAGTAACAAGAAGCACATTTCCATTGCCTGTCTTACAGCGGAAGAGTTTGCGAACAGAATGGTTCTGGCCCTGAAAGCGGGTGAAATTTCCCGTTTCAAGTCTGAATTCAGGGACAATGTGGACTGCCTGCTGCTGGAAGATATCCATTTCTTCCAAGGCAAGCAGAAGATGCAGGATGAAATTCTGGAAACCCTGAAGAGCCTGCAGCTACGCGGTTCCAAAGTGGTCATGACCAGTTCTTTCCTGCCCCGCGAGCTGGACAAAGTTGATCAGCAGCTTGTTTCCCGTTTCAGTTCGGGGCTGCTGGCTCTTATTTCCACCCCGGATTTCGAGACCAGAAAGAAAATCGTTGAAAGCAAGGCCATGCGTCTGGGAACTCATGTTCCGGATTCCATTTCCGAGCTGCTGGCGGACCGTATTACCACCGATGTAAGACAGCTGGAAAGCTGCCTGCAGAACCTCGTGCTCAAGGCAAGACTTTTAAACCGTGATGTTTCGCAGGAACTGGCCTGGCAGGTATTGGAAAACTATTCCATTGCCAAGGCCGCGCCCAGCTATGATTCCATCGTGGATCACATCTGCAGTTCCTACGAGCTTACACCTGAACAACTGCGTTCGAAAAGCCGTAAACGTCAGATCGTACTGGCCAGAAACACCGCTTTCTTCCTCGCCCGCAAACATACCGAACTTTCCCTCAAGGATATCGGAACCAGACTGGGCCGCAGACATTCCACAGTAATCAAAGGTATCACCAATATAGAACGCGAAATTTCCCTGCAGACTCCTCTCGGAAGGCAGTTGCAGGACACTATCGACAGACTGACTCCTTAGTCAGGCGGCCTAAAAGCATCAGCTGCTTTTTCGCTGCAAAAAAGCCGGAAAATCACGTATCAATATACGTTTCGTTCCTGCTTTTTTGATCTTTAGCGTTTCAAAAATTCGAAAAAGAGTGACAGCTTCGTGCTGTTTGCTCTTTTTCGGGTTTGGGGATATTCATTGCAACCGGTTTGGATATGTCTTTTGACGGTCTGTTTTTATCACAGGCCCTAATTGCAGAGGTAGGAAATGAATTCCAACGTATGGAACTCCATTAAGAAGAAGCTTCTTGTGCGCATAAATCCCGTGCTGGTCAGGGTCTGGGTGGAACCTTTGTCAGCGCGTTATGAAGACGGGATTGTGCAGCTTACCGCGCCCAACGAGTTCGTCATGAACTGGGTGCAGGAGCATCTGCTGGATCGCATCAAGGATGCGGCGCAGGAAGTGCTTGAGGTCAAGGTCGGGGTTACCATTGATTTGGAAAGCGGCAAAGAGGACCAGCCTCGGGAATTTATGACTGATGTGACCGCCTATTATGCCGTGAACGACATTCTGGACAGTATCAACAGGTTGACCGGCATAGTGCGCAGCGCAAGACCTGTTGATTTTTGCGAAGAGTGTGCTGAGGCGGAAGCAGCAGAAACCGTCCAGAAGCTGGAAGTTCAGACCTTTGATTCCATTCTCGATGCCGTGCTTGAAGCTTTCGGGGTGACTTTCCGTGAGCTTATGATGCAGGAAAATGAGCACGCTGTGCTCGCCCGCCGGGCCCTGTATTACCTCTGCTACCGCTACGGCATCCCCGCAGATGTAGTGGCTCTGAACATGGATTGCACGGTCTCCGAAGTACGCAAGGGTGCCAAGATTCTCGAGTCTGAAATCTCCTCCGCCATCGATAACGGCGAAGACTTGGATGAGCTCTTGTTGAGAATCTTTCAGAAATAATCAATATTTCAAATAAATAAATCAAAACGGCAGCCCGTAAGGACTGCCGTTTTTTTATTAAGGATTCCAAAGGGGATTATCCCCTTTGGCCGCCGGAGGCGAAATCAGATCGACAAAAGCGCGTAGCGCATCACAATCCTGTCTTCAAGACCATATCGGTAATAGGTCCGCGGGAGCGTTCGCCTTTGAGCACCATGTGGGCGTATTCTTTGTTGTTGCGTAGCTTTTTGACCACCCAGTTGAGGCCGTTGTTGCTTTCGTTGAGGTAGGGGTTGTCCACCTGCCGGGTATCGCCGAGGCAGATGCATTTTACGCCTTCGCCCATGCGGGTTAAGAGCGAGCGTACCTCGGAGCGGGACATGTTCTGCATTTCATCGATGATGACCACGCAGTTCTCAAGGTTCATGCCCCGGATGTAGGCAATGGGCAGGATCTCGAATTTCTTCTGGTTGAAGCGGAATTTATCGGAATCAGTATCCATGAAAATGCGGTTGGCCGGACGCTGTTCGTGCAGTTTTACGGTCAGGTCGCGTACGTAGCGCACGTAGGGTTGCATTTTTTCTTCCACGCTTCCGGGCAGGAATCCCATTTTTGCTCCGATCTCCCAGATGGGTTTGACCAGATAGACCTTTTCAAAAGGATTGTCCTTTTTTTCAAGGGCCAGATAAAGTGCGGAAGCCAGAGCCAGAAAGGTCTTACCGTATCCGGCTTCGGACTGGATGGATACAAGGTTGATGTCCTGATTGAGCATCAGCTCAAGGGCGAGGTTCTGGTAGATGTTGCGCGGTTTTACGCCCCAGACTTCGTGGGTGTAGGAAATTGTTTTGGTTTCTTTGTCGCCATAAAAAACCGGACTGCCGCTCTCCCAGCGGAAACTGTTCACGTAGGGTGTCTGTCCCTCGTCCACAAATCCGGTGTACATTTGCGAATCAGAACGGAAGGGGTCGGAATCTTTGTATTCTTCGCAGGTAAGGTTGTAAATTCCGGCCTTGATCTGGAGAATGCGGTCGTTGGTGACCAGTATGGGTTTTTCAATGGATGCGTTGAGGGCTTCCTTGAGTATGCGGTCATCCGGGCTGATATCGCCCAGCTTTTCGGCGAACTCCGGGGAAAGGATGTGTATTTTATCATCCTTGAGAATAGAACGGACCGCCTGAGAGACAATGTGTCCGATACGCGGATCTCGCTTGAGTTTATCCAGTTCGGTTATGACTGTGTAGGGAATGTGGACTTTGTTTTCCACCCCGTTGCGCAGAGCGGCGATGCATTTGGGATTTTCAATAAGTACGTTGGTGTCCAAAACGAAGTTCTTCTGACCCATAAATCCTCCTCTTCTACGGTTATCCAAAAGAGAAAAGGCGACCCGCATTCAGGTCGCCTTGGCTATGAAAATAAATTCGTGATGTTCTGATGTAAGCAGGGATGCCCTGTGCTATTTTTCTTCATGATTTCAAGGTACAACATCATGAAGAGTTGGGAAAGGGATATTTGTTCTGTTTAGGTTAAGGTTTTGTCACACTGCTTCCTTTTGTACGGCAGCTAGGCCTGCTCTGATTTGTTTTCTCCGATAATCATGCTGAATTCTTCAACATCCATGCCGTTGAAAATGTGTCCGTACTTGGCTACGGCTTCATATGGATTTTTCTCGTATGCCTTGGCGAATTCGAGGTATTCTTTACCTGCTTCAACCAGACTGCTTAAGCCGCTTATGCCCCGGAAGTCATTGGCAAGGTCCGGGTTATCCTGAAAAAGCTGCTCAATCTTTTCTTTCTGCGGATGATCCCCCTTTACCCGCACGTTGCCGGAACTGTCGGTGGTCAGTTCTACAGGAGGGTCGGTGCTGATGTCGTTCTGTAGAAAGAGGACATTCACATCATCCTGAAATTTTTTGGTGCTTGTTTCCAGACCTGTCTTGAGGTCATCCAGAGAAATTGATTGGCCCGGTGTGTACGGAATATTCATGTCTGAGAAAAAACTGCCTATGGAAGCAAGTTTCTTTGCGGAATCGGAAAGTGTTATCTTGTCCCCTGACTGCTGCTCTTGCTGGGTTGTCTGAGTTCCTGCGCGGGACTGCTGGACTTCGCTGGCGGACTGGGTTGCGTATGCGGATTGGACGGAATTGATCATTTTCGGCTCCATTATTTTAAGGAAAGTTTTTCCTGAGCCGAATCTATGCAGTAATTATGCCTGAAATAATCAGTTAAAACCTGAGCACCTGAACAATGCTTTGCACTGGGAGTTTTCCGCAGTCAGCCGGGAGGATGATGATCCCGTTGCAAAGGCTCATAACCTTGCGGGCTGAAAGGGATTTATCCAGCAGCGGGTCAACGAAAATTTTTCCTTTTTTTTCAATGATCAGGCAGGGGCGCAGCTTTTCCCGGTCGCGTCCGCCTTTGAGTTCGTCGGTAAGAATTGCCGGGATGGTGGTGGAAATTTCCGCCTTGCCCTGCAGCATGGAAAGCAGCGGATTGATGATGGTGTGAAAGGCGAGGTTCACTGCCACGGGCGGTCCGGGCAGTCCGATAACAATGGAGTTGCCCAGCTTGCACCCGAAGATTGATTTTGCCGGGTGCATGGCCAGTCCTTTGAAGATAGGTCTTCCTCCGGCCTGCTTAATGGAGTCGAAAACAAAATCGCGGTTACCGGGCCCTGTGCCCCCGGTGGTGACGATTAGTCCGCAGTCACCGTTGGCCTGCATTGCTGCGGAAATGGCTTCCGGGGAGTTGGCGCAGGGCGAAATGCGCACATCATGAACCCCGTAACGGTTGCACAGGGATTTCATAAGAATGAGGTTGTCCGCCGGAATCAATCCGCATTCAGTCTTTTTTGCCGGATCGCAGAGCTCGTTGCCAACTGCCAGCACAGCCACTTTCGGCAGCGGGTTGACGGGAACAGAGCAAATCCCGGCGTAAGCGAGCAGGGCGGCGTTGCAGGGCGAAATGACTTTTCCTTTTTTTATGATGGTTTCGCCCTTTAAAATATCTGACCCGGTTCTGCGGATGAACTCGCCTTCGCTGACCGGTGAACTGATGCTGATGGTGCATTCGTCAGCCGCAACTTTTTCAAAAGGGATGACCGCGTCTGTGCCTTGCGGGATAATCCCCCCGGTGAGCACCCGTACAGCCTGTCCTGAGCTGTTTTTATCCGGCAGCGGGCATGATGGGCGTACTTCTCCGGAAAAGGCGAGCACAGCCGGATTTTCAGCAGATGCTTCTGTTGTACAGCTGCTGGCGACTGCGTATCCGTCCATGGCCGAGCGGTCGTGTTCCGGCAGGGAAATTCCTGAACACACGGTTTCGGCGGCTGCCAGCCCGGAGCAGTCCGTAACCGGGACGTACCTGGCCTGTGCCGGGCGCAAACTTTTGCGAATGAGCTTCAGGGCCGCGCTGCGCGGGATGGAGCGCGGAAATTCATCCTGTCCGGCTTCTTCGCCGCTAAGTTTTTTGCGAATGCGGCTTAACTGGTCCGGGGTGTTTATATTGATGAATGTGTCCAGCTTTTGGTCCGTGTTTTTCAGCATATCCGTATCCACGGTGCGGACTTTCACTTCCGGGAGGAAGCGGATGATCTGGAATATGTTCTGCTTCAGGTTTTGTTCTATAAAAGGCAGGCAGCGTTTGGAATAAACAGCGCAAAGCGGTTCATAGAATCCGTCCGGGTGGATGGGAATGACCACGTCGTCATCAGGTTCAACCCGGCTGAGCAGTTCGGCTATCAGTTCCCGGCTCAGGAAAGGGGAATCGCAGGCGGTGACGAATACGTGCTCTGTTTCAGTGTGGTAAAGGGCGGAGTGGATTCCGGTCAAAGAGCTGCGGGATTCGAAAATATCGTTCACCAGCCGAACATCAAGGTCCGGGTGGTTTTCCGGGTTGCGGGTGATGACAAAGGTTTCCGCAAAAAGTCCTTCAAGGGTGCGGATGATTCTGCTGACCAGTTTTTCACCGGAAATTTCAATGCATGATTTATCGGTCCTGCCCATGCGGCGGCCTTCGCCACCTGCTAGGATGGCAGCACTGATGCTGGGATATATTGCGTTGCTTCCGGTCATGTCTGTTTTATTGCACAAAAGGTAATTCAGTTCCATAACCTTTTTATTATGCTGAAAAAAGCCAGATGGAAGCCGCACTTATGCAAAACAGTTTACAACTTCCCCTTTCCCCCTGTACTTACTTGGGCAGAAAGTAAAGTCACTTGGCGGATGTCTTACTTATATAATGACATGGAGTTTTTTATGTCCTGCAAGAAATTGAAAATGATCTGTTTTTCTCCCACCCGGACCACCCGCCGCATCCTTGATGCCGTAGCAGAAGGAGTCGGTGCCGGGCAGCTTGAAGTAATCGACCTGACCCGTGAGGATCAGCTGCCCGCAGACCTGAACTGTGATGATGATCTGGTGATAATCGGTGCTCCGGTCTACAGCGGACGTATTCCGCTTGCCGCCGTGGAGCGTTTTAAAGCCTTGAAGTCCTGTGGCACTCCTGTGGTTCCTGTTGTGGTTTACGGTAACCGTGCTTACGAGGATGCCCTGATTGAACTCAGCGATATTGCCACCGAAGCCGGATTCAAGACTGTTGCCGGAGCAGCTTTTATCGGCGAGCATTCTTTTTCCACCGAGAAGACTCCCATTGCGGTCAGCCGCCCGGATGAAGATGATCTGGTCAAGGCCCGTGAGTTCGGTAAATCCCTTGTCGCAAAATTCGCAGACGGTTCCCTTGCGACTTCCAGCGTCGAAGTGCCCGGCAACCGTCCCTACAAAGATCGTTCGCCCAAGGCTTCCGCTTCGCCTGTCTCCAACGGCGACTGTCAGCTCTGCGGAGCTTGCGAAAGGGTCTGTCCCACCGCAGCCATCTCCGTTGGAGCCATGGTTGAGACCGACCCGGATAAGTGTATTTTCTGTTGTGCCTGCGTTAAAGTCTGTGCCTTCGAGGCCCGTAAGCTGGAAGTGCCTAGGTTGCTGGAAGTCTCCCAGTGGCTGGCTGATAATTTCAGCGCGCGCCGTGAACCTGAAATTTTTATTTAAGGCCCTTCGGGGACCCTGCCGGGGGCCTTAAACCCTTTTGCAAAAGGGTTTAAGAATCCCAAAACCTTTTAGTTGGGGTTTGTGCTGTATGCGTTGGAGTATTGTCGTAGACTTGGAGGAGTTTTGAGTATGCGTAATTCTGCGCGGATTGTGGCTGTTGTGGTCCTGTTGTTGGCCTTTGGGTTATCCGGCTGTACCACGAGCAAGTGGAACCGCTACGAACTCTACATGGGCCAGACCTATCAGGATGGAAAAAAGCAAGTCAGTTCAGAACGGTTTCAGGATTTTCTGAGTAAGCAGGTAACTCCCAAGTTCAGCGACGGTTATACTGTCTTGGATGCCCAAGGCTTCTGGGGCGGCAAAGGCGGTTTCACCTACTTCGAAAGAAGCAAGGTGATCATGATCGTATCTGAAGATAAGGATGCTGAAGCGCGCGTGGACGAAATCGCCAAAGCCTACAAGGAAGAATTTGATCAGGAATCAGTGCTGAAGATAGTCAGTCCTGTTGAGGTTGGGTTTAAGTAGGGTTATTCTATAATCGGAGCATAAAAGAGACTCAGCAAGGTCAGTATTGAAGGAGAGGACGTTTTTATGAAAATTACAGCTGAAAATTTTGATAAAAAATTTGATGATGGAGAAGACGTTTTTGACTTCTTGGACCTTGATTCTGTCAGTCGTTTAAATACTGAAATAATACAGGTGAATGTGGATTTCCCGGCCTGGATGGTGGCAGCCCTTGACCGCGAGGCCAAGCGTCTTGGAATCAACAGGCAGGCTGTAATCAAGACATGGATTGCGCATCGAATTGATCATGGGCAAAATGCGGATTGCTAGCTGGTCAGTTTTTTCATATTTTTAACAAGGACTCCCCCGTAACATAAAGTTACGGGGGAGCTCTTCATTTCATACTTATCAGAACAATCTCTACAAACTAATCCACTCATCCCGTTTATCTGCCAGATGGCAGCAGGTGCGGTGGTTCTCGCCGAGTTTCTTGTCCTGCGGGGCCTTCTCACGGCAGATATCCATGGCGTGGGCGCAGCGGGGGTGGAAGTGGCAGCCCTGCGGCGGATCGAGGGGCGAGGGGATTTCGCCTTTGAGCGGGGCGAAGTCCACGTCGCGTTTGTCCAGTCTGGGAACCTCGTTCAAGAGGGCCTGTGTGTAGGGGTGGAACGGTTTGCTGAACAGCTGCTCCACGGTTCCTACTTCGACCACCCGACCGAGATACATTACCGCGATGCGATCCGAGATGTGCTCGACCACGCCGAGGTCGTGGCTGATGAACAGACAGGTCAGGTTCAGCTCTTTGCGCAGGGTCATGAACAGGTTCAGAATCTGGGCCTGAATGGATACGTCCAGCGCGGCTACTGATTCATCACAGATCAAACATTCCGGTTGCATGGCCATGGCACGCGCAATACCGATTCTCTGGCGCTGACCGCCGGAGAACTGGTGCGGGTAGCGGTTTTTGTAGCTGGGGTCCAGTCCGCAGCGGAGCATGACATCAGCCAGATATTTATTGAATCCGGCCTTGTCGGTCAGCCCGTGGTAGAGTGGTGCTTCACCGATGATCTGGTTGACCCTTTTACGCGGATTCAGCGAAGCAAAGGGGTCCTGAAAGATCATCTGCACATTGCGCGCGTAGTCCATGTGTTCATCGGAACTCATGTCCGCGACGTTTTGGCCCTTGTAGAAAATATCCCCGCCTGACGGATCGAGAATTTCGCAGAGCATGCGGCCCAGCGTGGATTTACCGCAGCCGGATTCGCCCACCAGTCCCAGCACTTCACCGGGCATGATGTCGAGGTTGACGCTGTCCACGGCCTGAACCCGCTCTTCGCGCAGGTTTGAACCAAGCTTTTGTGCTATCTTACCCGCAAAGTCCAGCTTCTTAACGAAGACTTTGCTGAGGTCTTTGCAACTCAAAAATGGTGTAGTTTTATCTGACATATATTTGATTCCCTCCGGGGGCCAAAGAAACTTTTTGTAAAAAGTATTCTCTGGACTCTTCAAAAACTTTTATCGGGGCTTCGCCGCGTTGTAAGTTAAAACTTGCGTGCGATGAAGCACACCCCAACGTGGGAAAACGTTATTTAAATCTATTTTGGACTTCTATCCCCAGCAGCAAAGCCTACTAAAAGGTTTTGGGATTCTTAAACCCTTTTGCAAAAGGGTTTAAGCCGCCGGAGGCAAATCTTTTCTATAAAGGATGATGGCAGCGAACTATGCGTCCATTTCCCATATTTGCCCGTTCAGGGGCAACCATACATCGATCGTTAGCGTAGGGGCAGCGCATCCTGAAGGAGCATCCTTCGGGGATATTGATCAGCGACGGGGTCATGCCCGGAATCTGGAACAGCGGTTCGCCGCGCTTGTTGCGGCTGGGAACCGACCCGATCAGCCCGTGGGTGTACGGATGCATGGGATGGTCGAGGATTTCCTCAACATTGCCCTGCTCGATAATCCGTCCGGCGTACATTACCGCTACCTTGTGGGCCAGTCCGGCTACAACGGTGAGGTCGTGGGTGATCCAGATCAGGGCCATTCCGGTCTTGCGGCAGAGGGCCTGCATCTCGGCAAGAATCTGGCTCTGGATGGTCACGTCCAGCGCGGTAGTCGGTTCGTCGGCAATGATCAGGTCCGGCTTGTTCAAGAGGCCGATGGCGATGGCAACACGCTGGCGCATACCGCCGGAGAACTGGTGCGGGTAGGCCTTGATGCGTTCTTCCGGTGAGGGAATACCGACCATGGCAAGGGCCTCGATGGAACGGCGGCGCGCTTCGTCCTTGGAGACCTTTTCGTGGGCGGTGATGGCTTCCATCATCTGGGTGTCGATGCGGAGCACCGGGTTCAGGGTCATCATGGGATCCTGAAAGATCATGGAGACCTTGGCGCCACGGAATTTACGCCACTCTTCCTCGGACTGGCCGATGATTTCCTGTCCTTTGAATTTGACCGACCCCCCGGCGATTTCCCCCGGAGGATCAACAAGGCCCATGACCGAGAAACCTGTTACGGATTTACCGGAACCGGATTCACCCACAATGCCGACAATCTCGCCCTTGCCGATATCGAGACTGATGTCATCAACGGCCTTGGCAACCCCGGCACGGGTGTAAAAGTAGGTCTTGAGATTCTGTATGCTGAGAATATTTTCACTCATTTTTTCAACCTCGGGTTCAGAACATCACGTAAGCGGTCACCAACAAGGTTGATGGATACGATGAGAACGAGCAGGGCTACACCGGGATAAAAACTGATCCAGTAGTAACCGGACTGCAGATATTTGAAGCCGTTGGCAATGAGCAGACCCAGCGAGGGCTGGGTGATGGGCATACCCAGTCCGAGAAAGGAGAGGGTGGCCTCAAGGGCGATGGCTCCGGCTACTTTCACGGTGGAGATAACGATCAGTTCCGGGGTACAGTTGGGCAGTACGTGTCCGAACATGATCCTGTTCCGGGGCAGGGCCAGACATTTGGCCGCTTCCACATATTCTTTGCGGCGTTCCACCAGCACGTTACTGCGGATGGCGCGGGCATAGTAGGCCCACTGCACAATGACCAGCGAGAGGATGATCTTATCAACCCCCTTGCCCAGTATGGCCAGAAGTATCAGGGCCACCAGGATGGCCGGGAAACTCAGCTGTAAATCCACCACACGCATGATGAAGGAGTCCGTGCGCCCGCCGATAAAGGAGGCCCAGAGACCGATGATGGAGCCGACGACCAGCGCGATGACGGTACTCACCACACCGACACCGAGGCTGATACGCAGCCCGTAGAGGATGGCACTGAGCATATCGCGGCCCTGACTGTCCGTTCCCAGCCAGTAGGTGATGGATTCGTCCATGGATTTTTCGCCCGGTTCGAGCTTGGAATCCATGATGTCGATGGTCATCAGATCGTACGGGTCCTGCGGGGAGATGTACGGGGAAGCCAGTGCCACGATGATCATGATGCTGAAGATGATCAGCCCGATGGTGGCGACTTTGCTCTCAAAGTATTCTTTCAGCGATTGCAGGAGCAGGGATTCGTCCTTTTCCGGCTGCAGTATTTCTTGTGTTTGTGTCATTAATTCTGATCTCCAAGTCTTACTCGTGGGTCCAGAATGGAGTAGATGATATCAACTATTAAGTTGATGATGATAAACATGGTTACGGTGATAAGCAGGTAGGCCACGATTACCGGACGGTCGAGAACGCCGATGGAATCGATAACCAGCTTACCCATGCCGGGCCATGAGAAGATTGTCTCGGTGACAACCGCGAATGCGATCAGTCCGCCGAACTCCATACCCAGTACGGTAACTACCGGGATCATGATATTTTTCATGACGTGCAGACCGATGATGCGGGTATTGGTCAAGCCCTTGGCGCGGGCGAATTTTACGTAATCCATCTGCAGGTTTTCCTGCACCCCAGCCCGGCTGAGCCTGATGGCCAGCGATGTCTTGAACAGGGCGAGGTTCATGGCCGGGAGGATCAGATGGCGGATGCCGTCCCAGCTTAAGAAGCTGACCGGAACGCCGAGTATCTCAACGGTTTCCCCGCGTCCTCCGGAGGGCAGCCAGCCCAGATAGACCGAGAAAATGATGATGAACATCAGCCCGACCCAGAAGGTGGGCAGACTGAAGCCCAGTATGGAAAACCGCATGATACTTCGCCCAAGCAGCGTGTCCGACTTGATCCCGGCGACCATACCCAGTGGAATGCCGAAAAATACAGCCATGAGCATAGCGGTTACGGCCAGCTCCATGGTGGCGGGCATGCGCTGCATAATCAGCTTGAGCGCGGGTTCGTTGTAGACAAAGGAGTTGCCCAGATCACCCTGTACCGCGTCCTTGAGGAAGCGCATGTACTGTTCGGGCAAGGGTTTATCGAGGCCGAGTTCCTTGATGGCGCGGTCCCTTTCCGCCGGGGTGGCGTCGGGAGCGATGAGGATATCCACCGGGTTCCCGATACAGAATACTCCGCCGAAGACCAGCACGGACATGACCAGCAGGACCACGACGGATTGTGAAATTCTTCGAATCAAAAATGCGAGCATCTATTTTGCTCCAGTAAAAAGGGGACGTACCAAGTACGCCCCCTTTTGTTTAGACAATTTAAGTGAGCGTACTATTTAGTGACTTTAATGTCGCGAGGCAGAGTGTAACCGTCGGTGCGGCCGTTGTACTCAAGTCCTTTCTTGGAACCCCAGACGTTTACCTGATAGTGAATGGGGATAATGCCCAGATCGCCGATACCCATTTCAGTGGCCTTGATGATCAGTTCGTTGTGCTTTGCAGGATCAACGGTGACCAGAGCCTTTTCGAGGGTGGCGTCAAGATCGGGGTTGGAGTAGCGGCCGCGGTTGGAGGAGCCGAAACCCTTTTCTTTATCGTAGGTGTGCAGCAGGGCACCGATGCAGTTGGACTGTTCACCGGTATCAGTTGCCCAGCCTACGAGCATGAAGCTGAACTCAAGCTTGGAAGCGCGGCCGAAGTATACACTCTTGGGCATGGTGTTTACTTCAGTCTTGATGCCGATCTTGGTCAGCATCTGTGCGATGGCCTGTGCGATGTCGGCATCATTCACGTAGCGGTCGTTGGGACCGTGGATGACCAGTTTGAAACCTTCGGGGTATCCGGCGTCGGCGAGCAGTACTTTTGCCCCTTTGGGGTCGTATTCTTCAGCCTTGAGGCGTTTGCTGGTGCCTTCGTAACCATCGGGAACCATCTGGCTTGCGGGTACTGCAAGACCGTCCATGATGCGGCCGGCGATGGCGCGGCGGTTGATGGCCTTGGAGATGGCTTTACGCACGCGGAAGTCTTTCAGGGGGTTCTTGATTTTTTCACCGTTGTTACCGGATACGGTGGGGGAATCATCGCGGTCGGTATCGAGGTGCAGGTAGATCAGACGGGTGGAGGGAGATTCGGAAAGGGTCAGCTTTTTGTTTTCAGCCAGACCGTCAACGTCTGCCGGAGGCACGAAGTTGATCATATCCACATCGCCGGACTTAAGTGCTGCTACACGGGTACCGTCGTTGGTGATGGGGCGGACAATGATTTCTTCCCAAGGCATTTTTTCGCCCCAGTAGTTGTCATTGCGCTTGTAGATGATTTTATCACCGCGTTCCCATTTAACCAGCGCGTAAGGTCCGGTACCGATACAGGCTTTGCCGGAGTTGAAATCTTCAGTGGAAGCACCTTCAGCGTTCTTTTTGGAAATGATGGGGAAAGCCGCCATCTGACGGGGAAGAAGCGGAGCTGGTGCTTCAGTGGTGAAGCGGATGGTCAGCGGGTCAACAATGTCGATCTTCTGGATATTGGAAACAAATCCGGTGAAGGAAGAAGGACTGTTGGGTACGTTGGGGATGCGTTCAATGGTGAATTTTACGTCTTCAGCAGTGAACGGGGAACCATCGTGAAATTTTACGCCTTCACGGAGTTTGAATTCCCATACATTGTCGGAAACCGGTTTCCAGGAAGTAGCCAGACCGGGCTGGAGTTTCTGCCTGTTGTCCTGACGGACCAGCTTGTCGAAAACATACAGGGACTGCATGTTGTTGGCTGAGACATTGTGGAAATGGGGGTCGAGAGAGGTGGGTTCACCTTTCAGGCCGAGGGTCAGTTTTTCTGCATGGGCCATGGTTGCTCCGAGGGTGAAGCAAGCCATGATAGCAAGAA
This sequence comes from Desulfovibrio sp. JC010, assembly GCF_010470675.1. Classification (NCBI taxonomy): domain Bacteria; kingdom Pseudomonadati; phylum Thermodesulfobacteriota; class Desulfovibrionia; order Desulfovibrionales; family Desulfovibrionaceae; genus Desulfovibrio; species Desulfovibrio sp. JC010. Next base: position 40,055 of record NZ_VOIQ01000012.1, read on the forward strand.
CAATCAATAGTTTTTGGCGCATTCAATACTCCTTTTTTCACTGTCTTATAAAACCAGCTCTAACTTACATAAATCTGATCTGAAATCAAGGTTTTGATTATTTAAGAATTAATGAATGCGGAAATATGGGCGCGGAATTTTTGTTGTTTCGTTGTGAAGGGGGAGGATTTTGATTAATCAATCAATGTCGAGTGTTTTATGTAACATAATGGCGGTGTTGTGATTGCTTTGTCGTCGCATCAATTATTTGTCTCGAATTTTCAATTCTGCGTTGCAGTGGTCCGTTAATATTATGGAATGGAATGTTGCGTTGTTTAAGTTCCTTAATAAACAGCTGTTGCATGTATTCTCGTTCTCCCGGCATGTCGCGTTGTCCGTCAGCTTTCCATTCAATATCTATGTCGCAAAGCAGGTAGATAGACGGCCCGAGATATTTAAGCTTTTGTTCAAGCCAGCCGGGATATTCATTGAAGTAGTGCTTGGCGTAGACAATTGATGAGATAATGTCGGTATCGCAGATGATCAGCTCCGCTCCTCTGGTTGCAGCTTCAGCTTCAAGTTGCAATTGGCCCTGCGCAATAGGGATTACGTCGTCTATGGTCAGGTTGCCGTCCTTCATTTTGAAGTACTCGCGCAGGTATTCTGGTACGGGGTCCACTTTGTAATGCTTGGCCAATGCTGCGGCGAGAGTTGATTTTCCGGTGCATTCGGACCCGGTGAGCACTACGCGGAGCATGCACGTTCCCGGTCGGCGCGGTAGGATTTAAGCCAACTGATGAAGCCGAGCACGGCCATAGCGGTGTAGACGGCCATAAGTCCGCTGTATCCGGTCCAGCCTTTGGCGTAATAAATGCCGATATACATGACATCGGCAGTGATCCAGAGCAGCCAGTTTTCCAGATATTTTTTAGCCAGAAGATACTGGGCGATGAGTGAGATGATAGTGGTCAACGCGTCCCACCACGGGAAGGAGGCTTCGAGGTAGTTTTCCATGAGATATCCGGTGGGAATGAAGGCAGCAAGTCCGATCAAAGCCAGCCGCAGGCCGAGTTTACGGTCCACGCGTTGGACCTCGAGCGGGGTGTTGTCTCTGCCGCCGCGCAGCCATTGATACCAGCCGTAAAAGCCGAGCACCACGTAGACAAATTGCAGGAAGGCATCGGAATAGAGTTTGCCCTGAAAGACAATGACCATCCAGATCCCCACACTGACGATGCCGAAGGGCCAGCAGAGCGGATTCTGACGCACACTCAAAAATATGTAGATTAGCCCGGTGGCTATGGAAAGCTGTTCGCCGAGGCTCATGGAGTTTATGAAATTTATGATGAAGTTTATGAGTTCCATATCTGTCCTGAATTGTTCGATTGTTGTTTACCGGGCGGATGTTATCAGTTTCCGGTATAAAGTCCATTTGGCGCGCTGGCTGTTTTTTTAGATCTGTACTGCTTGGATTTGCTGTTGCTGTATATTTTAGGGTACAGATTGTTTTGCTATACGGGTATGAAATTATGAACCCAAGGAGAAAGTTATGAAAACTCTCGGAATTCTCGGCGGTATGAGCTGGGAATCTACTATATCATATTATAAGAAGCTCAATGAAGGTGTGCGCGATTATCTGGGCGGGCTGCATTCCTGCCGCATGGTCATGCACAGTGTTGATTTTGCTCCCTTTGCGCAGCAGATGGGGCAGAATGACTGGGAATCCATCACTGCCGGGCTGGTCAATGGAGCCAAATCCGTTGAAGCAGGTGGTGCGGATGCGCTGATCATCGCCACCAACACCATGCATAAAGCTGCCGCTGATGTGCAGGCGGCAGTTGATATCCCCTTGCTGCACATGGCTGATGCAATTGCTGCGGGCGCAGAAAAGACCGGGGCCTCAAAGCTGGGTCTGCTGGGCACAGCTTTCACCATGGAACAGGATTTCCTGTCCCGTCCCTTGAAGGAAAAATACGGGCTGGATGTGATCGTACCTGATTCTGCCGGACGGTCCATGGTTCACCGCAGCATTTTTGATGAACTTTGCTGCGGAAAACTTATCGATAAGACCCGTGACGGATACATAAAAATAATTGAAGAAATGGCAGCGCAGGGTGCCGAAGCAATTGTACTCGGCTGTACCGAGATCGGGCTGCTGGTCAAGCCTGAAGATGTTTCAGTGCCGTTAATTGATACGGTTGAGGCACATGTTGAATTGGCTTTAAATCATATATTGTAAAGCTATAAAGCCAAGCGGCGAAGCCTTAATAAAAAGTTTTGGGATTCTTAAACCCTTTTTTAAAAGGGTTTAAGGCCCCCGGCAGGGTCGCCGAAGGCATTCTTACTCAGTAGCAACAGCCACCCCTGACCCGATCAAGACCGACCCGGCACAGCGGTTGGCGATTTTCCAGATTTTCGGGCTGCGGATGGCCGCGCGGCTGCGGTCTCCAAGCCATGCGTAGGCCAGCAGCACGGCCAGCACAGTGGGGATGATCGCGCTGATTACGATTACGGCATCGGTTGCGGTCAGATGCTGCAAATCCATAAAACCGGGCAGAAAGCCGCAGTAAAATGCGATGACCTTGGGGTTGCCCAGTGATACGCAGAGCCCGGCCAGAAAAGTTTTTCCCAGTCCTTTTTCTTCGGGCAGGGCAGTTTCTTCAACCAGAGGCGGCGGGGCCATCCAGCATTTGATTCCCAGATATATAAGATAGGCCGCGCCTGCCCATTTCAGAACCACAAATCCTGCCCCCAGTTTTTGGGCGGCAAACCCCATGCCTAAAAGTACCATGGTCAGGTAGGTGAAATCGCCCATGACAACGCCCACGCAATACAGGGCGGTGGATTTGAATCCACGTGCCACAGACTGGGCGATTATTGACATGACTCCCGGTCCGGGAATCAGGGCAAAAATCAAGACTGCAAATATCAGTGCTATTGTGGATGTGACGGTCATTGCTTTACTCCATTATTCTGGTTTCTGATTACTCCTGATGTTTTGTCCGGTCCAGCAATTTATCGTTGGCAGCACGGGCGGAGTGGTCTATCAATGGATGATCATAACCCTAACCGGACCCTTCTCTGGAATTAACGCATGGCTGAAAAGCAATCCCTTCCCCTCCTCGAATTCATCACTTTATGCTGCGTGGTCTTCATGGCCGTGTGCAACATTTCCGTTTACTACAGTCTGAATGTTTACCTGCAAGAGCTTGGATTTAATAAGACTGTTTCCGGATTACTGATAAGTGTCTATTCTCTTTCCGGCATGTTCATGTATCTTACGGTCAGTAGTCGAATTACTGCCGTGAATGCCTACCGTTTCATGTTCGCAGGTATGGTGCTGGTCGGGTTCTGCGGTTGCGGATATATTTATTTGCATGATTTTTTACCGCTTCTGCTGCTGCGTATCGGGCAGGGGGTGGGCATCTTCATGCTGCTGGCTCCGTGTGTGGCAATTCTAGTCTCCATGGTCAGTCAGAAAAATGTAGGCTCGGCATTCAGCCTTTATTCAACAGCCCTGCTGCTGCCCTATGCGGTCATGCCCCATGTGTCTGAACAGTTCGGAGCTCTGGTTGCGGGGCCGGAGTGTATTTATGCCGGGACTGCCGGGCTGATTCCGCTGGCGTTTTTGCTGACCCTCTTTCTTAGATTTCGAACTTCGCAAATAGCAAAGCACGTGCAGACAGAAGGTGAAACCGAAGCTGTTTCCATGCGCGAATCATACGCCAATCTGCTGCAGCTTAAGATCTTTTCAGTGCTGGCAGTGAACGGTGTCTATTTTATGATTTTTACCGGGCTGTTCTTTTTGTTTCAGGATTTTGCCCATTCACGGGGCGTGTTTAAGGCCGGATATTTCTTTTCCTTACAGATGGGGGTGATGATCGCCATCCGTTTATTTGGCGGAGCTATTTTTGACCGCTTCTCCAAGCGCGGACTGATTGTGACCGCTTTTATGCTTACTGCCGTGGGTTTTGTGATGCTGAACGGATTGCATGATGAATCCATGCTCCTGCCCATCGCCGTTATATTCGGTACAGGCATGGGGCTTAGTGCTCCGGCTCTTAATTCACTGATGTTTGTAGTCAGTGAACCCCGTTTCCGCAGTTTTAATGTGAACATGATGATGTTTACCGTACACGCGGGGTCATTCTTCGGTCCGCTCATGGGTGGAATTGCCGTGGATTACATGGGTTATGACGGATTTTTAAATATTGCCGCTGCGGGAACCGTGGTTACGGCTATGGTTTTTATGCTGCTGGGGCGGGCGCAGGATTAATTACTGGCTGGGAGATGAAAATGGGGCTATGCTGCCATGTTAATTAAAGTCAGGAGGCAGAAATGTCGGATATGAAATTTATGGAAGAGGCTTACAAGCTGGCAAAGAAGAGCTTCGATGAAGGCGGTCTGCCCATCGGTTCGGTGCTGGTCCGTGACGGGGAAATTATCGGTAGCGGGCATAACCAGCGGGTGCAGAAGGGCGATCCCATTGCTCATGGTGAAATGGATTGCATCCGCAATGCCGGGCGGCAGAAAACATATAAAGATACGACGATTTATACCACCCTGTCGCCATGTATGATGTGTTCCGGCACAATCGTGCAGTTCGGAATCTCCCGGGTAGTTATCGGGGAGAACCGTAATTTCGGCGGTAATGAGGAATTCCTCAAGTCCCGTGGAGTTCAGGTGGATATTCTGGACCACCCCAAGTGCATTGAGCTGATGGAACGGCTGAAAGCCGAAAAGCCTGCGCTCTGGGCGGAGGATATCGGGGAAGATTAATTTTTTATTAACTATTTAGTAGCAACCGCTACCCCGAAGCCGATCAGGACCGACCCGGCACAGCGGGTGGCGATTTTCCAGATTTTCGGGCTGCGGATGGCCGCTCGGCTGCGGTCGCCCAGCCATGCATAGGCCAAAAGGACAGCCAACACCGTGGTGATGATCGCACTGACAACGATTAGGGCATCAGTTGCGGTCAGATGTTGTAAATCCATGAAGCCGGGCAGAAAGCCGCAGTAAAATGCGATGACTTTGGGGTTGCCCAGTGATACACAAAGTCCGGCCAGAAAAGTTTTTCTCAGTTTTTTACTTCGCAATTATTTTTGCAATTTTTTCAGCTATGATTTTATTCCCATTTGGTGAGACATGGCAAAAATCAATGTAAATCGGCCAGTCAGAATCAAAAGCGTGGGTCAGGTCATGAAAATAGTCCCTGCCTGCAGCCTTTTTTACGATTTCATTGTAGTAGTATGCATATAAAGATGGGGCGCATTCGGGGGATGATTCCAACTCTTGCAGTAAGTGGTTTCTGTAGGGAGAGCCTGCCCATAGTATTGGTTGCAGAAGTGCGATGAATCTAACTCCCTGTTTGTTGCATATGTCATTGACAACGCTGTATACATAGAGCTGTTCCTCTACACATTTGTCGATCAGTTTTTTACGTGACTCACTTAATTCACACGGAGCAAATAGTTCATTTATAATCTTTGAATCTGCTTTAGAGCTGGCACCGGTTTCCTTAGAAAGAGTTGAGGTGGGAGGGGCAGTTTTTGCTTTGTTAGAATCAGCCGCCATTTTCTTTTTTGAGAAATTGATTAGGCGTATAAAATTATTGACAAAAGTGTCGGTAAGTCCCTTGCCTGCAGCATTTAACAGACGATAAAAAAGTCCTTTTTCAGCTAGATCCATCTGCTTCTGTATGTTTTTTTCATAACTGTGGGTCATGTCGGTGGATTCTTGGAGCACCCCGTTATAGAAATCATTAACCCCATCGTAAAAAACAACAACTTCAGGTTTTTTCTTTTCCAGATGCAGCCTGTTTATCAGTAAAGCCAGTTCTTGCCTGCTTCTCCATGCACTTTCACCGAAGTTTTTGGAGCAGTAAGCCGGGTTCAGGTGTTCAAAATATGCCGGTATTGTATACTGGCTGGAAGATCCGGTTCCCCACATGGTTGACCCACCGAAAAACCATATAGACTTTTTGTTGTTACAATGACTACTTTCAGGATTTATACGAAAACCGTTTTCATCAATTATGATGGTTTTTCCAGTGTATGGTTTTCTTCTCCATCCTACATATGAAGAATACGTAGAGGCGAGACTATCAAATTCCTGAAAATGTTTTTCAGCCCATGAAGTGTTCTTATAGTTGGGCAAGCGATATCTATTATTTCCACGTGTCGAATGCGTATAGCTTTTGCGCTGTTCGAGAACTTTATCGACAAACAGCCCGGCCAAAAGATTCAGTGCGGCTATCAGCAGAAGCGTGATGAGCAGTATTATTCCAGTTGTTTTTAATTTGCTCATGATTTTCTCATAAATATTTGTAAATTGCATGGGTCTGATTACAGTAACCAGATTTGCGGCTTTCCAAGATTTTTAAAAATCTAGATTCTTAGAAGTTTCGCGTCTGTTATGTTTGGCTGCTTAAGTTTTGCTTCCTCAGGGCAGTTTACCTGGATTGCATCACTTAGGTCTATGGCAGAGTTATGAGCTCAGAGGCTTGCTGATTGGGTAAAACATAAACAAAGACAAGACAATACTTTTAAAGGTAAGTCCAAAACTTTAGCAAAATCCATGGGAAGGGTTCTGGTGGTTTCGTGTGGGGAGGATTGCAATGTAGTTCGTAGTGATATCAGCAAAATTAGAAGCAAAAAGCCCTGCTTTATTTCTAAAGCAGGGCTTTTTATATGCTGTGGAGCTCCCAAGCAGATTTGAACTGCTGACCTCGTCCTTACCAAGGACGCGCTCTACCTACTGAGCCATGGGAGCACCTTTATATGGTGGCCTTCTTTGGCGATAATGCCGTATTCGGCACGCTCAACCGCTTGGCGGGAGCTTCGTCGAAAGCCTTAGAGAACCATTTTGAAAGATCATTGTGTCAAAAGAAAGGGTCGTAGTCGTAAAGGCTACGACCCTTGGGGTATCTTTTTTGACGTGGTCGGGATGAGAGGATTTGAACCTCCGACCCCTTGAACCCCATTCAAGTGCGCTCCCAGGCTGCGCTACATCCCGACGTCACGAAGAGAGGTTCTATGGAAATGTGACGTACAAGTCAACATCTTTTTTTAGAAAAGTTGAATTTCTTAAAAGTCCAATGATTAGAACGATTGCGAAACACCGACCCGTACATGCCATGATTCGCCTGAAAAGGCCCAATCCATGCGGCCAAGGTATTTGTTCACGAATGCGGCAAGGCCGAATCCGGCATCGTATTTCATATCTGTGTGCAGTTCGGTCAGTGACCAGCGCGGGGCCACGCGGCCCATTTCGCCGAAGAGGATGAACTGCAGCCAGTCCACCTTGACTATCTTCAGATCTTTTAGCGGGTTCCATTTGGGAATGTAGCGGTACTCGGCACTGTAGTAGATGGCGGCTTTGTCCCAGAAGCGGTTGTCATCAAAGCCGCGCATGCGGTACCGTCCGCCTAAGGTCGCACCTTCCCATGGCGGCGGCTTCTGGTCCGAGGCCACGGCACTGGTCCAGAATCCAAGGGCTATGACCCGCTGCCGGGCCATGTCGCTTTCCCCCAATGAAAAGAACTTCCCGTATTCAAATTCAAGGGATGTCCATGCATCCGAATGGGTCAGCCCGTCAAAACCCTGTGAAAGCTGTAAACGCTGCTTGCTTCCGCTGGAAGGGCTCAGGGGGAAATCGGTATTGTCGTAGCGGATACCCAGCCGTGCGCCTATACCCTTGTAATGGTGCTTGCCCTGTCCGTCTCCGTCGTCAACGTCCTGATGGCGGTAAAAGGGGGTGAATTCAAGGTAGGTCAGACCGTTTTCAAGCGGGTTCCAGCCCTCGTCCCATGCGGATGTTTGCTGTTCCACGGGCAACCCGTCTTTCAGGTTGTAGGTGATGATCGGATTGTCTGCGGCTTTGCCCCATGGCAGCGCGTATTTGAAGGTGGCCTCGAACATGTTGTCGATGCCCCGGCCCCGGTAGCGATCGCTTTTTTGCGAATCATTGGAGCCGCCGCGCGGATCTTCCTGCGGAGCGTCATAAACCCAGAGGTCCGGGTAGGTTCCGTCAAGGGTGATAAAATCGAGGAAAAGTCTGTCTGTGAACGGCATGCGCGCGTTGCTGACACTGCCGATAAACGAGAGGGCTTCCTTGCCGGAAGCGTAAGCGGTTCCGGCGATACTCATCTGCCCGTCCTGAAATCCGCTCATACTGGCGGCAATACCGCCTGCAAATCCGATCTGGTCCGAGCGGAAAGCATAGGGCATGATCAGCGATCGCTTTTCCTTGTTCTTTTCTTCCGGCTGGTCCACATCATGAAGCAGTGCCGGGCCGAAGGTGGGCTGCTGGGCATGGGACAGGGGACCAGTAAACAACAGGCAGCAAAATGCGATTGTTGCCAGCAGAATCACTTTTGTTCTGTATGTTTTTATAAAATACTGCATGTCGTCCTGTCCCTGTGTAAGTGTTTACCTCAATATCGTATTTTGAAACAGTATTTTTTAATCGGTTTTGATTGCGGTTCCCGTTGTTTGCGGGGTACACTTCAGGTGTATTCCCATTTATAGCGTCCGTGGCAATTTAACAGGAACCTATTTTTTAGCAGAGGACTGCACTGTATGAGTTTGTTGGATTGGTTTCCTTTTTTCAAGAAGAACGATAAGCCGAAGCTTGACCCTGAAGAAGCGCGCAGACAGCTGACTGCCCGCTACAATCATTTCCGGCTGCTCATTCAGGCCAATACCAAGACCCATGAACATATTGCCGAACTTGAAGAAGCCCTGCGCGGGTTCCATCCTTACGGCATGCATTATGTGCGCGCCCTGTGCACCCGCATTTCTATCACCACCTATAAAATGGTCAGGCATCTCAATGATTTGAATCCTGAGTCCTATGCCATGCTTTTTGACCGCTTCAAGGAGATTCAGGAGCAGGTCTCGCAGCAGATTGAGCCTGTTCATTTTTCCGGGGAAGGGGAATTGGTGCTGGATTTTGAGCGGGTGGGACGCGATCAGGCCGACCTTTGCGGGCCTAAGATGGCCATGCTCGGCGAGGCCGGAAAAAGACTCGGACTGAATATCCCCGCCGGATTTGTAGTGACCACTGCGGCTTTTCGTAAATTCATGGAGCAGGGCGGTTTGCAGGACGAAATCGACCGTATCATTCAGGCTACGGATTTTGATAAGCGGGATGAGGTCTTTCAGGTTTCTTCACGGGTCATGCAGCTCATAATTTCTACAGATTTTCCCGAAGATATTTCAACGGCCATTATGGACGGCTACAAGCAGCTGCGCGATTCCCTGGGGCGGGAAGTCAAGCTGGCCGTGCGTTCCAGTGCCCTTGGCGAGGATGTGGAAGGTGCGGCCTTTGCCGGACAGTACCGTTCCATCCTGAATGTGGATTCCGCGTCCCTGCTCATGGCGGTGAAGGAGGTCATGGCCTCCAAATACACCATGCAGGCCATGGCCTACCGCAACAATCGCGGCATGAAAGACGAGGATGTGGCCATGTGCGTGGGCTGCATTGAGATGGTGGAACCTGCAGCCGCCGGGGTGGCTTACTCGCGTAACCCGGTCAATGTGCGTGATGAGAATATTTCCATTTATTCGGTCTGGGGATTGCCGAGGGCGGTGGTGGACGGCTCCACGGAAACCGATGAATTTTCCGTGAAACGGGGAGCCGCGTTGGAAGTTGTTGAACGGCGGGTGGCCGAGAAGTGCGAAAAGTATATCTGCGATTCCGGTGAGGGGATCTGCCGCACCGAACTGTTGGACAGCTGCCGCATTGAACCTTCACTCAGTGATGAACAGGCGGTGCTGGTGGCCGATGTTGCCGTGCGTATTGAGGAGCATTTCGGACCGCCGCAGGATATTGAATGGGCTTTGACTGAAGCCGGGGAATTCTACCTGCTGCAATGCCGCCCGCTTATGCTGGTGGATGACGAGGATGAGCATGGCGCAGGCAGTCTTGATCTGCCGAAACCTGTGCTTGCCGGGGGGCGTACGGCCAGTCCCGGCGTGGGTATCGGTCCGGTTTTTCCTGTCCGCAAAAGCGCGGATGCCCTTTCGTTCCCAGACGGCGGGGTTATGGTTCTGAAACAGGCTCTGCCTGAGCATGCGGCCCTGCTGGACCGTTGCAGCGCGGTGATTACCGAGCAGGGTGGTATGGCCGGGCATCTGGCTAACGTTGCCCGTGAATTCGGGGTTGCGGCTTTGTTCGGGGTCAAGGGAGCTTTGGATGCACTTTATGAAGGGCAGATTGTAACCGTTGATGCGGACGGGCACGGGGTCTATGTCGGTCCTGTAGAGCCTTTGCTGGTGGAAAAGCCCCGCAAGCGGCTCATGCGCGGAAGTCCGGTGCAGGCGGCCCTGCGTAAGGCGGCGCGGCATATTGTGCGTTTGAACCTGACTGATCCTGAGAATCCCAATTTTAAGCCTTCAAATTGTAAAACCTACCACGATATTATGCGTTTCTGTCATGAGATGGCAGTGCGGGAGATGTTCGGATTCGGCATCAGCGACGAATATATAATGGCCGCTTCAAAGCAGCTGATTTGTAATGTTCCCAAGCAGTTCTGGGTGCTTGATCTCGGTAACGGAGTCAGTCCGGAAGGTGAGGTCAATGACCGCTGCGTGTTTATGCAGCATGTGGAGTGCATCCCCATGCGCGCGCTCTGGGCAGGGATGCAGGCCGTGCCGTGGGAAGGTCCTCCGGCCATTCATGGCAAAGGGCTGATGTCGGTCATGTTCGAAGCGACCATGAATCCCAATCTGAATGTGGCTACCCGTTCCACTTATGATCAGAAAAATTATTTCATGATTTCAAAGAATTATTGCTGTCTGCAATCCCGCTTCGGGTTCCATTTCTGCGGGGTGGAATCCCTTGTGGGGGAAAGGACTTCCGAGAACTACGCCAGCTTTCAGTTTAAAGGCGGGGCCGCCAATCCCGAGCGGCGCAGGCTGCGGGCCAAATTCATCGGTTCAATCCTTGATGAACTGGATTTCCGGGTCCGTATCCGTGAAGACAACATGCATGCCCGTCTTGAGGGGCTGGAGCGTGCAGACATGGAGTATCATCTCAAGATACTCGGTTATTTAATCACTCATACCCGGCAGCTGGATATGATCATGACCAACCCGGCGCAGGTGGAGCAGTACCGGGCGCGTTTTTTTAAGGATTTTGAGATTTTTAACGAGTGATTATTTGAGGCGTTCAGTTGTAATTTACTAACCGAAACTGATGTCACTTTGCTGCACATCATCACTGTTTTCAAAGGTGGCGATGAGTTTTTGTGCCCCTGCGCCGTCACCGTCCCCATCATAATAGAGTTTGTCGTTTTCAAATACAAAATATGCGGACGTGGACCCGGATACGGTCATGGTCCCAGAGACCGTATCGTATGCTTTAAATCCTGCGAAGGTCTTATAGCCGGACATTCCTGAGAACGGTTCAAACAGCAGATTGTCTTCGCCGCTGTTGAAGTTGTCTATGGTGTCGGCATTTGTGTATGTCCCGTATTTTATGGTCGTTACGGCTGAATCTTTCAGGTAAAATGTATCGGAACCTTCTCCAAGGTTGACTGTTTCGGAGCCTGAGGTGCTGCCGGTGAAAACATCACCGCTGTATCCGGTTGCAAAGAAGGTTTCTATGCTGCTGAATCCATATGTGTATGATCCGCTGGTGGCAACGCCTGTGCTGTTGTTGATGTTGATTGCGGCTGAAATCATGGCGCAATGCATGTTGTCTGTACCTTCTCCTGCATGCATTGTTGCGTTGCTGTTTCCTATCTCGAAAAAGTCGTTATTCTTAGTGCCGATAACAACTTCGATGTCGGTAATGGTGTCGTATTCACTCATGGGGTTCTGTCCCTCTAGCATTACCTTGCCATCGTCAAACTGGGCACTGACATATTTGTCGGTTATGCCAGAATAATCTACTGTGTCTATGCCGCCGCCTCCGTTATATACATCGTTTGCAGTGTCGTTATCTGTGAAAGTATTGGCACTGCCGTCACCGGTAATATTGTCGGCATATGCTGAACCGATGACGTTTTCTATTGAATTCAGGGTGTCATTGCCGTCTGCCCCGGTGGCGGTGTTTAAGGTCAGATCGACTGTGACACCGCCGCTGGCGTTTGCGTATGAGGCTGTGTCAATGTCTGAGCCGCCGTACAGTTCGTCATTCCCTGCTCCGCCTTCAAGAGTGTTATTCCCTTCAAGGCCGTATAATGTGTCCACTCCGGCGTTGCCCTGTATTGTGTTGTCCGCACTATCGCCTTCAAGGTTATCTCCGGAACCGGAGCCTATTATTCCTTCTACGTTGGTTATGGTGTCGATCCCGTGCGCTCCGCTGGTGGTGCCGTCTTTCAGACTAACGTTCACTCCGGTCATGGCACTGGCATAGGAGACAAAGTCAATGCCGGCTCCGCCATCAAGGCGGTCGTCACCTTCCCAGCCTTCCAGGGTGTCGTTGCCGCCGTTTCCGAGCAGGGTGTTGGCGAAATAGTCACCATCGAGTTCGTCATCGTGAGCGGAGCCTTCAATTCCTTCAATATTGGTCAGGAAGTCTGTTCTGCCGGATGTGCTGCCGAGATTGTTTTTTATGGATGCGTTGACACTGCCGCCTGCATCAGCATAGGAGACAAAATCCACATCAGATGCCGCTCCCGTACCCCCGTCAATATAGTTGGTACCAGTGCCGCCGTTTAGGGTGTCCGAACCTTCCTCTCCATATAATGTGTCGGCTCCGTCACTGCCGTACATGATGTCATCTCCGGTTCCCCCATAGAGGGTATCATCTCCGCACTGACCGTAGAGGGTGTCGCTGCCGCCAAGGCCTCTGATGGTGTCATTGGAGCTGCTTCCGGTAATGGTGTCGGCTTCAGCTGTGCCTTCTATCAGTCCGCTGCCGGTTATGTTGTGCGGGTCGGAAGTCGGTTCATCTTTTGAGCTGTCATTGTCATCGTTATTTTCGTCAGTATTTTCGAGAAGGGAGGTAATCTCGTCATCGTCGTTTTTCTTTTCCTTGTCCTTCTCTTCGTCTTTTGGTGTCGGCTTTGGTTCAGGGGTGATTTCCGGTGGCAATCCTTTTTCGTCTTTTTCGCCTTCCTTTTCAGGTTTCGGCTCCACGGGCTGTTCTACTTTGTCTTCTGTTCCTTCAATGATTCCACCGCCCAGAATTCCGTCAGGGGAAAGAATATCCCCGCCACCCGGAACTACATCTCCGGAAAGCTCTTCGCCGGATATGTCCTGTTCTTCTGGGAGGTCGTCATCCTGATTATCCTCACGCTGGTCACGGATATCCTGTTCCTGTCGGATGTTCGCAGGGGCAAGGTCCCGGAAATTCTGCAGTTCCCGTGCGGAGAGGGGGCGGACCTGACTGAGCAGGCCGGAGCCGCTGACATCGACCATCTGTCCGGAAAATAGCTGGCGCATTTCCCCGGTGGCTTTACTCTGCAGGAGCATGGCTTTTCCGGCATGGATTTCTTCCACGCCGTGAATTTCGCCGTCCGGTCCTACCTCACTGAGGATGATGGTTCCACGGATGCCTATTGTGGCCAGCGGGGTGCCGACCTTGAAACGGTCTGGATTCTGTCTGGCAATTTCCCCGGTAACTATGCGGAATGTTCCTTGGGTTATGTCGGCAAGGAAATCACCGACCCCGGTGGAATCGTCATAAATATAATCGTCTAATGAAATACGGGAGTTTTCGCCCTGAGAGAGCAGGGTGTCATCAATAAGCCTGATTTCAACATTGCCGCCCGCAGCAGTAACCAGCTCCTCACCCTGATAGATGGGAGATCCGCTGCTGAGAATCCTTGCTCCTGAAGCTGATTCGGCAAAAGCTTCGCCCTTGAGTCCGGTTACAACACCGATTTCAACAAGGGGGGTGGCTTGTTCAGGCATAATATCTCCGGGAATATGCCCTGTTAAAAAATTAAGGGTACTTAAAATCTATCACTTTTACATTAAGATGTGAATGTTTAATTATTCTTGGTATAGTTGTTCGTAATTATTAGAAAAGAAAACCCGGCGGAAGGGGAGTTCCGCCGGGTTTGGTGGCTCAGGAAAGGATAAACCGGTCCCAGCCTGAGGTCTGTATGTTCCTTTTGCTTAAGGATTTTGGAAGTTTTTCAGACGCGGGGATTTTGCGGCGGCAGGTCTTTTCCGCATTTACGGCATTTCACGGTTTTGTCCTTGTTTTCAAGCCGTATGATGTTGACCTTGCCGCACTGCGGGCATTTGCGCTTGCGGTTAAATGCCGCCATGAGTGTTGAGTATATTCCCCACATGGTATTATTCCTGCTTTTAAAGCTGGTTAAAGGTCTGTTTTTGCCATGCTTGGCTGCGGACCTGTATTAAAGCAGGTCGTTATCAAGTATGAGTGACGACAGGGTTACCATGCCGATTATTTCATTCATATGCTCCACCGGGGCACGGTGGATGCCGATGCGGTGGATCAGACGTACAGCATAACGTATATCCATCTGCGCGGGAACGGTAATAATGGGCTTGGTCATGATTTCATAAACATAAACCTGTTCAGCCTCCCGTCCGGGTACGACCACATCCCGGACCAGATCATTAACAGTGACAATTCCCCATGCGTCATCCTTGCTGCGTTTGTTAACCAGCAGTTCGGATGCTTTGGACATGCGCATCTGTTCTGCTGCTTCCTTGGCGGTCGCCATGCCGTCGATGCTGACAATCTCGGATTGCATCACATCCTGTACGCGGATAATCAGTGAACTCATATCTTTTCTCCTTTACAGGTAGCTGTCGCGGACCTTTTCCTTGAAGACTTCAATCTGGCTTTCCATGCCGAGCACATTCTCCACGGGCAGCACAAAAGCGATTCCGGTGCCGGGCTTGTGGAACTCCCCGGCGGTCTTGATCGCATCCATGACCGGCGCGACCAGATGTTCTTCCAGCAGGAAGAGGACAATGTCGGTCTGGTCTTCGAGGGTAAGGCCGAAAAATGTCTTGGCCTCGCGCATTCCGGTTCCCCGTGCGGGGATGATGGTTGCTCCGGTGGCACCGACCTTCTTGGCCGCATCCACAATGGGATCGGTTTTGTCCGGTTTTACCGGGGCAAGGATGATCTTGAATCTCATAATTTTTCCCCCTGATTGGGCTTGGTTCCGCGCATTGTTGCTGCGCGGGAAATTTTATTCTTTTCTGCCGATGCTTTTGCGCTTCTCCGTTCAGCCATGAAATGTGTGTACTGAGCGTAACCCATGACGGTGATAATTGGAAACAGGCTGGCAAAGGCGATCAGGCCGAATCCGTCCAGTGCCGGATTGCGTCCGGGCACTGCTTCGGAAAGTCCCAGCCCCAGTGCTGCCACCAGCGGCACGGTCACCGTGGAGGTGGTTACCCCGCCGGAATCGTAGGCCAGCGGGATGATTTTTTTCGGGGCCAGAAAGGTCTGGATGATCACGATTACGTATCCCGCCATTATATAAATATAAAGCGGGGTTCCGGTGACGATGCGGAAAGCTCCCAGCGATATGCCGATGGCCACTCCGATAGCAACCGTTATGCGCAGTCCCCACTGGCTGATCACGCCGCCGGAAACTTCCTTGGCCTTCAGGGCCACGGCCAGCAGCGAGGGCTCGGCTATGGTGGTGGAAAAGCCGATCATGGCCGCGAACAGGTAGACCCAGCCGTATGCGGTCCAATCAGAAATTGCGGCGACCCCGCCTTCGCCCGCCAGCAGCGAAGGCGCGGAGAGTTGGGTCGCCATGATCCGGCCTATCGGAAACAGCGCTTTTTCCAGGCCGATCAAAAACATTGCCAGTCCCAGCACCACATATACGCCGCCGATAATCAGGCTGCGCAGATTGGGTATGGGCTGGCGCAGAACAAAGAGCTGAAAGCAGGTGATCAATGCCAGTATCGGGAGAATATCCCGGATAGTGGCAAGGAATACCGCTGAGAATTCAATCAGGAAGTCCATGATCTCGCTTTCCTCTTTAAATAAAATTGTCCGGAGGGCGGGGGATGAAACGCAGGGTATCTATAGCGTTTGCAAGCCCTCCGGATATTAAAATACGGTCAGCCCGTAGCCCATTACAAAAATCATAGGCAGGAGGGAGGCAAAGGCGATCAGCCCGAATCCGTCCAGCAGGGGGCTGCGGCCCTTGATTATTGAAGCCAGACCTACTCCCAGAGCCGCTACGAGGGGAACGGTGACGGTGGATGTGGTAACACCGCCTGCATCATAGGCAATGCCTACGATCTCTTTGGGAGCTATCAGGGTCATCAGCATAACAACCACGTAGCCGCCTATGATCAGGTAATGCACGGGCCAACCGCGCAATATCCGCAAAACACCGATTAATATCGCCACACCTACGGAGAAGGCCACTGAAAGGCGCAAGCCCAGTGCGTAGCGAGCCATTGATTCTTCTCCGGGGGCGATAAGATTTCCCCCGGCAGCAATGCTGGCAGCCTCTGCCGAGACGGCTATCAACGCAGGTTCCGCAACCGTTGTTGAAAAGCCGAGCAGAAAGGCGAAGCTCAGCAGCCAGAAGAGGCTTCCTTTGCGCGCAAGGGCCCGGGCCATTTCCTCCCCGACGGGGAAAAGACCCATTTCCAGGCCCTGCACAAAGAGCATAAGCCCCAGAACCACGAGCAGACCGCCGAAAGCCACCTCTCCCATATTCGGCAGAGGCTGCCTGAGAACAACAATCTGGAAAAACGCGATGACCAGAATAATGGGCAGCAGATCTTTGAAAGAGGTCCATATCTTTCCAAGAACTGCCCGCAGTATTCTTTTGGCACAGGGTGTCGGTTTGTTGCTGTTCTTCATTTGTTCCAAGATGATAAATAGTGTTTTGCTCAACCAGCCCTGTCCATGCAGACCCGGCTGTTCTTTGCCGCGTCGTAAATCCTGTGGGTCAGGATCTCCGTGTTGGCAGGCTTGAGCATAAAGTCGAATGCTCCGGCGTTCATGGAAGCAAGGGCGGAATCCATATCCGCATTGCCGGTCAGCAGAATTACTTCCACGCTGGGATGGCGGTTTTTGATGGTCTTCAAAACCTGCAATCCGTTCATCCCGGGCATTTTCATATCCAGAACCACTACCTGAAAAAGTTCTGTATCAAGCTTAAGCAGCCCTTCAGCCCCATCTGCGGCGGTGATAACTTCAACGCCCCTTCTGGTCAGTCGCTTGGCCAGTACAGAAGAAAAGCCTTCTTCGTCATCTATGAGGAGTATTCGAATGTTTTTCATAATCTTCCTCCTTGGCTTTACCCTGATAGTTACAATGAACATGCCAAAAGCGTGCGGGATGTTTTGAAGTTTGCGGTATTGATTTTGTGTATAGAAATAAAGCTGTCTTATTTCAACATGTTGAGATGGTTGGTGAGGCTGAAAGATTAGGCGGAACTAACTTAAGTATGAACTTTTTTTTGCTTTATCTCTTTGTTCTCTGTCAGTGGGAAGAGAATGGGGAGGAATGATCGGGGTGTTTTGTACCGTGGTGGGTCGATTGAGTCATCAATCATTGTGAAAAAGCGCACAGTCTGGTGAGAAAAGTATTATTCGGGTCAAAGGGGGTGTTTTGTATCACCGGGGTAAAAAGTACCGAATAATTTTGTTTTACAATGAGACTCAGTATAACTCTCTCTTGATGGTTTCCCCTACATTACTAATAAGCGCATTTCGTTGTTTGTGTTTAATTCCTTTTAAAACAGTGCCTTGTGTGTTTATAAATTGCCTGACTTGAGTCTCGTGCACCCTGCAGATCTGGCACACCACTTGCTCAATGGGTTTCAGGAGGCCCGCAGTTTTCTGCGGAGCTGAAACCAGTAGAAACCCAGAGTGGTGAACCATGCAGACCGAAGCCAAGAAGACATACGACAAGCTTTCCCGGAAGATCGCACTTACCGTGATCACGGTATCACTTGCGCCGCTGATTCTTGTGGGCGGTCTTATCTTCGACCAGTTCCGGTCCATCTACCGGGCCAAGGTTTATGCCCATCTTGCAGAGGTGGTGGATAAGCAGAATGACAATGTAAACAACTTTCTGAGCGAGAAGCTGGCCGAAGTCCAATATCTCACCCGGGTGTTTACCTACGAAGAACTCAGCGATCCGCAGACTCTGGAGCAGGCCCTGAAGGGCATGCAGCAGCAGTACGGGCGCATATTCGTTGACCTCGGAATTATTGATGAGAACGGATCGCAGGTAGCCTATGCCGGACCGTTCGATCTTCTGGGGGCGGATTACTCCAAGGCGGACTGGTACATAAATTCCCGGAACAAAAAGACCTGCATCAGCGATGTGTTCATGGGTTTGCGTCAGGCACCCCACTTTATCATCACCATTAACAACAGCAGTGCGGGCAAGCCGTGGACTCTGCGGGCGACAATCGACTTTCTCGCCTTTTCCAATCTGGTGGAAAACGTTCACATCGGGGAGACCGGATATGCCTACATCCTGAACAAGGAAGGCGTTTTTCAAACCAGACCGCAGGTGGGTCGCAACAGCGATCTGGTGCTGACTCCCTACGAGGATATTCAGCAGCCCACCCCCGGTGAAGGCGTTTCCATTCAGCTTTCCAAGGGCAGTGACGGGGAAAAGTATGTGACCGTTTCCTCCCTGCTGAAGAACGGGGACTGGAAGCTGGTTTATCAGCAGAACATGTCCGATGCATTTTCGGCCATGATCCGCAGTGAATTCATCACTCTTGTAATTTTCCTTTCCGGCGGGCTGGCGATCATTGCCATGGCTCTCTACCTCTCCCGGAAGCTGGTCACTCATATTGAATTTATCGATGACGAAAATGAAATGATGAACCGCCAGATGGTAGAGACCGGTAAGCTGGCCTCCATCGGCGAACTGGCCGCAGGCATTGCCCACGAAATCAACAATCCGGTGGCAATCATGATCGAAGAGGCCGGATGGGTCAGCGATCTGCTGGAAGACGAGGGCAAGGAGATGTCCTCTTACACCGAAATCACCCGCGCTCTTGAGCAGGTGCGCACTCAGGGCGGACGCTGCAAGGACATAACTCACAAGCTGCTCAGTTTTGCGCGCAAGACAGATTCAAGGGTTGTGGATGTCTTCCTGCCGGAGCTGATTGAGGAAGTCCTGGAAATATCCATACAGCAGGCCCGTTACGCACAGGTCAACCTTTCGCTTGACCTTGACCGGAGCATGGGCCCGGTGCGGGCTTCGGTTTCCGAGCTGCAGCAGGTTTTCCTGAATCTTTTCAACAACGCCGTTCAGGCCATGGAAGCCGAGGGCGGGACCCTGAGTGTTTCCTGCAGGGCTGAAGGCGATGAAGCATATGTTTCCGTGGCGGATACAGGTCCCGGAATACCTGCCGCAAATTTGAGCAGGATTTTCGATCCCTTCTTTACCACCAAGCCGGTGGGCAAGGGGAGCGGGCTGGGACTTTCCATCTGCTTTGGGCTGATCCACCAGATGGGTGGGGAGATTGATGTTGAAAGCGGAGTGGGACAGGGAGCGCGGTTCAATATCCGGCTGCCTCTGCCCCCGACCGGAACCGAACATGACGTTGAAAAGGAGGAATAAACCATGATGGACGCAACTATTCTGTTCGTTGATGACGAGGTTGGATTTGTAGACGCAATGTCCAAGAGGCTTGCCAGAAGAAATATGACTATCCACACGGCTTATGACGGCGATCAGGCGATGAAGAGCCTTGGGGAGCATCCCGGTATTGAAGTTGTCATTCTTGATATGAAAATGCCGGGCAAGGACGGGCTTGAGGTGCTGCGCGACATCAAGCGGGATCATCCCATCGTGGAAGTGATCATGCTGACCGGGCACGCCACAGTGGAATCAGCCATCGAGGGTATGCAGAACGGTGCTTTCGACTACCTGATGAAGCCCTGCAACATTGATGATCTTACTGAAAAGATCAGGATGGCAGTGAAGCTTTATCATGACCATGAAGATGAAGAGGTTCAGGCCCGCATCGATGATATCACTCATCGCATGGCCTGATCCGTTCGGGTAAACCATTTCCGAGGGTTTGAAAATGACCAGTAGCGATAAGCAGATAAAACTTCTCATAGTCGACGACGAAGTCGGTTTTGCTGAAGTATTGCGCAAGCGTCTGGGGCGGCGGGGCATTGAGGTTGAAACCGCATACAGAGGAGAAGACGCGGTCCGGATGCTGAAGGAAAAGCATTTTGACGTAGCCCTGCTTGATCTCAAGCTCGAAGGAATGGACGGGATAGAGATTTTAAAGGTTTTCAAAATGCTGGACCCGGATCTGCCGGTTTTGATGCTTACCGGACACGGCTGCGAAAAGGCTGCTGCGGAAAGTGTCAGGCTGGGGGTTGCGGACTATCTTTCGAAGCCGATCGAGTTCAGCCTGCTGCTAGAAAAAGTAGAGCAGGCATACAACCGCAAGGAGGTGCCCGATGGACAGAATAAGGGTTCTTCTGGTTGATGATGAAGTTGATTTTTCCCGTGTCCTAGCCCGCAGGCTGGGAAGGCGGGGGCTGAACGTAATCACGGCTTCCGGAGCCGACGAGGCCGTACTGGCCCTGAAGGAACACCCGGTGGACGTGGTGCTGCTGGATATAAAAATGCCCGGCAGGGACGGAGTCCAGCTGCTTGGAGAAATAAAAAGGCAGTATCCCGGAATAGCGGTCGTAATGCTTACGGCCCACGCTGAATCGGATCTGATCATTTCCTGCATGGCTATGGGAGCCTGTGATTATCTCCTGAAGCCGACTGATGCGGATGAAATTGTCCTGAAGCTCAAGGATGCCGCCTTAGGATGTAACAACCAATGACAATGTGAGGATAACCATGGGTTTTTTCAATCAATGGGGTAAGTTTATGATGGCCGGGGCCGGATATATGGCCCGCTGGGAAATAGACAACGCCAAGGCAATCATGGGCAGCAGCAGGCTGCGTATGCTTCTGGGGTTGATGCTTATTCCCGTAATTCTGGGCGGTATCGCGTTCGCCGACGATATCGCGCCTATTCTGCCTGATCTGCTGGGCGGCAAAAAGTCCTACAGCCCGGCTTTCTACAGCTTTGGTATTTTTATGGTTTCCATCGCCATCGGTATGGGAGCCGGACTGATTACCGGCTGTATCGGCGCGGGTGGTGGTTTTATCATTGCTCCCGCTCTCATGAGTGCCGGGATCAAGGGTATTCTGGCCGTAGGTACCGATCTCTTCCACATTTTCGCCAAGGCGATCATGGGTAGCGTAATCCACCGTAAGATGGGTAACGTTTCCGTGCCGCTGGCGGTGGTTTTCCTGATCGGGGCCATTCTCGGTGCCACGGCGGGCGGGATAATCAACCGTGTTCTTTATGAGATCAACCCGGTTCTCTCGGATGCATTCATCACTACCGTGTATTCACTCATGCTCGGCTTTCTCGGAAGCTACGCCATGATTGACTACCTGAAAGCACGCAAGTCCGACACCGGCGGCTGTGCCCACGGTGGCAGTGAAGGTGCCGATCTCGGCGCACTCTCAAAGTCCCTGCAGGGAATCAACTTTCCGCCCATGGTCAAGTTTGATCAGGACCTCGTGCCCGGCGGACGCCAGATTTCCTGGGTATTCCTTGTTATCTCCGGCGCGCTGGTAGGTCTTGCTGCAGGTATCATGGGTGTGGGCGGCGGATTCCTGACCTTCCCCATCTTTGTCTACGTGCTCGGTGTTTCTTCCATGACCACCGTCGGTACCGACATCTTCCAGATCGTCTTTACCGCCGGATTCGCTTCCATCAGCCAGTACGCCATTTACGGTTTTATCTTCTACACTCTGGCCATGGGCATGCTGCTCGGTTCCCTGCTGGGTATCCAGATCGGCGCGCTGGTGACCAAGGTTGTCCCCGGAATCACCATTCGCGGCTTCTACGCCATGGCGGTGCTGGCCGGATTTGTAAACCGTATCTTCGCCCTGCCCGGCAAGCTCGGTGAAATGGGGTACATACCCATCTCCCCGGCCATGGGCAGCCTGCTGGACACAATCGGTATCTGGGCGTTCTTTGTGGTCATCGGCGGGTTCTCCGTCTGGGTAATCGGAACCTTCCTTATGAATATCAGGAACCTCAAGGTTGAGGAGGCACGTTAAAATGATCGTCAACAAGAAAGAATTCACCGGCGGTTTTGCTCTGCTCGCTCTCTTCTTTGTGGTGCTGGCCGTCATGTTCCAGCCCATGTTTGAGGGCAAGAATGCCATGGCCTACCTTGATGCCATGTACAATTCCATCTCCAAGGGATCGGTGAACTATATTCCCGACCTGCGTGAGAATGTGAAAACCATCAACGGCAAGGACGTAAGTCTTAAGCTCACCTATTCCACTGCGGTACAGGCTCAGCAGTCAGCAAAGCTGTTCGAAACCGCCGGAGTGCAGGCGGCTTTAAACGGCAAGGAGCTGGCAGTAAGCGGTTCCATCTCGGCCATACTTGATTCCTGCCTTGATGATGCAGATCTCATGTATCACAACAAGGGCGGGGAAGTTTCCGACAAGTACGGTGTAGAGCCGCGCCGGGCCACCTTCAACTGGTGGACCAGTCTCGGACTCATGGAGAAGGCCCTTAACGACCAGAGTGAGTTCAAGATGGCCAAGGTTTCTTCCACGGTCATGAAGAAGGGCGTGGAAACCGCATACAATTATTATGAAATCGAACCCTTGAATATCATGGATGAGCTTTGGCTGGTCATCTTCTCACTGGTATTCTACGTGGTCTACACATTATGGTACGGCTTTGCCATCCTCTTCGTATTCGAAGGATGGGGCTTGAATCTCGGCCACTGATGCATTGACCTGATGCAATAGGCGGCTTGCACGGCCCGGGTACCTCCAGTGCCGGGCCGTGCTCTTCACAATATAAAAAACGGGGCTGTTATTATTGCGGAAAATGTTTACTCGGACCTGATTTCCCCCTATCCTTTAAGATGAGGGTATTACAATGAATCTTCAGGAATATTACGACACCATAATGCAGCTGAGCCACGGGATAGTGGTTACCTTGGATTTGAACGGGGAAATCATCCACGGCAATACCCGGTTGGAGAAACTGACCGGATACTCCATGAAAGAACTGGCCGGTAAGGACTGGTTTGAGACGTTTGTTACACGGGATGAACGGGAAGATGCCCGCAGGGAAGTTTTCAATAAAGCAAAAGAAAACAGGATTTCTAAAATTTCCGGGGATATCCGCACTCGTGGCGGAAGCAAGATCTATATCGACTGGAATATCAAGCAGCTTACGGATTCCAGATCCGAAGTGGTCAGTATCTTATGCGTCGGGCAGGATGTCACCACCCATATGCAGCGTCAGAAAGGGCTGCTCCACGAGCGTTTCACCCTCATTGAACGCAACAAGGAACTGAACTGTCTTTTTGAGATTTCCAAGCTGGGCGGTGATCTTGACCTGAACCTGAATGAAACTATGGACCGTATTGTCCAGATGATGCCTTCCGGGTTTCAGAGGCCGGAAAAGACCCACATTCGGCTGCGTATCGGAAACCTCAGCTGGGAGACTCCCGGATACCGTAAAACGGATAATTTTCTGGTGGAGGCCGTGGATGCCCACCGGGATATTCGCGGGACCATTACTGTGGCTGTAGAAGGCCCGGAAAACGGCAGCAGGCCGGTATTTATCGATGATGAAAAAGACCTGCTTATGACTGCGGCCCAGCAGATAGCCATTGTTGTGGCTAAAAAAGAGATTAAATCCGCAGCAAAGGAATTGGAACAGCAGTTGCGGCAGGCAGACCGTCTGGCCAAGATCGGACAGTTTTCCGCCGGGGTGGCCCATGAAATAAATGAGCCGCTCTCCAATATCCTCGGTTATGCCCAGTTGGCCCTGCAGACCCCGGAACTGCCGGAACAGGTGCGTATGGATCTGGGAATGATTGTGGATTCATCGCTGCACGCGCGGGAGATCATCAAGAAGCTGATGTTTTTCAGCAGGCAGCTGCCCCCGCAGTTTATTCCCACTGATCTCAACGAAACAATTGCCGAGGCCCTGCGGATCACCGAAACTGCGGCCAAGCGCAATAACATTGAAGTTCTGTGTGATTTTGCTGCTGATCTGCCTGAGGTTCCAGCCGATCCGCAGCATATCAAGCAGGTGATTGTAAATCTCGCGGCTAACGCCATTCAGGCCATGGGTTATGGCGGGACCCTGAGCATCAAAACCCTGAGTGATGAGAATGATGCCTATATAATAGTAGAAGATAACGGTCCGGGAATTCCCGAAGCTGAATTGAAGCAGATTTTTAATCCCTTTTATACTACCAAGGATGTGGACAAGGGGACCGGACTGGGTCTTTCAGTTGTTCTGGGCATCGTAAAGGCGCATAAGGGATTTATACAGGTACACAGCGAACCGGGTGAAGGAACCTGCTTTGAAATAGTGCTTCCTTACCAGCAGAATAATGAAACGGATGAATGATGACTGGAAAAATTAGGATATTGGCTGTTGATGACAGCAAAAGCACCCTTGAAGTGCTCAAAAGAAACCTTGAATCCAGCGGGTACGAGGTGCTGACCGCCTTGCGGGTGGATGAAGCCCTGCCGTTGCTGGAAGAATATGATATTGATGTGGTCATCACTGATTACAAGATGCCGCAGGCCACGGGGTTGGAATTGATCCGCCACGTGCGCGAGAACCACCGTGACGTGGAGATTATGATGATCACCGGATATCCGTCCATTTCCGGGGCGGTGGAAGCCATCAAGGACGGGGCCGGAGAGTATCTGCCCAAGCCGTTCACAGCAGAAGAACTGCTTTCGGCCATGGAGCGGATCATGGAGCGGGTCAACATCCGTAAGGCCGCCGAACCTGCGGAAGCTCCCGATGAAAATTATGGCATCTACGGTAAATCTCCGTTGATGCAGCTTGTTTTCAGGAGAATCGGCAAGGCAGCGGCTACCAGTGCCAACGTGCTTATTTCCGGTGATTCCGGGACAGGTAAGGAACTGGTGGCAAGGGCTGTGCATTATCACAGCGACCGCAGGGCAGCTCCCTTTGTGCCTGTAAACTGTGCGGCCATCCCGGATTCGCTGCTGGAAAGCGAACTTTTCGGTCACGTGAAGGGAGCCTTCACCGGGGCCAAGGAAGGGCGGGCCGGTTTTTTTGAAATCGCCAACGGCGGGACCATTTTTCTTGATGAAATAGGCGATGCCAGTCCGAATATGCAGGCCAAACTGCTGCGTGTGCTGCAATCCAAGGAATTCTGCAAGGTCGGCTCAAGCGTGGTCAATACAGTGGATACCCGCGTTCTGGCTGCTACCCACAAGAATCTCAAGCGGCTGGTGGACGAGGGGTCTTTTCGCGAGGACCTGTATTACCGCCTCAATGTTGTGGATATTCCGGTCCCATCCCTTGCCGAGCGCGGGGATGACATTCTGATCATGATCAGCAGTTTTCTGGACCGTTTTTCCAAAGCCATGCAGCGGCCAACCCTGCGCATGACCGACGAAGCTTTGCAGTCCCTGCGTAATTATTCATGGCCCGGAAACGTGCGTGAACTGGAAAATCTCATCCAGCGGCTGGTAGTCATTGTGGACCATGATCCCATCGAAGTGACCGACCTGCCCGGCAGTATGCGTTTCAGCCTCCCGGTGGAAGGCCGCGTGGATCGCTCTTTGGCCGATGTGGAGCGGGAGCATATCAAAAACGTGCTGGCTATGACCAATAACAATAAGACAAGGGCTGCGGAAATTCTCGGCATCAACCGCAAGACTCTGCGTGAGAAGCTGAAGCGGATGGAGGAGGAAGGTTAGCTGGCGTTTCATGAGTGCATTTTTTGTCCACCCAACCCATTTTTATGGACTGGGTGGACTTTGTTGTTTTAATGCCATTCACACCGCCACCCTGCGTATCCTCCTTCGGCGAACATGCGGATTTTATAAATACCGGGACTGACGGTGATGTGTTCGGACATGCCGACCACTCTTTCTTCCACCACCTGATTGTCTTTGGTCAGGATTTTTACCCGATAGCGTTGCTGTCCTTTTTTATAGGGATCGGTGAAGCGCAGGGTTGTGCCTGAAACCGTACTCAGCTCCCATTCGGCCCTGTGGTCGGATGTGCCTGCTTTGAGGCTTCCGTGGGCCAGACGCCATTCGGCTCCCATATTGCCCCTTACTTTTTTTGCGTAATTCATTTTGGGGCGCGGCTGTTGTGCTGGAACCACCTGTTGTGTCGGTGCCGGATGCGAACCGCCGGAAATCCTTGTGCCCCAGACCCGGTTGCCGACCTGATTCTGCCCGTCTACCCGACTGCCGTCAGCGGAGATGGTCAGGGTGTCCACCCATTTGCCATTGCTCCAGATCACTTTGACCACCCCGCGCGCCGGGTCGACACATTGCCAGCTGTTGCCGTTTCCGGGCATGCGTCCGTCGGCATAAAATTCCGCCTGTGATCCCGTAAACCACTTCCATTTGCCCACCAGCCTTTCGCAGCCGCCACCTTGGTTGCCATAAGGATTTCCTTGTGATCCCGCGTAAGGATTACTGCTGCCTGCTGTTGGTGGAGGGGAGAAGCGTAGGCTTTTTATGCATTCGTAGACAATATTCTGGTATTGGTGGGATAATGCTTCTGCAAAAACACCTACGGCCATTACTGCCCCGCCGTTACCGTATGCGAAGATGGCATATGCGTGCAGTCTGTTGCCTTCATGGTTGGAGCTGTATTCCCGGAAAATAGCAGGGTGATTGTCCTGCATGATGTTTTTGCTGGAGATTCTGTTCCTGAAATATGCGGCTCCATTATTGAGTCCATGTTCCTCCATGCCGTCTGCAATGACCTGCAATCCCGGATTGTTCCCTTTTGCTGCATATACTTCGATCATGGCATTGCGGTCCGGTGAAATGACCTGCTTTTTAAGGTCCGATGACAAACCGTGTGTGGTCTCGTTCCAGTTGTCGGGAGTTTGAATCCAGAAATCAGCATCAGCGTAGGCTGAAGAATTATGGGCATTGGTCAGCGTAAATATTGCCGCCAGCAGGATATAAATAAATGAACGTTTGTGAATCATCATGGCTCTCCTCCGGCTGTAAATAAAGGTTCAATGCTGCCTTTTATTATAACCTGCTGACGTACTTTTTGGCAATTGCAATGCAGATATTGTGGCATTTAATTCTAATGCTTTTGTAAAATTAATAAATTGTTAATATTTCTTAATGCAATACGGAACCATAGTTGCTGCATCTCCGGTCAGACAGAGGAACAGGCAGATATTGCCTCTTTGTAAAAATGATCAGGAGGACAACTATGAGTGTTTCGGGTATTGGCGGTTCGTCAGTCAGCGGTCTGTTTTCAGAACAGATGCAGCAGATGAATCAGAGGAAACGTCCTGAGGACTTTGATTCAACAGAGGATTTTGTTGATTCCATACTCGGTGATCAGGACAGCGACGGTGACGGGCTGCTGAGTTCGTCAGAGTCAAATTTTAAAGAAGACCATTTTAATAAAATCGATTCCGATGGTGACGGCTATCTTTCACAGGAAGAACTTGTTGCCGATGTGGAAAAGATGCAGCAGATGCGGGCTGCCATGGGCAACATGTCTGTTTCCATGGGCGGCGGCACAGGCCGGAATCTTATTGATTCCCTTATGGAAGAGCTGGACAGCGATAGTGACGGTACCATCAGTCAGGAAGAGTCCGGTCTTAAAGACGAGCTATTCAGCATTCTTGATTCCGATGGCGACGGCAGCCTTTCCAGTTCCGAGTTAGAAGACAATATGAAGGCTATGGGACCGCCGCCTGAAGGTATGGGCAATATGGCGGCCTCCGGCAGCTCAGCGCAAAGTTCTTCCGGCAGCGAAGAATCTGAAGAAGAGTACGATGAGTACGATTTCAATCAGGACGGCGTGGTAACCCTTGATGAGTTGCAGAAGGCATTTGCCAGCGGCGACACCTCCCTCGAAGACATAGTCGGTCGCAGGGGCGATATGAATCAGCAGCAGTCCGGTGAAGAAGGCCAGTCCGGCCAGTCCATACTGCAGCGCATGGCCATGCGCGCCTATCAGGATCAGTCTGCAAGCAGTTCGGCTGCAAGCCTGCTCGGATCCAGTGTGTAATTCAGCATCATGATTAAGGCTGTGAAAGGATTCACGGTCCGGCGTATTAATTCAAAACAAGGAATTATATCGTGAACATGGATGTAGAAAAAGGCTTACCTCGAGTCAGGTAAGCCTTTTCCATTAAAGGGCCTTCTCTAAAATTTCCAGCAATTCATCTTCCGTAAGTTCAATGGGATTACCCTTCATGCTGCTGGCCCTTGCGGCTTTTGCGGCCACGGATTTGAAATCTTTTTCCTGCACGCCGATTTCCCCCAGTCCGGGGATTTTCATTTCAGCACAGATGTCTTTTATCCACTCGATGCCGTCGGCTGCCTGAGCGGAATTGTTTCCGGTCAGGATTTTTGCGGTTTCAGTATAAGCGGCAAGGGCCGGGTTTTGCGGATCGCGTTCTTTCAGGACACGGATGTTTATCTCCATAACATATGGAAGCAGGGCGGCGCAGACCGCTCCGTGCGGAGCTTTGAATTCCCCTCCCAGCGGGGCGGCAAATCCGTGCACTGCGCCCAGCTTGGCGTTGGCGAGGGTTATGCCGGAAAAGAGGCTTGCCAGGGCCATGTCCGTGCGGGCCTCCACGTTATCTCCGTCTTTGTATGCTTTGAGCAGGGATTTCGCCCCGTGTCTCAATCCCTCGCGGCAGAGTGCATCGGTCATGGGTGAATTGAAGCGGGAAACAAAGGATTCCATTAGCTGGGTCAAAGCGTCCAGCCCGGTAGCTCCGGTCACTGCCGGGGGCGCGGAGAGAGTCAGCAGGGGATCGACCACCGCAATGTCCGGGATCATGTCCGTTGAGCGCAGGCTGACTTTGACCTTGTTTTCCGCGCTGAGCAGTACCGCATTGGCGGTTGCTTCCGACCCGGTGCCTGATGTGGTCGGGGCTGCGATAAGCGGCAGGGGCTTTTCGTCGAGAGCCTGTCCTTTGCCGACCACTTCCAGATAATCCAGCAGATCACGTTTGTTGGGGATAAGTGCGGCAATGGCCTTACCTGCGTCCAGCACACTGCCGCCGCCTACGGCAACGACTACATCGCAACCCATTGCGCGGGCATCAGTGACCTGTCCGGCAATGAGCTTAGTATCCGGTTCCCCGGAGATGGAAATAATATGCAGGTCCGAGCCTTTTTCCTGCAAAGCGTCAACGAGCCATTGAATCCTTTGCGGAGATTTTCCGGTTACAAGGCAGACTTTATTACCCATTTCCTTGGCATATTCAGGAATGGAGCGGGCGGAGTCCGGGCCGAAGACGATTTTGGGTGCGGTGGAAAATTGAAAATTCATGAGGGGAACTTAGCATCACAGTCCTTGATCCGGCAAATTGTATTAGATGTAATTTGGCGGTATTCATCCAAAATACTGATTGCCTTTCGGGAAACCTTTGCTAAATCTTGATCATACCATCTGCGGAGGACTTCCATGAAAACGATCAAAGTTACCATATTTTCTGATTATATCTGACCTTACTGCTACATCGGCAAAGGTATTGTCGAAAAGTTGCAGCAGGAATTCACGGGCGAATTAATCATTGAAGATGAATGGCTGCCCTATGAAATCCATCCGGATACCCCGGCAGAGGGTGTGCGGCTGGATGAATACTTTCCCGGCATGAACACGGCGTTGTTTTTCGCGGAGATCAACCAGCGCGCGAAACGTTACGGTCTTTTTTTCGGTCCGCAGGAAGTGATGAGCAATTCCCGGCTTGCGCTCATGGGCGGTGAGTTCGCCAAAGAACATGGTTGCTACCATGAATATCACGAAGCGGTATTCAAATCGTTTTTCTCCGACTGCAAAAATATCGGCCATATGGATGTGCTGCTGGAAGCAGCCCGCCAATGCGGGCTTGATGAACAGGCTTTCAGGGAAGCCCTTGAGCAGTCTGTTTATCTGGATAAATTGAAAGATACCACCCGGCAGGCCCGCGATAAATGGGTTAATGCCGCACCGACTTTTGTAATCGAAGGACACGGTAATGTCACCGGAGCCGCATCCATGGACAGTTTCCGGGAGATTTTCAGTAAACTGCGGGACGCATAAAATCTTAGCGATATCCTTTCACAGTAGATTCACACTCGGCATGCCAAGGTCCGTTCTGTACTGGAGCGGACTTTTTTATTGCTCTCTTAAGAAATATTAAGAATGTAAATTTATAATGCTTAATTTTTACCTTTTACTAGCTTCCGTTTATGGAACTGCTGAATCGGGAGGTCTATGGTGAGCAGATACTTATCTATGAATGTTTTTGGAGAGCGAACAATGTTTTTTAGAACTTTTCTTGCTTTTGCCAGCATATCCTGTCTGGTCGGGCTCATGTTTTTGAATACCGGATGCTCCGCCATTGCCTATTATGATTATGAGCCGGAGAATCCCTATGAAGACCTGCCAAAGTCATCCATTCCTGAGGTTATGGGCTTTGGAGCGATGCTTAGCGGACAATCCTGAGTCAGTGGTGGATATCATTAATCTGACACAATCTTGTAATTGAAACGGGGTCTTACCGTAATCTGTTTGTCAAAAATATCGCGCATATATTCCATGTCCAAGGGGAGGACTAATCACACTTATAAGGAGTTGCACTATGGAAAGACGCGAATTTTTGAAAATGGGTATTGTTGCCGGGGCCGCTGTGGCAGCCGCTTCCATGCCTGCTATGGCCGAGGCATCCTACACTGAGTTCACTATCGAAGACTGCATGAATCTCACTCCGCAGCAGATGGCGGAAAATTCCGGCGCTGTCATGGAGTCATGGAAATATATCCAGCGTCAGGCCGGAAGCATCAAGAATCCCAAGCTGCGTGAAGCCGTGCAGGGGATTATTGAAAATCCCGCGCCCAAGCTCATGTCTGTTGTGACCGGGCGTAAGAAAGCAGTATACAAAGAACTTGAAAAGAACGGCTGGCTCAAGGGTGTTTCCTACGAAGCCTTCCTTCCTGAAAACGGTTCCGTTAAAAAAGCCAACCAGCCTTTCTACACCGCACCCGGCAGCGGTTACTCCAGCCACCACAGTTATCCCGGTGGTTTGGCCACTCACACAGCCCTGAACGTTGAAATGTCTCTGGCCCTTTACGACAACTATGACAAAATTTACGGTTTCAATCTTGACCGCGATGTTGTTGTTGCCGCCCAGATCCTGCACGACCTGCACAAACCGTGGGTTTTTCAGTGGCAGAAAGACGGCTCCAGCCGCAATGAGAACAAGCTTGCCGGAACCGGTGAACATCACGTCCTCGGTGTAGCCGAGTCCATCGTTCGCGGTCTTTCCGCTGATGTTTGTGTGGCACAGGCCTGCGCCCACAACCATCCCGGTTTTTCCAAGGATGAGGCTGGTCCGGTGCGCTGGCTTAAAGCTGCGGCCATCATCGCTGATGTTGATCCGGTTAAATACGGACTGCTTGCTGCTGACGGCAAGACCCTGCCTCTGCAGCGCAGCATGGAAGCTTTTGTCACCCACCTCGGCGACCACGACTGGGTACTGACCGTTCCCGCTGCCAAGTGGCTCATCCCGGCCATGGAAGAAATTGCCATGCAGGATTACGGTATGAGCAAGTCCGACCTCAAGTCTGCTAAGTTCTATGCCTTCCGCAATACTGTTTTCAGTCAGGCCACCATTATGACCCTTTACCACCTCATGCAGCACGATGGTAAAGAGGCCCTGCGCAAGCAGGTTCAGGCTATTGTGAAAGCCTAAATATACTTAGATATACGCAGCAAACAAAAAAGGCGGTTGTCGAACATCGACAACCGCCTTTTTTCATGAAAACGAAAGAGTCTCAGCTTTCCATGTACTCGTGCAGGGCCTGACAGAGCTGGTCCGCACAGGATGTGGATTTCTTACCGCAGGTGATTCCTTCAAGGGTGAGGATAATTTTTTCAAGTTCCATACCCTTCACAAGTGCGGAGATGGCTTTTAGGTTGCCGTCACAGCCTCCGGTGAAGTTCAGGTAGGTGATTTTGTTGTCTTCCACCTTAAAGCGGATCATTTTCGCACAGACTCCTTTGGGAGTGAAAACCTGGCTGTCGTCAGGAGCTTCGGCTCCGCCCAGAGGGTTGAGCATGGTCGGTTGCAGGGTGATGTTTTCCATTTTTTCCTCTGTATTTGATTAAGGTCATATCCAGCGCATGAAAGGGTGGATAAGTGTTGAATTAATTGTGCTGAAAGTTATTCATCATGAAAATGCGGTTCAGGTCAAGAGGGTACTGCGGGCCGTCTTAAGGCTTGTCTTTTGACTTTTGGGACTTATTATGGAATTTCATTGTTTTGCTGTTTGGCAAATAAAGAAAATTAATTTGAATATCAGATAAGGATGGATGGAATGTTGAAACAAACCACGGGCGGGCCGCTTGAAAAATTTCCTGCAGCTTTTCGGGAATACCCGGCAAGGCTGCAGGTGGAGGTCACCACCCGCTGCAATATGAACTGCTCCATGTGTGTGAAATATGCACCGGAGAGCGATATTCCTGAAACCGATATCAGTCTGGAAGATTTCAAGAAGCTTGGCCCTGCCTTGGAGCATTGTGAGAAGCTGGTTCTGAACGGCATCGGCGAACCCCTGCTGCATCCTGGTCTTGCGGCCATGGCAGCCTTTGCCCGTGAGCGTATGCCCAAGCACGGTTCCATCGGATTTCAGACCAACGGGCTGCTTTTTACTGAAGCAAGGGCGCGGGAACTGGTGGAAGCCGGAGTGGACACCTTCTGCATCTCAGTTGACTCCGTTGATTCTTCGGTTAGCGGCGGCGAACTGCACGGGCAGTCCAGTACGGAAAGACTGGCTCACACTTTCGCGCTGCTCAAGCAGGCGGCAGAACATAGCGGCAGCCAGATCAAGCTGGGCGCAGAATTTGTCCTCATGGCTGATACATATAAACAATTGCCTGATGTCATCCGCTGGGCTGCGGGGCAGGGTGCGGAGTTTGTGCTTTGTTCACACGTGCTGGCCTACCACGAATCCATGCAGGAGCAATCACTGTTCAATCCCAATACCCCTGCTGCAACTGAACTGTTTGATAAGTGGAATGATATTGCCCGTGATCAGGGGCAGGATCTGCAGAATTATTTCAGCTTTGTCTGGAATCCGGGCCGGAGTATGAAGCGTGAAAAGCTTTTTGATCTTATCCGCGAGATGCGTGCCGATGCGGAGCTTCGCGGAATCTGGATAAATCTGCGCAATCTGGCGGACTGGGATCAGCGTCGTCGCACTGACGAGTATCAACAGCTGCTGGATATTTATGCTTATTCGGAAGAACTGGCCGCTGAACTGGGAGTTGATTTACGCTTGCCGCCGCTTATGGCTGAAAATGAACTGAGCTGTTCATTTGTGGAAGAAGGTGCCGCGTTCATCACTTCAAACGGCGATGTTTCGCCCTGCCAGTTTCTCTGGCACAGCTGTACCTGTTATCTGGACGGCAGCGAAAAGCTGCTTCGTCAGAAAAAATTCGGGAATATCAAAGGCGTGGAAATCAGTGAAATATGGGATTCGGTGCCTTACAAAGTCTTTCGCTCGGACGTGCTGGAGTACGAATATCCCTACTGCTCAAACTGTCCCATGGCTCCCTGTGATGATATCATCGGGCGCAGCACTGAATTTGAATGTGACTGCCTTGGAGTTGAGGTCCCCTGCGGGCACTGTCCGTGGGCCATGGGCGGGCTGCAATGCCTGATGTGATCGCTTACGTGAAAATGAACATGTAAATGAAAAGGGCACCCGCTGGGGTGCCCTTTTTTTATTCGTCTTCTTCCGGATCAGGCTCGGTTACAAAGAGATCTACCTCTTTGCTTTTCATCAGGTCGCAGAAGACCTGCGGCGGCCTTTTGTCGGTGAATATCGCATCGATCTCGCCGAGGTCGGCAATGCGGACCATGGCGTTGCGGTTGAATTTGGTGTGGTCGGTGACCAGAAAAATATTGCGGGCATTGTTGATGATTTCACGGGCTACGCGCACTTCGTGGTAATCGTAGTCGAGCAGGGTGCCGTCCTCATCAATGCCGGAAACCCCGATAATGCCGTAATCCACCTTGAACTGTTTAATGAATTCCACGGTGGCTTCCCCGGTAATCCCCTTGTCGCGCTGGCGGACCATGCCTCCGGCCACGATCACTTCGCAATCGTTGTTGCTCATGGTCTGGGCCACGTTGAGGTTGTTGGTGATAATGCGCAGGGACTTGTGATTGGAGAGGGCTTTGGCAACTTCTTCGGTGGTCGTTCCGATATTTATGAACATGGAAGCATGTTCGGGAATGTGCTTGGCGACCATTTCGGCGATGAGCCTTTTTTCCTGATGCAGGATGTTCCGGCGTGCGCTGTAGTCAACATTTTCCACACTGGAAGCTCTTCCAGCTCCACCGTGGAAACGCTGCAACAGGTTGTGTTTACAGAGTTTGTTGATATCCCTTCTGATTGTCTGGGGGGTTACTTCAAAATGCTGTGCAAGGGATTCAATGGGGGTGAAGCCTCTTTCATTAACAATATTAAAGATTTCCCGTTGTCTTTTTGATAATGACTCGAGATTGAATTTCATGCCTTTGTTCTTTCTTTTTTGTTTTTCAGTCAAAATGACCGTCTCCTTCCTTTCACCACCGAACAATTTTGCTTATATAATGAGAGACTTCGGTATTTTTGTTTCTTTTTCTACCCAAAGGTATTCGTTTCATGTAAAATGAAAACTGATACCTTATGTGTCCATTGTGTAGCAGCACTCGCACACACAAGCAAGGCAAAGGAGTTATTTTTACCGGAAATGATTTTTTGCGTTGATTGTTTTTTCATTTTTGAATGAAAGAAGAGTGATAATTAATGTTTTTAAACTCTTGAGTTCCTTTTATTGCAGCTCAAAGTAACATTTTTGATTCGCGAATCGAAAATTAATTTTAAGCCTTAAGGTATGGTTTTTATTTTCTTTTTGTATGAATGTCTTGCAAAATGAAAATAAATTCTTGTCATATTGTTTTCAATATGTCACATTTTGTTCAAAAGCGAAACGGAAAGAGGTGGCTTACGAAATTTTCAGCGTTTCGCTTTGAAATATGATGCGTGGGAGGAATCCGATCCCGATGGTTAGCTTTACTAAGGATACGGGTTCATATGTTCATTACAATTTTTATCCACCGTTCGCGGTCGGTTTATAGAGTGGGTGTTGCATGAAACGTTCAGATTTTATCCAGCAGATGGAAGACAGTTCAAAGGTCTGGGATTTCATTATTATAGGTGGTGGTGCTACCGGTCTCGGTTCCGGTCTTGATGCTGCTGCCCGTGGTTACTCTGTGCTCCTTCTTGAGCAGGGTGACTTTGCCGAGGCTACTTCCAGCCGCAGTACCAAAATGGTTCACGGCGGTGTAAGATACCTCGCACAGGGTAATATTTCTCTGGTAATGGAAGCTCTTTACGAGCGTGGTATTCTCAAGCAGAACGCGCCGCATATGTGCTACAATCAGAAGTTTATCGTACCCGACTACAAATGGTTCGGGATTCCCTACTACGGTATCGGTCTGAAGTGCTACGATATGCTGGCCAGAAAATACAGCTTCGGTCCTTCCCAGATCTACTCCAAGAAATCTGTGATGAAGGAAGTGCCCGGTGTTCTCGCCAAGAAACTCAAAGGCGGCGTGACCTACCATGACGGTCAGTTTGATGATGCCCGTCTGGCTCTGACCCTTGCCCGCACCATGGCTGACATGGGCGGATGCCCCATGAACCACACCAAGGTTACCGACCTGGTTAAGAGTTCCACCGGCTACGTCTGCGGTGTAAAAGCTGAAGACAAGCTTTCCGGCAAATCTTACGAACTGAAAGCAAAAGCTGTTATCAACGCCACCGGTATTTTCACCGATGACATCATGAACATGGATAACGGCGAGCACAAAAAGCTCATCGCTCCCAGTCAGGGTATCCACATCGTTATCGACCGTGACTTTCTCGGCGGCGATACCGGTATCATGGTTCCCAAGACCGACGACGGCCGCGTAATTTTCTTCGTGCCCTGGCACGGCAAGGTTGTTGTCGGTACCACTGACACCGCCCTTGACGGCGTATGCATGGAACCCAAGCCGCTTGAAGAAGAAATCAACTTCCTTGTTGAGCACTCTGCAAGATACCTTGCCAAGGCCCCGACCCGCGCGGATGTCCGCAGTGTGTTCACCGGTATCCGTCCTCTGATTGCAGCAGGTGATTCCGAATCCACCTCCGCACTTTCCAGAGACCATTACCTGACCGTGTCCCCCAACAAGCTGCTGACCATTGCCGGCGGTAAGTGGACCACTTACAGGCACATGGCTGAAGACTGCATTGATAACGCAATCCAGATGGGCGGCCTGCCTTTCCGTCCCTGCGTGACCAAGAACGTCAAGCTGCACGGTTACACCGAAGATTTCGACCACAACGACCACATGCATGTTTACGGTAGCGAAGCTGCTGAAATCAAAGCTCTGGCTGAAGAATACCCCGAGCTTGATACCCGCATGCATGAAAGACTGCCTTACTCCTGGCTTGAAGTTGTCTGGGCTGCCCGTAATGAATGGGCACAGACTGTCGGCGATGCTCTGTCCCGCAGAACCAGAGCACTGATCATCGATGCCAAGGCTGCCAACGAAGTTGCTCCCAAAGCTGCTGAAATCATGGCCAAAGAGCTTGGCAAAGATGAAGCATGGATCAAAGAGCAGACTGAACAGTTCCAGGAGCTGGCTAAGAACTATATTGTAGACTAACATATAATATATTGCGATTTTTCCGGTCCGGGTGTTGATGTATCCCTACTGCATCAACACCCATCCGGAGTATTGCATGAACATATTTCGCACTGTTTTCAGTGCACCATATTCTCCAAAGAACGATGGGGGGCTTCCCTACCCCCGTCACCACTTCCCTTTGCCGTCGGTCGCCTGGACCGACGGCTTCTTTTTTTCATTTTAATGCAAAAAAATAGTGTGTCCGTGTTGGAAATCGAGTATATTCAATTTCAATTTCTTTACACGGATGTTCACATGGCATGCATAGGCGCCTGCACGAAACCGTTTGTGTTTACGGTTAAGTTCCATTTTCGTTTCAGGTAAATGGGCTCAAAGTGTTGCTATGTGTCATAAAACCCGCACTGTTAGCGGAGAATGGAGGTGTGAAAGAGAAAAAAAATTTTTGAACCGGATGTTGCAACTGTTTAATATCAAACTCTTTTTACTAAACCGAAAACATAAAGTGAAAATTTCTTTTCGATTTTGAACATTATGGGCTTGATTTTTTGTTTGTTACAAAATAGTGTTGATTCATAGGAAATGGAAAAGCGTAAGAGTTACTCGAACGCGAGGTGGTATTCGTTTCCGAAAAGAAACGAATTTGTGTTTTAACTGCTTTAAGAGATGTGGGAGTGATTATGAGTCCTTTCTTAGGCGAAGTAATTGGTACAATGATTCTGACACTTTTCGGTTGCGGCGTAGTTGCCAACGTTCTTCTTGAAAAGTCCAAAGGTCAGAACGGTGGTTGGATTGTTATCACCATGGGTTGGGGATTTGCAGTAACATTTGCAATCTACGTAGCTGGTAAATATTCCGGCGCACACATCAACCCTGCTGTTACCATCGGTCTTGCTGCCGGCGGTTATTTTTCCTGGGGTCTGGTTCCCCTTTACATCGCAGGCCAGATGCTCGGCGCATTCATCGGTGCTGTTATCTGCTTCCTGACCTACAAATGCCACTGGGAACCCACTGCAGATGCAGGCCTGAAACTGGCTGTATTCTCCACTGGTCCCGCAATTCGCTGCACTGGCGAAAACTTCCTCTGCGAATTTATCGGCACCTTCTTCCTGGTATTCATCATCCTCGGTATCGGTGCCAACGAATTCACTCAGGGTCTTAACCCCCTGATCGTAGGTTTCTTCATCGTATCCATCGGCCTCTCTCTTGGTGGCCCCACCGGTTACGCTATCAACCCTGCTCGTGACCTCGGTCCCCGTATCGCTCACGCCATCCTGCCCATTCCGGGTAAAGGCGACAGCGACTGGGGATACTCCTGGATTCCTGTTGTAGCACCCATCTGCGGTGGTGTTGCAGGTGCTCTGGCATACAAAGCCCTCATCGGCTAAGTTTCACGATTGATAGATAGAACTTAAATGTTAATACGGGGCGAAGCCCGGCTTCGCCCCGGTTACAAAAGGGGAATTTAAAATGGAAAAGAAATACGTACTTTCAATTGACCAGGGTACCACCAGCTCTCGTGCTATCGTTTTCGACAAAGCCGGCCAGATCGCAAAGGTTACCCAGAAAGAATTTACCCAGATTTTCCCTAATCCGGGCTGGGTTGAGCACGACGCTATGGAAATCTGGTCTTCTGTCCAGTCCGTAGTTGCTGAAGCCCTTGCCGACATTCCTGCTGCAGAAATCGCAGCTATCGGTATCACCAACCAGCGTGAAACCACCGTTGTTTGGGACAAGAACACCGGTAAGCCCGTTTACAACGCAATCGTATGGCAGTCCCGCCAGACCATGGACATCTGCAACGACCTCAAAGCTAAAGGTCTGGACCCCGTTGTTCGTGAAAAAACCGGTCTGCTCATCGACGCATACTTCTCCGGTACCAAAGTAAAATGGATCCTCGACAACGTTGAAGGCGCACGCGAAAAAGCTGAAGCCGGCGACCTCCTCTTCGGTACCATTGACACCTGGCTGGTATGGAAACTTACCGGCGGCGCAGTTCACGTAACTGACTACACCAACGCTTCCCGTACTCTCATGTACAACATCCATGAGCTCAAGTGGGACGAAGAAATCCTCGAAGCACTTACTGTTCCTGCTTCCATGCTGCCCGAAGTTAAGCCTTCTTCCGAAGTATACGGCAACACCCACAAAGATAAGTTCCAGGGCCTCGAAATCCCCATCTCCGGTATGGCCGGTGACCAGCAGGCAGCTCTGTTCGGTCAGGCATGCTTCGAAGAAGGTATGGCTAAGAACACCTACGGTACCGGTTGCTTCATGCTCATGAACACCGGTGAAAAGGCAGTTCCCTCCAAGAACGGCTTGCTGACCACCATCGCATGGGGTGTTGACGGTAAAGTTGAATACGCTCTTGAAGGTTCCATCTTCGTAGCAGGTTCCGCTGTTCAGTGGCTGCGCGACGGTATGAGAATGTTCCGTGACGCTAAAGAATCCGAACTCTACGCTACCCGCGTAGCCAGCTCCGAAGGCGTTTACATGGTTCCCGCATTCGTAGGTCTCGGTGCTCCTTACTGGAACTCTGACGTTCGCGGCGCAGTATTCGGTCTGACTCGCGGTACCACCAAAGAACATTTTGTTCGTGCTACCCTCGAATCCCTCTGCTACCAGACCAAAGACGTTCTCTCCGCTATGGAAGCTGACTCCGGCATCTCCCTGGCTAAGCTCCGCGTTGACGGCGGTGCAGTAGCCAACGACCTGCTGCTCCAGATTCAGTCCGACTTCCTTGGCGTTCCTGTTGAGCGTCCCATGTGCATTGAAACCACCGCTCTCGGCGCAGCTTACCTCGCCGGTCTGGCAGTTGGTTTCTGGGCTGACAAAAATGACATCAAAAAGAACTTCGGCGTTGACCGTGAGTTCGATCCCAAGATGGAAGAAGCGGAAGCTAAAGACCTTTATGCCGGTTGGCAGAAAGCTGTTGAAGCTACCATGGCTTTCAAATAGTAGAACATACGCAGCCTAACCGCTGTATCTCACTGTATATAAGAAAGGCCCCGTTCGCGGGGCCTTTCTGTTTTTCGATGATTGGAGTCTTTATTCTTTCAATTTATCGCCAAGACGTCTGGCTTGCCCTTTATCGCTGAATAGTTCTATCGGTTTAAAATCATCAGTTGTAACAATCCCATCGGTTTTAGAGTATATGTATAATTTGAGCGGCACTGAGAATTGAGCGGCTAGTTTCTTTTCAATGTTTTTAACCTCTTTGCTCTGGATCATTCTCTTGCCGGTGACATCTGCAATGACCTTCCATTGTCCCTGTTCCTGTTGAGCCTCCACATAGATGGGAAACATATTGCGGATGTTGGCAATCAAGGTGGAAGTCTGTTTTTCGATTTTTTGGGCCAGCAAAGATTTAGAGCCGCTGTAATGCACTCCGAAGAGGTTGCGGCCATTGCGTGTGATGTCATCGCTTTTGTTATAACGGACAATCAAGGCCAGATTGTTTTCCCCGGAATTGTGCCGCAACATGTTTTCCATTTTTATTACGGATTCGGTCAAGGGACGCTCTGGTCCACTGATTTCGATAATCACCGCCGGACCGGTTTTTATTTCTGTATAGCTGATGCCGGTAAGGGTGTACCATGGGAACTCTGAAATAATGGTACGGAAAAGCAACTCTGCCTGCTCAAGAATTACCGCGCTTTTTTCAAGCCTGATTTTTTGTTGTTTTGCATGGGCATTAAGCAGCGAATTAGTTGATTGGGGGGAAGATGAAATGCTTTGGGTCAGGCTGGTGCGTACAATTATTCTTACCGGTCTGTGCAATGTCTTTGCGGCCTTATCTTCCATCTTTTTTACTGCTGCTGCCTTCAAAGACATGGGGCCGTTGAGGGTGACGAAGCCGTCTACTGTTCCCTGATTGATTTCATGGGTGATGTTTTCAACGGTTGTGTTTGGGATTGTGGATATGGCTTGAATGGCAGCTGTACGCAGGCAGCTGTTGATCTGTCTTGCAAGTGCCACATCGAAAAGGGACTTGGTCAGCAATCCCGCGACTATTATCAGTCCTATAGTGGAGACGGAAAAGTGTTTGAGTAGTCGGCGCAGGGGTTCGTCTTCCGAACGGGGGATAAAGCCGGTAATGATGAACAATGCACTGCCAATCGAAAGGATAACCAGAAAGTTGGCGAAAAAGAGCAGGAAGGCACCCCATCCGCCATTGTAGTCTTGCAAGGCGATGCACAATCCGCTGGCACAGAGTGGCGGGACAAGGGATGTGGCAATGGCGATACCCGGCATGACCGGACTGACACGTTCGTCAATAAGGGCCACTGTTCCGGCTATTCCTGCAAATGCCGCAACGCCGAGATCCAGTAGGTTGGGTTTGGTGCGGGAGATTATTTCATGGGTAAGTTCAAAAAAAATCGGGAAATTGCCGATCAGCATTCCGCCAAGTATTCCAATAAGAATACCGGCGGTTACTGAAAATAGGGAATCGCGGATAAGTGAAACTTCTCCGCGTACCAGACCGAGCGAAAGCCCGAATATGGGAGTCATCAGCGGGGAGACCAGCATGGCACCGATAACAACAGCAGGGCTGTCCGCAGTCAAACCGATGGAAGCTATAAAGGCTGCAATTGCCATGAGCAGGTAATACATGCCGTTGGGCACTGAATTGCGGGTGATTTCTGATATTAGGAATTCCCGGCGGACATCGCTGACAAAGAGTAAAGGCGGTTTGTTCTTGCGTTTGAAGAATAGTCCCATGCTGCCTCCGCTGTTCAATTTGAAATTAAGAATCAAAATATTACGCGTGAAAACAATAAGAATATATTTAATACAGAAAATACGGCTAAGTCGTGAGTAGGTCAACCGGGTTTGTGAAATCATACGTGGAACTAATTCCGAAATGCGGCTATGATGTGGGTAATGGGTTTTATATCTTTTTCATGAGGGAGGAACCTGATGTCCGTATCCAGCTGCAATTCAGACAAAAAGCTAATTCTGTTATTATTGCTGATTACCGCATGTCTTTCTTTGAATGCATGTTCCAATGATCCTGTCAAAATCGGTTTTTCCGGAACCCTTCAGGGTAAATATTCCGACCTCGGAGTTCAGGGGCGTAACGGTGCGCTGCTGGCTGTGGAGGAGATCAATGCAGCCGGAGGTCTTGACGGACGCATGCTGGAGTTGCTGGTGCGTGACGACCGTAATACCCCGGAGGGTGCTGTCATAGCGGATAAGGAGCTTGTGGGCGAAGGAGTTGCCGCAATTATCGGGCATATGACCAGTTCGCAATCGCTTGCCGCTGTAAAGGAGATGAAGGATAGCGGTGTTCCTTACATTGCTCCGACCACATCAACGCCTTTGCTGCAGGGAGTCAAAGATAACTTTTTCAGGGTAATCCCCACTCTTACTGACCTTTCCAAGGGGCTTGCCGGTTACTCTGCAAACGTGCTCGGTAAAAAAAGGCTGGCTGTAGTCTGGGACAGTTCCAACAAAGCTTTTGCCATTCCTTATAAAAATGTATTCATCAAATCTTTTGAGCAGAATGGCGGGAAATTTGTCGGTGAAATTATCCTTGGCACGCAAAAGGAAGCAGTGGATTGGCAGACGATTGTTGACGACCTGAAAGGCAAGAAGCCGGATGTGGTCGTTATGGTTACTTCAGCCCGTGATCTGGCCGCTTTTGCCCAGTACTGCGCTTTGGATAAAACAGACTGGACAATTGCGAGCAGCATGTGGGCCTATACTAAAGAATTGGTTCAGACCGGCGGAAAAAGCGTGGAAGGGGTCCTTTTTGTTGTTCATTTTGCAGAAGATTCCCCAGAGGAAGGTTATGATGATTTCAAGCAGCGATTCATTAAACGTTTCGGCTGGGCACCCAACTTTGCCGCTGTTTTCGGTTATCAGGCTGTACGGGTTTTTGAGGAAGCAGTGTTGCAGAATGGAGGAAGTACGAAAGATCTTGGGAAAGTGATTCCCGGCCTTTCCTTTGAATCAAGCATAATAGGTCCTTTTTCCATAGATGAGTTCGGTGATGTGAAGCGCACCGGGCATATTGTAACCGTAAAGGATGGCGATTTTGCCACTGTTTCCAGAGGGGAGAGATGAGCAGGAGCTCGGTTTCGCAGATATTTCAGGGCAAGCTGGTGCAGTGGATACTTGTACCGGGTTTGTTCATGACCTTTGTCCTGGTTTCCATTATCGGAATCAATCAGGTCAAGACCTTGGAGCGGGAGGTTGTCCAGCTTTCAAGGTCATTGTCGCGTAATGTCGAGTTCTATATTGACGGTGCGGAGGACGTTCTGCGTTCCGTGGCCATAATGAGCGGGGACGGCAGGGTTGAAAGTCTGCGTGTTTATTTTGACGGGCTGCATAAACTTTTCGGGCAGTTTGAGCGTCTTCTGCTTCTGGATAAAAATGAAAATATCGTCGCGGTGTCTCCCCACGGAATAAAAGGGATTGATTTTCCCATTCGTTTCAGTGGTTCAGACAAATCAAAACGGGTGCTGACCTCTCCGATAATCTCCCCCCATTCCGGCAAGCTGGTTGTGTATATCAGTATTCCGGTTGAAGGCGGAGGTAAGCTTGTGGCTGAACTCAGCCTCGCCACTTTGCAGAACTTCATATACGGTTTCCTGTCCTCAAACAGGATAATCATCCTTACGGATTCTTACGGCAACCTTATTGTTCATCCCGACCGGGAACTGGTCAAAACGCAGGCTAATGTCGGGGCACTGGATGTGTTCAAAAAGAAACTTGATCCGGGTCAAGGGGGATTTTACAGGGCTGAAGGCAGGCTCTGCTTCGGCAGGGTGGAGAATATTTCCGGGACCGGCTGGAAGATGCTGGTGGCCTGTTCGGTATACTCTCTGTTTCAGCCGGTGCTTGCGCTCGGTCTGTTGATCACTCTGCTGGTGGTGTTCTTTTTTATGGTGCTGCTTTTCGCATTGAAAAAGCAGTTCCGGCAGCAGGTGGTCGGTCCACTTGTGGGCTATGTGAAGAAACTCTCCGCTGTGGCCAAAGGCGATTATCCTACTGCAACATCTGCGGAAAGTGATTTTACCGAACTTGATGAACTGGGCCGGGTTTTTGATTCCATGGCAGAGCAGGTCCGCGAGCGGGAGCATGACCTGACAGTTTCCAAAAGGTATTTTCAGAGCGTTATTGACTCCATGCCTTCGGCCCTGATCTGGGTGGATGAAGACATGAATGTCTGCCAGTGCAACCTTAAGGCTCTTGAACTGTTCGATCTTGAATCCACGGAAATCGAGCCGGAAAATGTGGAAGTCTTTTTCGGTGGCCGTAAAGACGTGGTGCAGGTTATCGCGGAGGCCAAGGACCGCAACAGTCCACGGACCCTTGAACGGACCGGAGTGGGAAATGATTCTTCTTCGTCGTTTGATATTACGGCCTTTCCGCTGCGTGGTTTTGAGGTGAAAGGGATAGTGGTCCGGATAGATGATGTGACCTCCAGAGTGCGCATGGAAGAGATTATGGTCCAGACCGAGAAAATGATGTCTGTGGGAGGACTTGCAGCAGGTATGGCCCATGAAATAAACAATCCCCTTGGGGGGATCATGCAGGGCGCGCAGAATCTGGAACGTAAATTTTCCCCAGATATAAAGGCCAATATCGATGCTGCGGATGAGGCCGGGTGTTCACTTGAGTCCATGCAGAAATACATGGAGTCCCGCAATGTAAGTTCCATCATCGAAGGGATCAGGGATTCAGGATTGCGCGCAGCCAG
This sequence comes from Desulfovibrio sp. JC010, assembly GCF_010470675.1. NCBI lineage: Bacteria > Pseudomonadati > Thermodesulfobacteriota > Desulfovibrionia > Desulfovibrionales > Desulfovibrionaceae > Desulfovibrio > Desulfovibrio sp. JC010. Next base: position 84,417 of record NZ_VOIQ01000012.1, read on the forward strand.
AATTGTTTCCAATATGCTGGATTTCAGCAAGCCGGGTAAGGATGTGGTCTCAACCGTTAATGTCCATGAATTGATCGAGGATTCTCTCGAGCTTTCAGCCAAGGATTATGACCTGAAAAGGAAATATGATTTTATGCACATTAATATTGTGCGTGAATTCTCCAGAGATATCCCGGATATTATCTGTTCACGGACTGAGATTGAGCAGGTTCTTTTAAACCTGTTTAAAAATTCAGCGCAGGCCATGAGCGATCATGGATCGTCCGGCGGAACTCCCCATATTTATATCAGGACCCGCAGCAGGCAAGACGCTGTGGTTATTGAAATAGAAGATAATGGCCCCGGTATGAATCCCGATGTTCGCAAAAGGATTTTTGAGCCGTTTTACACCACCAAAGCATCCGGAGCAGGGACCGGACTGGGGCTTTCAGTTTCGTATTTCATCATCACCCAGAATCATGGCGGGACATTCACGGTCAGCTCCATGCCCGGAAGGGGCGCGCGTTTTACCATCACCCTGCCGGTGCAGGGACGCAGGCCGTAAACTGAATGCTTTAGTTTTTTATCCGGCAGGCTCTCGAATATGTTTCGAGAGCTTTTTTTATTGCAATCAAGATTGTTTCGCTTGGTTGCAATTTAGCTTATAAGGGTAGGTGTATTGCCGGGGAGGATATGGATGAAAGGTTTTAATTGGAATAGTGAGTTTGTTGACCGTGAAAAGGAAAAGCTGTTTTTTGATGAGAACGGTCAGCAGATTAATCGCAGGATGCAGTATGTCTGCTGCATAACGGGAATTGCTTACCTGCTGGCTGCCATTGCGGATTATTATGAATTAGGTGCTGGGACCGGTTTTTACACCATGCTGGGCGGCAGGCTGGTCATGGCCTCGTTTGCTGTGATTACTTTTTTTCTGTTCATAATCCAAAGCTGCAACATCCGGCTCAGGAAAATTTTTCTGTGTCTGCTCATGTCTTCGACCATTTTGTGCGAAGCTTTGGAGGTTTGCGTAAAGTCTTATAATTTTACTTCCGCCGGAGCACCTATAGCTCTTTTTATTATCCTGACTTTCTATCTTTTCCTTCCTCCGTGGGTCTATCCGTCGCTGATCGCCGGGTGCGGTGGCGGGCTGGCTTTTATCTGCGCGGTGCTGTTCGCAACAGAATCAGGTCTGGATGCGTCAATAGTCATCACCCTTTGTTTTATGCTTGCCAATGCTTTCGGGATTTATTTTTTGTATAGCTTTAATGTTACCAAGCGGAGTGATTTTTTCGCTCATCTGGAACTAAAACGTAAGGCTGACTTTGATGATCTTACCCAGGTTTTTTGCAGGCGCAAGATCATGGAGCTGGGACAACGCTACTTTTCGTTGGCCAAACGTTATGAAACCCCGTTTTCAACGCTTATTCTTGATATTGACCATTTTAAAGAAATTAATGACAGCTTCGGTCATCAGACCGGGGATCGGGTGTTGCGGGATGTGGCCGGTATTTTTCGCAATGAAGTCCGTGAAGGCGACCTTGTAGGCAGGATCGGGGGGGAGGAATTTGTGGTATTCCTGCCCAATACAAATGCTGTGCAGGCTGCGGTGGTTGCAGACAGGATCTGTCGATCTGTTGAAAGTTACCAGTACCCCGAGCCGGAAATCGGCGTGCGGGTCACTATCAGTATCGGGTCCGCTGAACTCATAGATTTATCCGACCTGCATACCCTGCTTAAAAACGCTGATTCTGCCCTTTATAAAGCCAAGGATAACGGTCGCAATCAGGTCTGCTGGTACGGAGCGTAAGCGGTCTTCAGATTATTTCTCAGCTTTTCCTTTACGTCCTTCCTGCCGCGACTTGATCAGCATATCCGAGAGAATCATGGCCCGGTAATACATGTTGATGTTGCTTACGTAGCGGACCGGCTCCATTCCCACCAGTTGCATGGTTCCGTATTCGGTGTTGTGGAACCAGATATCGTCATGGAGTCCCAGTTTTGTGGCTATTTTGCGGGCATTGCGGATGCGGGTCGGTCCGGCATTGTAAGAGGCCAGTGCAAAGCGCAGTCGTTCAGATTCACTTGGTATTTTATCGGTCGGGTAGTAGCGGTCCCGGAGCAGGGCGAGATATTTGACCCCGAGATGGATGTTTTTTTCTAGGTCGTGAATATCTTTGATCCCCAAACGCTTATCCGTGGCCAGCATGGGCATGACCTGCATTACTCCCACGGCCCCGACCCTTGAGCGGGCGGCGTGGTTGAAACCTGATTCCTGATAGGCCAGTGCCGCCACCAGCCGCCAGTCCAGTCCGTACATGGCCGCATATTTTTTGAATATGGGGGTATAGGCACTGAAGTTTTCAATTTCTTTTTTTTCATCAAGGGGATGCTCTATGAATTTTACATTCCTATAGTAGCGTTTGAAAAAAATGTTTCCGAGCAGGGTTCCTTTTTTCACGGTTTTAACGAAGGAATTCAGGCTGTTTAACAATTCCGGATTATCTTTGCGGACCATCCAGGCAATGCTGCCTCCTTCCCGCACAGCGATGTTGTTCAGCACGCGAATATTGGGAAGCACTTCGTTCCAGAGCTTTGCCAGATAGTCGTCGGCGATGGTCAGCTCGATAATCCCGGCATTGACCATTTGCAGGATTTCTTCAGTGGGTTCGTATTCCGGGGCCGGGAATATCTGGATCGGATCCAGTCCCTGCTGTTGAAGTTTTTGACTCAGCTCCAGCAGGCTCTGGTGGAAGCTGCTGGATTTTCGGACCATAACCATCCTTCCGGAAAGATCTTCAAGAGAATTTATGCCGCTTACCTCGGCATTGGCCACCACAACTTCTTTTACTGAAGGCAGATACGGATTGCTGAATGCAACCTGTTTGCTGCGGCTTTCCGTGACAGTGGTCAATGCTGCCGCAATATCTCCATATCCCTGATTCAGCAGCGGGATCAGCTTGTCTGCCGGGACGGGAATGAACTCAAGATGTACTTCCTGTTTGCGGGGCCGTTTCTTGTTCAGGAATTTTTCATACTCTTTGAGCATGCTGTATTCAAAACCGTAGATTTTGCCTTTATCCATGAAAAAAATAGTTGGCGAGAAAGATGTAAGGACCCTGATAGAACGCTTCTTCAGCATTCCGGGCAAGTCATGGGTGGTTTGCACTGCGACCCGTGAAAATGAGGTGACCTTTTCTCCGGCTGAGGCGGGAAAGGTACTGAAAAGTAAAACAATAAAAATTATTACGGTCAGGGTGATCTGTTTTGGGTTAAGCATGATGCAATGGTAGATGAATGAACGCTATGTTTCAAGTAGTGTGCATGCTTAGGTATTTGGATCAGTGCTTCTTTTATCCTGTTTAATATTATTATATGAAATAGCTGCTTTTTATTATATGGTTGGTGGCATATATAGCGATGTTTTAACCGTTTCTCTTTTTTAGAATGAAATTATGCAGGGTGTTCGGTCTTTTAAAATGAATAATGTCCATAAAATTAAGTGTTTATTCTGTTGTGTTGTTTTTTTTGTTTGCGTGTTTTCAACTGGGACGGCATCGGCCCGGCAGGCTGGGAATGGAAATTTAGTGTTTATGGATGAACCTTTGCCTCCCTATAGTTTCGGGGAACTGGGCGAGCTGTCCCGGAAGGGCATTTCGTATGAAATTCTTTCGGAAATTTTTAAGGAAATGGGTGCGGACTTTGAAATTCAGCTTGTCCCATGGGGGCGGGCCGTGAAATCAGTGGAACACGGCAAGGCTGACGGTATTCCTCTGCTTATGAAAAACAGTGAGCGGGAAAAGTTCATGGTTTTTTCACTCCCTTTGATCGAAAACAGAGAGGTCTTTTATTTTTTGAAGGATGTACACCCCGATTTCAGGTGGGAGAGTTTCGAAGACCTGTCCGGAAAGACCATCGGTCTGGTGAACGGTTATACTTATGGAGATGATTTCCTTGTCGCCATGAAGCAGAAGAAATTCAAGGTACTGTATTCAAAGGATACGGAGGCAAATTTCAGAAAGCTTATGGCCGGAAGGGTGGATTTTGTTCTTGATAATGAATCCTCATTGCGGGAATTGCTGCATGCCAATCCGCAATGGAGGGAGCAGGTGCGTGGTTCGGAAAAAGCCGTATCCAGTTGTTTCTGGTATTTGGGAGTGTCCAGACTGTCCCCGCTGGCTGTACGTATTGATGAGATAAACCGGGCAATACAGAAGATGCAGGACAATGGTCGTCTGGCCGGTATAATCGATACTCGTTGATAAAGGATTGTACTATGTTTTCAAAGCGTCGGAGCTTGAATTTTACCTTGACCTTAAATGTCATTCTGGTGGTCTTTGTGGTCAGCCTCGTTGTCGGGGGTATCCGCATTAAATCGCTGCTGGAGTGGCGGGTCGGTGAAATTGACGCCACCATATCCGCTCTTATCAATGCAGTGGCCGAACCAGCCGGGGAGGCCGCCTTCAGTATTGATCCTATCCTTGCCGAGCGCGCAGTGCAGGGGCTGGTGAAATCCCATTACGTGAGCTCCGTATCTGTTGTGGATGATTTCGGGACCAGCCTTTTTGCCCATGTCAAACCGGGGGTGTATGGAGCTTCGTCCGGGGTCAGGGTGCCGGGGATTATCTGGCAGGATAAGCGTGTTGTGGATTTGACTGCTTATGGCAAACCGGTTGGTCGGCTGATAGTGAATACTGCTGACCGGGAGGTCACTAAAAGCCTGAACGACATGATTTTTGCGGAGATTGTGAACCTGTTTTCCGTACTGGCGGTTCTGGCCATATCCCTTGCTCTTGTTTTTTATTTTACCCTTACCCGCCCGCTGTCGATTCTTTCAAAAACCCTGTCCGATTTTGAGCTGGAAAGCAGGGATTTGAAACGTGTTGCCCCTCCCAAAGGGCATGGGCTGGATGAAATCGGTTCCGTGGCTGAAAATTTTAATTTTCTGCTCAGTAAGATTGAAAAGGAAATCCAGCTGTTACGGAATACCAGAGACGAGCTTGGGCAGTTGCGGACCTATCTTTCAAGCATCATCAATTCAATGCCGTCTGCATTGGTCAGTGTGGATAACGATTGCATGATTACGCAGTTGAACAGGGAGGCGGAAGGCAGGATCATCATTTCCGCTCAGGATGCAGTCGGGCAACCGCTCGCTGAAGTCCTGCCCCGCATGGAGAAGGTGACCGATCTGGTCCGTAAGGCTGTAAACGAGAAAAAAACGTATTGTGAATCCCGACAATTCCGTCTGGATGACGGTGAACTGTATTATGAGGAGATTACCATTTACCCGCTTACCGCCGATGGTGTGGACGGGGCGGTAATCCGTATTGACGATGTCACGGACCGGACCCGACTGGAGATGATGATGGTCCAGTCCGAAAAAATGATGTCTGTGGGCGGGCTGGCCGCAGGCATGGCCCATGAGATCAACAACCCGCTGGCCGGGGTGCTCGGGCATGTCCATAATATGAGGAATCGTATTTTCGGTGATTTGAAGAAGAATGAGCTTGTTGCCAGAGAGTGCGGGGTGGATCTGGAACTGGTCCGCAGTTATCTGGAACACAGGGAAATACCGAGGATGCTTGACGGTATTGTAGAGTCCGGCAGCAGGGCGGCAACCATTGTTTCGAATATGCTTACCTTCAGCCGTAAAAGTGAGAAAAAACACGAAAAATATAATATCGCTGAATTGCTGGATACTACCATTGAACTGGCCGCAAATGATTATGATTTAAAAAAGCATTATGATTTCAGAAAGATTGAAATTAACAGGGAGTATGCAGAGGATGTTCCCAGCGTAGTCTGCGAGGGAACGGAATTGCAGCAGGTCTTTTTTAATCTGCTGAAAAATGGTGCAGAAGCCATGACCGAAAAAGAGTTTATTGATGAAACTCCGCATTTCAACTGTCGGGTAAGCAGCGATTCTTCAATGGTTGTGGTGGAGATAGAAGATAATGGTCCGGGGCTTGATGCCGACAGCCGGAAGCGTATCTTTGAACCTTTTTATACTACAAAAGAAGTAGGCAAAGGCACAGGGCTGGGCCTTTCCGTTTCCTATTTTATCATCAAGGAACAGCACAAAGGTGTGCTTGAAGTGGACTCTTTGCCGGGCAAGTGGACCCGCTTTTCAATTAAACTTCCCTTGGACCAGAACAGAAGCTAGTTTTTATCCGGTCTGCTACCGGACCGCCCGCTCAAGTGGAATCCGTGTTGTGAAACGGGTCCATTCCCCTGGAGTTGATTCTACCTCAATAATGCCGTTGTGATGGCTGGTAATTATGAAATATGAAACCGAAAGTCCCAGTCCGGTTCCTTTTCCCACTTCCTTGGTGGTGTAAAATGGTTCGAATATTCTGGCCCGTGTTTCGTCATCCATGCCGGGACCATTGTCCTCAATCTCTATAACCACGGCTTCGGAGTCCTTTTTTGCCCGGCAGGTAAATTGCGGGCTTTCGTTTGCGTATTTTTTGCCGCTCATTGCTTCAGCTCCGTTTTTGAGCAGATTCAGGAATACCTGTTGTATCTCGTTGCCGTCACAGTAGATGTCTGGAATGTCTGTTTCGTAATCACGGATTATTTTTATTTTTCTGAAGTCGTAATGCTTTTCCAGATTATAGTCGTTGGAAGCCAGATCGAGTGTGTTGTCCAGAAGATCCACCAGATTGTAGCAGCCGTATTGCTTGTCGCTTTTCCGGCTGAAGCTGAGCATGTTGGATACGATCTTTGCAGCCCGGTTTCCGGATTCCTGAATGCCCTGAAGCATTTTAGGTATGTCGCGGCCAGTCAGGTAGTTTTGGATTTTATCAAGTGATACGTCACACTCTTCCGCACATTTCAGGTTTGCGGGCATTGTGCCGAAGAGTCTTTTTTTCAGATTCTGGGCGTGTCCCAGAATTCCTGCCAGCGGGTTATTGATTTCATGGGCCATCCCGGCGGCCAACCCGCCGATGGACATCATTTTTTCGGTCTGGACCATGGCCTGTTCCATGCTGACCCGGGTAGTTATGTCCGTGTGTGCGCCGAGGATTCTGACCGCTTGGCCGGATTTATCCCATTCAATTATCCGCCCACGGGTGTATATCCATTTATAGGAACCGTCTTTTGTTTTCAGCCTTATTTCCAGTTCGTATTTATCTTCTTTCCCACTTAGGCAATCCTTAAAAGCTGTGTCGAATTTTTCCCGGTCTGCGGGATGAATGTTGTTGTCGAAAAAACAGCCGAAGGCTGGGACTTCTCTTTGCTTGTAGCCGAGCATTTCGGCCCAGCGTTCGGAATATTTAAATTCGCCGGTATGCAGATTGTAATCCCAGATTCCGTCATCGGTTGCGTTGATTGCGGTTTTGTAATCCACTTCCGCTTTTTTCTGGGCGGAAAGATCGCGGGCAGCAGAGAATACAAGGGTTTTATTGTCCAGCTTGAATGTGCTGGAGCTGATTTCCACCGGGATGAAGTGACCCTGTTTGGAAATCACCTCAGTTTCAAAAAGATATTGTTTTCGGTTTGCGAAGGCTTCAAATTGGATTTCCAGTTCCTTGTCCGTGTTTGCCGAAATGTCAGTGACTTTCATTTGTAAAAGTTCGGAACGGGAATAGCCGAGCATTTCGCAGGCCACGTCGTTTACTTCAATAAATCCGCATTCTTCCAGTATCGGGCTGTGAATGAAAAAGGCGTCATTGGCATTATTGAATATGGTTGAAATTTTTTCTTCATGTTTTACAATGTGTTGTACAAGGGAATTGTTGGTTTTCACATTGGTAAGCAAACGGTCGATTTCGGATTTATCTTCGGATTCGCCAAAATAGATTCCCGGGGGTACAAAGTAGATGTTGTGTTTGTAGACCTCGGTCCCGTAAACCATCATGGGGTGGGACTGGATGGCAGCCTTGAGCACGTCATTACTGTATGAGTTTTTGTTGTAAACGCACAGAGACATGAAAGGGTAGTGCGGAAACAGTTTTTCGTTGATGATGTTCTCGTAATAAATAAGTTTTTTGTCCAAACCTTCCCCGCCGATGGCAAAGGTGGCTTCTCCGACGGCCCGGACGTTATCGTATCCCTTATTTATTGACTGGGTGGTGAATTCCTGCCATCCGGTCAGGGTTTCTTCAGGATCGAATCCTTTGCCTGCAGAATAGTGCTCCTGAACATTGATGAGTATCAGGCTGCCGTCTTCAAGGTGCTTTTCATGATTTATGCCCAGCTGGCGCAGGTCTTTCAGTACCTGGTCATGGGAATATTCGTCCGTGGCCATTATGCAGCAGTCGTTTGTTTGAAGGCCGTCCGCGATAAAGCGGGAGGACACATACCTGTAATCTTCAAGGGCATCGTATAAGAGCATGATGTGTTTTTTCTCAAACATATACCGTTTGAAATCATATTTGAAAGTAGCTTGCTCTGTTAAATCGTACATGCTTGAGCCCCTGAAAAAAATTGAAAATATATTACCTGCATAATACTCAATATGAACGTTCTTGCAACCTGCATATTTATAATGCAAAAGGCCCGCTGCAGATGCAACAGGCCTTTATGGGGCTGTAGAAGTGGTCTTAAGTAGGCGGTATCAGAAAAGGGGTTACTGTTGCGGAGGGGCCATATTGCCCTGCGGTCCGTTTTCAGGTTTGAGTACGAGGCTGTCGCCCATCTGTTCACATGTGCCGGAGATGGTGTCGCCCCACGGTGTGGTGAATTCGGAACTGTCTCCGGCCTGTTTTCCTTCGCAAGCGGTGTATGCTTCTTCGGGCGGGCTCTGATGGCCGCCGCGCTGTCCGCCCCCCGGACCGCCCCCTTGTTGGGCGAAGGCCGGGGTTGCGCTGATCAGGGCCAGAACGAATGTCAGGATAAGTTTTTTCATTTATGCTTTCCTATGAAGTATTGTGTTTAATATTTTTGAGAGGGCTGTAAATTCTGGTTTTCCAATTACATTATTAAGTAGAATACTATCAGGCTGGTAATCAATTTATAAAAAATTAATAGATGTGAAAAAATGTTAACCGGGCTAGGAGAGGCTCCATGTTAGATAAAGCTTCAGCCATAGAAACAGTAATACGTAAATTAAAGAAGCTCCCGGTTGGACGCGGGCTTGACCTGCGGACCTACAAGAGGGACCGTTCCGTGGTGATTTTACGCACAGCTGAAGATGACTTTGAGGTCATCGAAGACGGTTTTGATCAGCAACGTTTTTCAGAGGATTTCAAAGGATTGAAAAAGCTGCTCAAAAAGCTGTTGAAGCGGGAATTTCCGCGCAGCAACAAGATCCGGGTTTATGATGTAAATACGGATGATTTTCTTTGAGTCTTAACGGTTTAGTTGCGCATTCCCTTGCGGTGAGATGAGCTTTCCTTTACCCTTCCCAATATGCAGAACTCCAATCCGCCCCTCGCTTACGCACAGAGTAAATACAAGGAAAGTGTCATTGCCCGCCCTCAGCTTCAATTGAAAGAAGGTGGCGGACAGGCACGGCTGAATATCATCCTGCCTCATTTTTTGACCCGCTGGGCTTTCGGCGGCGTGGTTTCGGCCCTGCAGGTCGCCAAGGCTCTGACTGTCCATTATGATTCCATCCGTTTTCTTTCGCTTAATCCGCTGGGTGAGCCGGAGGAGATGTTTGACTTCAAGGATTTCGTTGAAAGCCCGGAAGGAAAAAATATTCAGTGCGCTGTTGTTCACGGTCCGGAACCTTTGGAAACTACTGCGGATGACGTTTTTTTCTGTACTTACTGGATCAGCACCTTCGTCTGGGAAGAACATGCCCGGCTGATGGAGCAGGCCGGGAATCCCAAAACCCCGTTTTACTATTTCATTCAGGATTATGAGCCCGGTTTTTATCCTTTCGGTTACCGCTTTGCCATGAGTCAGGCTTCCTATCGCCACCACGAATACACCCATGCCCTGTTCAATTCCCAGACCCTTGCCAACTGGTTTGATGAAGAGGATTATCCTTTTGCCCGGCGGTATGTTGTGGTTCCTTCGCTGAACCAGTTTCTGCGTGAACGGTTGGATAAGCTGGACTGGCGACTGGAAAGCAGGGATTCCGAAAAAACGGTAATTTTCTTTTACGGTCGCCCGGAGCAGCCCCGGAACTGCTTTGCCCCCATTCTGGACGGGCTGGATAGGTTTTTCAGTGAACTAAGCCCGGAAGAACGGGCCGGGTTTCATGTGCTCAGTGCAGGGCAGGAGCATGAGGATATTCTTCTTTCATCCGGTGTACCCATAAAGAGCATGGGCAAGCTTTCCATGGACAAATACGCGGCCTATCTGGAATTTTCCCATATCGGAATTTCCTTTATGGTTTCCCCGCATCCGTCCTATCCGCCGCTGGAAATGGCTTCCTTCGGGCTGTATACCATCACCAATGATTTCGGGCCCAAAAATATTTCCAGAGCCCATCCAAATCTCAAGAGCCTGCCCGCTCCCGATCCCATGCTGCTTGCCGCAGAGCTGCACAAGGCCGCCCGCTGGGCCGCCAAACGTAAAAGCGCGGTCCAGAAAGCTGTGCTTCCCAACTGCATCAGCCCGCTGCCATGGGAAGAAAATGCCAGAGCCTTAAAGCTTTCGCCTATTTTCCCTGTGAAGTAGGCCCACGCTTAAAGCAGAGCTGGATACACATGGCTGCATGCCATATCCAGAGCGGCAAAGATAAGTGCACCGCCCATCAGGTAGTTGAACCACTTCAAATAGCGGGGGTTTTCAATATATCTGGATACCTTCGTCCCGGCAAAAGCATAAGCCAGCGGCGCACCCAGTCCCAGCATTCCCAGCCCGATGGACCATGTCGTGATCTGGATTCCCTCGATTCCTGCGGCTGGGAATTGAACCGCTGTCACCGGAAGCACCGCCAGAAATGATTTGGGGTTCAACAACTGCATGAGCAGTCCGTCGCGAAATTTGAGTGGGCTTCCTTTTTTTTCATCGAGCAGATTTCCGACATCTGAAAACATGATTTTGTATGCGAGATAGAGAATGAATCCGCAGCCCAAAGCTGAAATTACCGGCATTACTCCATCATTTATCACCGCGCTGCCTGTGTAGCCGATCAAGGCAAACCAGAAGAAAAGAGCGGTTCCCACCCCCATGCAGAAGGGGATGTGCGCGGAAAAACGGCTTTGCAGACCTCTGTTCAAACTGAGTATATTCACCGGGCCGGGGGTATACATTATACCTACGCAATAGAAGAAAATTCCTAACATGATGTTAACCTTTTTTGAGATAATTGATTACGGAGAACTTCGGTCGTGTCGTAGACCGGCCTCCATTCTGGTCAGGAGTATCCAGGGGATTAAGGAAAAGGAATTGGACAAAGTTGCTCTTTTGAGTCTTTTCATGAAATCAGTATGTCGTCTGCGGTCTACACATTCATAGACAAAACTGATAAGTTGACGGAATGAATTTACCTGAAGATCTACCAGACAATATAGTCCGCCTTGTGCAGTCGAAACTGGCTGAGATACGTCGCACTCAGGGGGAGACCCCCATGGGGCGTGCGGAGCTTGCAGCTATCCGTAACGAAATAGGGGAAATCGCTCCAATAATTGATCCGCTTACTGCGCTGATGAAAGACAGAGACAAGGACAGCTCCTACCTGCAGAACAGGGACTTGGGCGAGATGCTGCGCGGGGTTGAGCTTGGCGAATATGCTTTATGCGCTCAATCTTTGAATTATCTGGAAAAGCAAATTATTGCCCGCCATCCCAAGTGTATTCTTGAGCTGGGCAGCGGAGTCAGCACGCTTGCTTTGCAGACATTCTGCAGACCTTTGCGGGAAGCCGGGCAGGAAATACGGATTTTCAGTGTTGAGCAGTCAGATGAATATGCTGCCGAGACCCGCACAAGGCTTTCAGAGCATAATCTTGAAGACGGTGTTGAGGTGGTCAGCTTTCCCACCCATGATGTTCCCGGACCGAGCGGGCATACTTTCAAATGTTATGATCTTTCCGGGCTGCCCCGCATAATGGGTGACAACAGGGCTGATTTCGTGCTTATCGACGGACCTCTCGGCCTGCCTGGCAGCCGCGTGCTTACTTTGCCGGATCTTATTCAACGTAAGGTTCTGGCTGACAATGCTTTCTTTTTAATGGATGACGCCCTGCGTGACGGTGAACAATGGGTCTACGATATCTGGCTGCAACGCAAGGATATTGATCTGCAAGGTGTTGTCTGGGTCGGCAAAGGGTTTCTTGCGGGGAATGTTATTTTATGAAGAGGGGATAAGAGGACCTAGGCGGGAATCCTCACATTGATAGTGGTTCCTTTTCCCAATTTGCTTTCAGCCCATATCTGACCGTTCATAGCTTCGACAAAGCGTCTGGTTATTGCCAGACCTATGCCGGTTTTGCTTGTTTTTTTGGTCAGGTAATCCTCTCCGATTTCAAAATCATCAAAGATTGTTTCCGTTTTGTCTGCGGAGATACCTGTTCCCTGATCCGACACTTTGAACAGGAGGCATGTTTTTTTTGAGAAGGAAGTATCCAGACCGACTTCAAAAATTATGGGTCCGGTTTTTGAGTAGCGCATGGCGTTGCGGGCCAGTGTGGAAAAAACTCTGTTCAGTGATTCAATATCCACGGTAATATTGTCCGGAACGTCATTCTTAACCAGAAATTGTAGTTCTCGCTTTTCTTCTGCGGTCTGCTTTTCCAATTGCTTTTTCAGGAGTACTAAATATTCCTCTGAAGCAATGCCGGTTTTGGTTAAGTCAACGCCTTTGGTTTCCAGTCGGGCCAATTCAAGAACATTGTTGTACACATTATTCAGCGAATGCCCGGATTCACGGATGATACGGCACAGTTCTCTTGTTTTCCCTTTTGCTTCTTCTTCTATAACCTCGATCAAGCCGATGATATGGTTGAGCGGAGTGCGCAATTCATGACTCATATTGGCCAGAAATGCTGTTTTGGCCCGGCTTGCAGCCTCGGCTTTGTCTTTAGCGTCCAGAAGTTCCTGAGTCCTGACGCGAACCATCTCTTCCAGGATTTTATTCTGATTATGCAGGGCCAGATGGATTTTTATCCTGCGGCTGACGATGTCACCGTTGATCGGTTTTGAGATATAATCGACTGCTCCGATCTTCAAGCCTTTGCTCTCGTCTTCGAACTTGGCTTTGGCTGTGATGAATATGACCGGTATCGAATCCGTCCTTATGTCCTGCTTCAGTTCCCGGCAGGTCTCATATCCATCCATGCCCGGCATCATGATATCGAGGAGGATTATGTCCGGCCTGCGTTCAAAGGCGATTTCCAGAGCCTGTTCCCCGTTGATGGCAACAAGCAGTTCATAATCCTCTTTCAGGACATCCACCAGCAGGTCTATGTTGTCCGGGTTATCATCTACAATAAGGACGGTGAATTTTTCCGGGCCGGGCCGGGCAGTGGCTGTGTCTTTCATCATAAATCCTCTGTTTGCATTTCAATTAAGGATGCTTCCATGGCACGGGCAATCTCCGCGGCCTTCCTGTAATCGTATCCGCCTATGGCCGTGATCAGTAAATTCATTTCCGGGATCAATGCTTGCGGCCAGTTCAATTTTTTGATGGAAAGACTTTTCTCCCTGCATTTCAGCGGATCGGCCTTATTCAGGGATTCTATGATATCGGCCAGCGCACTTTGAAGTTCGTTCACCGTTGCGGAAGAAACATTTTGTTTGCCGCCGGAAGAGTCCGGGGAAATATTTTCTTTCGGAATTTCTTTCTGCACGACTTCAGTTTTATTTAAAATTGATTCTGCATGACCGTTGTTTTCCAATCCGTTCTTATCAATCGGCAGATAGACGAAGAAAGTCGATCCATGTCCTTCAGTGCTGACAAAGGATATCAATCCGTCCATTGCCTCCACCATCTGCTTAACCAGCGAGAGACCGATTCCGGCCCCTTCGATTTCCCTGCTGTCGGCGGACAGCCTTGAAAAGGGCTTGAAAAGCTCTGCTTTCTTCTTTGTGGGGATACCTATGCCGGTGTCTTTTACCCTGATGATAACCTGACCGTTGTGAGCCCGTGCAGTTATGGTTACGCTGCCTTTTTCCCGGTTGTATTTTACCGCATTGGAAAGAAGGTTCAGCACAATCTGTTTGAACCTGATTGCGTCTACAAATACAGGGGGCAGGTCTTCCGGGGTTTTATCCAGAACTTCTACAACCTTTGTTCTCGCTAGAGAACTGATAATGGAAATGCAGGTCTCGACCGTTTCCTTAACGCTGACAGGGCGCATGACGAAATTCATGGATTCGGAGTCCATTATGGAAAAGTCCAGAATGTCGTTAACCATGTCCAGAAGGTGTATTCCGGATTTCTTGATGTGTTTTATCTGCCCCATCTGAGTTGGAGAAAGAGAGGAAGAGTCGGGTTTTAGGAGCAGGTCGGAAAAGCCGATAATGGAATTGAGCGGTGTGCGAAGTTCATGACTCATCCTGCTGATGAACATAAGCTTTGCATGGTCATCTTTGTTTGCATCATTCAGTGCCCGGGCGAGCTGGGTTTTGGCTTTTATTAGTTCGGAAATATCTACAAAAGTCTCCAGATAATATTTTCTTCCGGCACGGGTCATGGTTGCAATGCTTTTTTGCACTACAAGGCCGCTGGGAAGGGTGCGTACTTCATTTAAATCCGGGGTTTCTGTTTCTGCAATGGGACATTGCCCTTCTTTTGCATGGCAGACCAGGTCAAAACATTTTTGACCGGGGATATCTTCCCAATGTTCGCCGATCATTTGGGCTGCCGCTTTGTTTATGTCCATTATGGTATGTGTCTCCGCATCAATGATCACAACCCCGGTAGGAATCAGGTGGAGTACTGTGTCCGCATATTGTTTCAGCTCTTCAATGGTTGATTGCGCTTTTTGCAGGGCGTGCTGTTTCAGTCCGGCCTCAACAGCCTGAATTAATTGGCTCGGAGTGCATGGCTTGGTCAGGAAGCGGAATACCGCCCCGTCATTCAGGGCCTTGATTGCGGCATCCATGTCCGCATTACCGGTCAGGATCATTAAGACCGATTCCGGGGAAAGTCTGCCAGCTGCTTCCAGAAAGGAAAAACCATCCATTAACGGCATTTTCAGGTCGGAAATAATTACTGCATACGGTCCTTCCAGCTCTACTTTATGCAGACCTTCTTCCGGACCGAGGGCTGTCTCAAAATTAAATTGGCGGAGCAGGCCAGCCTTGAACGTATTCAAAATGCTGACTTCATCATCGACCAGAAGTACCTTTCTCTCGTCTAAAATCATGTGACCCCTTTTCTGCATACTGCTCAGATAGATAGCTGCACATAGCTCAGCACCACCTCATTCGGGCTTTTTCCACTATAAAAGTATCGTTTAATGTGTTGAACTTGTCCAGTCTCATTTAGGGGGGCAGTGGAATTGCTTAACATCAGGGCAAACTGATGGACTCCTGGACTCCAGGGAGCTGTATGTTTACCATGTAGAAAGCTGGGTGTCCTTTCGTTGTAATTAAACCTATTACCGCAAGGAGTTATTATGGGTGAACTTATCCTTGCCGGTGCCGGGCACGCGCACATGTTGCTGATGGAAGCCATCCCTGAGATCATTGCGGACGGGCACCGCGTCACGGTTATCGGCCCGGATGAGCGTCATTATTACTCGGGAATGGGGCCCGGTATGCTCGGTGGTGCTTATGGTCCCGACGAAATCAGTTTTCCGGTGAAATCCATGGTGGAAAGCCGGGGCGGTAATTTCATATTCGGCAGGGTTGCGCGCATAGATCCACACAAGCGTCTGGTCTTCCTTGAAGCGGGCCCGGAAGTACCCTACGACGTGCTTTCCTGTAATCTTGGCAGCTATGTACCCAGCGGCTTCGCAGGCGGGGACAGTACCGATGTCTATACCGTAAAACCCATACAGAATCTTTTGCAGGCCCGCATGCGGATTCAGGAAATCGGTTTGGAACGTCCGGTACGCATCGGCATATGCGGGGGCGGTCCCGCAGCACTTGAAGTGGCCGGTAACGCTCTGGCAGCGGCCGAAGAGCAGGGATATTTCGGTGCGAAGGTCCGGATTTTTACGGGCAGCGCATTTCTTCGCAACCAGCCGGACAGAGTGCGCAGACTTGCGCTCAAAAGCTTGAACAAACGCGGAATAGATATTGTCCAAGGCAGTTACGTGGAGCGTGTGGCAACCGGCTCCGTCATATTGCAAAACGGACAACACTACGAACAGGACATCATTTTTCTGGCTTTAGGTGTGAAGCCTTCAAGTGTTTTCACCGCTTCTGAGCTGCCCACAGGGAAGGATGGCGGACTCATGGTCAACCGCTACCTGCAATCCATTTCCCATCCGGAAATCTTCGCTGGAGGCGATTGTATATGCTTTGAACCGAGCCCACTGGATAAAGTGGGTGTCTATGCCGTACGTCAGAATCCCGTGCTGGTACATAACGTGCGGGCGCAGCTGGGGGGCCGTCCTCTGAACCCGTTTGATCCGGGCGGTTCCTATCTTCTCATATTTAATACCGGGGGCGGGAAAGGTATTTTGCACAAAAACGGATTGAGCTTCGGCGGTCCGCTCGCTTTCCGGATCAAGGATTATATCGACAGGAGATTTATTAAGCGATTTACGGGTTCTTGAGTCTGTTTGGTTCATCAGAATGTGAGTCATTTTATGGATCTATTTCTTGCCTGTTGACTTTTATATGGAGTGAATATATATTTATATATTTTATAAACATATAACTTAATGTGTTGTTGAAATGCTGTTTAATTCTTTTGAATTTTTGTTTATTTTCTTTCCGTCTGTTCTGCTGTCCTTCTTTATTACAGCCCGTTTAACCGCAGGATCTTCCTACTACAGACTGCCTTATGTCATCCTTTTTGCGGCTTCGACAATATTTTACGCATGCTGGGATTACCATTATTTATGGTTGATCTTTATGTCGGTTGTTGTGAACTTTATTTTCGGAAAAGTTATGTGTAATGAAGAGAATAAAGCAAAGCCCTTACTTGTTGCAGCTCTTTTATTTAATCTGTCGCTGCTTGGTTATTATAAATATACAGATTTTTTTATTTCAAATTTTAATTTATTAACGGGTGCGAACTTTAACCTTCAGCATATTATTCTTCCGCTGGGGATTTCTTTTTTTACTTTTACGCAAATAGCATTTCTAGTTGATATATACCGCAATGATATAAAAGAATTCAACTTTCTGGATTATGCAACCACCATTACCTTTTTTCCCCATTTAGTGGCTGGTCCAATTCTTTTTCATCATTTAATGATGCCGCAGCTGCAAAAAAAGATTCGTTTCAAGTTGGAAGAGCTGGTGGGCGGTATTACCATCTTCTGCGTTGGATTGGGTAAAAAGGTGCTACTGGCTGATCCGCTGGGGGCTTATGCCGATCCTATTTTTAATGGTGTGGCGCTTGGGTTCATGCCTGATGCCGGTCAGTCTTGGCGAGGTGCTTTGTGTTACTCGTTGCAGCTTTATTATGATTTTTCCGGATATTCTGACATGGCTATAGGGCTGGCTCTTTGTTTGGGCATAAGAATACCTCTTAATTTCTATTCTCCATACAAAGCCGTCAATATCGCGGACTTCTGGCGGCGCTGGCATGTTTCGCTGGGGGTTTTTCTCCGTAACTATTTATACATTCCATTAGGTGGTAATAGAAACGGTTTTTTTCGTAAATGCATCAATCTGTTTATTGTAATGTTGCTCTGTGGGATATGGCATGGTGCGGGCTGGACCTTTGTCGTGTGGGGGGTATTGCATGGCGTGTATATGGTAATAAATACCATGTGGATGCGGTGGAAAAAGGATGCGCAATTTATCCCCAAATCATTAAGGCATGTTAGTGCCTGTTTTTTTACCTTTTTATGTGTAGTTGTGGGGTGGGTTGTATTTAGGGCCGACACTCTTGATTCCGCATGGGTTATGCTGAACGCGATGCTGGGAAATTGTGTTAAAACTTTGGAAGGAGTCAGCGGCACTGGGTCTGAGTTATATATTGTTGCGGGCTTGTTGGTCGCGTGGTTTCTGCCGAATGTGCAACAGCTGTTTCTGAGTATCAACCCTTCAGATAATAGTTATACTGATAAAAATGTAACTTCTATAATGCAACGTTTTGTTTGGAAAAAAAACAGCCCGGCTGTTTCATGGGCTGTTTTTGCCGGAGCGGTCTTTTTTATTGCTGTAAGTAGAATTGCAACAAGTACTTCAGAGACTTTTTTATATTTTCAATTCTAAAATACTGTCGAAAGTGAAAAAACAAGGTGCTCGCAATGTTTAATATTTCCAAGTCATACTCAAAATATATTTGGGCATTTTTAATTACTGTATTCGTGGCTTTTTTGCTTACGGTGGCTACAACAATTTTGATGAACAAGCTAAATATCGTGCCTAGCGGGTATAGTATACTTTATCGCTATCAGCTTGATAAAATTAAGAATATAAAAGATCCTGACGTGCTGTTGCTTGGAGACAGTTCATTGGGTAATGCTGTATATGCCCCTATGTTGAGTGATCTTATCAACCGTAATGTCTATTCGCTTGCACTTAATGGATCATTTGGCTACGCGGGGTCGTTGAATATGCTGCGCAGGGCGTTGAAAAAAGGTAAGCCGGAGCTGGTTGTTCTCTGTCAGGCTTTGGAGATGATGACTCGTCCTGTCAGTCATGGGGCATATGCATTGACTATGGAACAACCAACCGTTGCAAATTTGATTCATATGCGCGGCGTATATATGGATGTTGGTGTGTTTTCGAAGTTGTTTAGTGCATTAGTTTCTGATGTAGAAACCGTTACAATTACAAAAGATACAGACTACTATCCTCAGGCTGAGGATGTTCGTGAAAAATTAAGTTTGAAAAAAATATTAAAAGGCTATGAAGTAAGTAGAATTGATACTGAAAAAACACATTATTTGAAAAAGATAGCCGCTCTTTGTAAAGAAAATAATATCCCTGTAGTATATTTTCATGGCCCCATATATGAACCCACTTTAGCTAAATCAGGCGATTATAAAAAATCCATTAATGAAATTATAAGAAATGTGGGGGTTGTTGTTGAAAAAGAAACTCCTCTTCCCATACCCCTGGATAAAGTTGGTGACACGCAAAATCATGTCAGTCCTGAATCAAAGGAAGAATATACAAAAAGAATGGCTGACCTGATAGTAAAATACCTCCCTTCTCATAGCCGGTCTGTAAACTAAGGGGCTCTAATGAATTGGTGGCGTTCAGATTAATTCAAACGTTTAGTTCCCGATGATTGCCGGGGCATGTCAGATGATGCTGAAACCCTAGGTGGTGCTTCTGATCGTTTGTGTCCTGTGTTTTGGGGATGCTGTACAACAAGCTGTTCAGAAAAGGGCTTTTGTAGCAGGGACTGGAAAAGCTTTTATCTAATTCCGACTGAATCAGAGCATAGCCATCCAGCGTGAAATGGCACAAGGTGTGATTGATATCAGCCCACTCTGCTATGGGCACTTCCTCATCATATGGATAATTAACAAAATTTTTCCTGCCCATATTTATATAGGCCAGAGAATTATGTGCCTTTTCAAATTTTTGATTAATTAATTTCAGGTAATTCTCTGACATAATTTCTCGCAGCACATTCATAAGGTCGCTTTTTAAGCTGTCCTTAACTATGTTCAATACTGTGTTGCCGGCAAGCCATGATGCAACATCGGGGCAGTGTAGCTTGCCGCGTCCGCAGCCAAGCTCTTTTACCCGGTTGTGTGCGATGGGTTCAACTTTCTCACCATATTTTAAATCTGACTGGGCATCGTCCGTAATGAAGCCCCGGAACTGATCACTTAATCTTTTGTGCCTTTCTTTTTTTACTATTCGCAGCAGCAGGCCTCTTTCAACAAAATGAAACAGCAACGATGGGGCAACAGCCATTTTTCCCAGATCTTCGGAGTATCGGCTGCCGATACATTCATGTACCTGTTTCTTGAACCAGAGCGGAATACTGCCTGTGATGCCATAGTTTTCTGTTATCAATTCAGTATTTAAGATGCAGACGTCCATGTGTCTGGGGTTTGCCACAAGATCCCCAAAATCCACCATTTGGTAATTGTCGGCATACTTTCCAGCCAATAAAACGGTCAGTTCCATTAATTTTGCATAGCTTAAGGCAATAAAAGGAAGATACTTAACATCGGAATTTTTGGATATGGACTCCAGCTCGACTTGTCTTAAAGTAATAAATTCCTCATCTAAATTATTCAGATCTATTTTTGAATCCAGAAATTCATTAAACCTGATTAAATCAGCAATTGTCATATCCATCTTTCACTCCCTATCCAAGCGGTAAAAAATTTCACTTGCTAATGATAAGTTGAAGAAGGATTTTAAGTATAGTCAGCGCAATATGTGCTCAAGTTGACACAATATTGTCCCAAACGAATTTGGCAGGATAGAAGCCTTTGAATTTACTGGTCGGAGCAGGAGGATTTGAACCCCCGGCATCTTGCTCCCAAAGCCGTTCTTGGATGTGACAACCACTGAATTCATTGAATAAAATTTTGCGTTGGGGACATATTTCCGGGATTTTTAGGGATTTTTGGGGGTGAATGGTTCCCCGTTTATTTCTGCTAAAGTTTTCGTTCCACATCCATGCTTTGATGCAAAATCCTGCTGATTATGACTGTGCTTTTAGCTATGTGATAAAAAATGAGATGTTTTCCTACCGGATATTTACGGTATCCATTTCGGATGTGATCACAGCTCACACCAAGTCTATAATTTTCTGCAAGCATATGGAAGGTCGAATCCATTTGGGTCAGATAGTCATTGCGCTGTGCGGTCCCCCATGTCTTTTGAGTGTATCGCGCAATGTTTTTCAAGTCAGCATAAGCTTTATTGGTTAGCTTGAAATTCATCTAGCTATCCAAGTCTTCCATAATGTTTTCGAGGGAGTAGTCGGAAAGAC
Source organism: Desulfovibrio sp. JC010 (assembly GCF_010470675.1). Classification (NCBI taxonomy): domain Bacteria; kingdom Pseudomonadati; phylum Thermodesulfobacteriota; class Desulfovibrionia; order Desulfovibrionales; family Desulfovibrionaceae; genus Desulfovibrio; species Desulfovibrio sp. JC010. The sequence continues at coordinate 105,271 of NZ_VOIQ01000012.1, forward strand.
CGCTTTCCTCGCCTTCGCGCAGAGCGAATTGTAGAGCCTTTAGTTTGGCCTCTCTTTCTTCAAGGAGCCTAAGTCCTGCGCGGATTGTTTCGCTTGCGGAATTGAAACGACCGGATTTTACCTGATCGCTAATAAAGGTATCAAAGTGTTCGCCTAAGGTTACGCTGGTATTTTTTTGCATGCTGGTCTCCTTGCTTATATTTATAAATAATATTTGTTGGTATTAATGGCAAGGGGTATGGATAGCGCAGGGAAGAGGCGCAAGGGTAGACTGTGCTTGGATTATTATGATTGGATCTTATCGCAATTGAAGAGTCTTATTTTACAGGATATTTCTTTTCAAAATCTTCAATGTCGTATTGTAAATTTGCATTTATTTTATCAAAAATTTGAGGGAGAATTTGAATTATGGAATCAAAATTAAGTTTACCACTGTGACATGGTCCATGGTATTGTTGGATATAATTCTCAATGTTATCTATGTCCGTTTGGCAAAGATTAATTAAGGGATCAGAGGAATTATATTGATGAAAGTTAGATAGATGTATGAATGAGCAACCAAATTTATATACGTATTCTGTCCATCCATGAAGGTTGGTTGCAATATCAACCATTTCTCTATCTCTAATCATTTGTTTTTTGCCCTTGGCAGAGATCAGATGCCATTGTTCCCCTCGAAACATTTGAGAGAGTAATTCTTGGATTTGTTGATTGTTATCAAGATTGCACAGATAAATAGTCCTAACCATAGAATCTAGTTCTTGTCGTAATAGACTAATGCATGGACTTACGGGTATTGAAGGTAGCTTGGTAAGGGCTATGAAGGCTGTTTTGTTTTCTTGAGATCTATTACGGATAGTGTTGCAGTATTTACGTATATATTCTTGCATAAAATTATTTCTATCAGATGTGTCATGATCAGGACAAGTAGCTAATCCCGGCTCCCGATCCCAAAAATAACCCGCACCAGCACCGCCACCCCAACTACCCCAAAAATTAAAAAGGTCCCCCGGACGGTTCCCCACGAAAAAAGGCTTACAACAATTAATGCTGTAAGCCTTTGAATTTACTGGTCGGAGCAGGAGGATTTGAACCCCCGGCATCTTGCTCCCAAAGCAAGCGCGCTACCAGGCTGCGCCATGCTCCGACTTGTTTCGTGCAGAAAGGGGAAATACTTGAATTGCATTTGGATGGCAAGAACTAATTATCTTTTTGAGATAATTTCTTTTCCGTCAGCTTTGCCTTGCTATTTAAAATATTTAAAATACCCCGTTAATTTTGCAGCCGCAATATTTACACATGCCGTCGTGAAGGCCCGCGTTGGTCATTTCAAAGCCGAAACGCTGGAGCAGTTCCTTGTGGCAGTCCGGGCAGAAGGTGGATGAATTGTCGTTGCCCGGTACATTGCCGATGTAGACGTACTCAAGGCCGGCTGCGGTCCCGGCTTTTCGGGCCAGTTGCAGGGCTTCCATGGAGGTGACCGGACAATCCTGCATTTTGTAGTCCGGGTGGAAGCGGGAAATGTGCCATGGAACTTCCGGACCCAGCTCACTTGCGATGAATGCTGCCAGCTGTTTCAGCTCGTCCGGGGAATCGTTCTTGCCGGGGATGAGCAGGGTGGTTACCTCTACCCACCAGCCGTTTTTCTTCATCTGCCGCAGGTTGTCGAGGACCGGATTCAGACGTCCGCCGCAGATGTCGGTGTAGAAAGTCTCGTTGAATGCTTTGAGGTCGATGTTGGCGGCATCGATCAGCCCGGTCAGTTCTTCGATACATTCCGGGCTTTGGAAGCCGTTGGAAACCATGATGTTTTTCAGCCCTTTGGCGTGGGCCAGACGGGCGGTATCCTGCATCAGTTCGAAAAATACGGTCGGCTCGGAATAGGTGTAGGAAATGGAATTGCATTTATGGGCAACGGCCGCTTCCACCAGAATTTCCGGGGTTACCTTCTGACCGGTTATTTCCCGCCCTGTTTTGGGGTGCTGGGAAAGGGAGGCGTTCTGGCAGAAAGTGCAGCCGAAATTACAGCCCTGCGTGCCCAGCGAAAAGGTGCTGGTGCCGGGCAGAAAGTGGTAGAGCGGCTTTTTTTCCACCGGGTCCACGTTGAGGGCGGCCACAAGTTCGTAGGTGCGGGTCAAAAGTTTTCCGTCAACATTTTGCCGCACTCCGCAGTTTCCATGTGCGTTTTCGTCAATTATGCAGAAGTGGCTGCACAGGCGGCATTGCACCTTGCCGTCCTTGAGCGGTTTCCAGAGTCTGGCCGGATGAAGCATGGTTTTCCTTGTTGTGTGGATCAGGGTTTAATCTCAGGAACCACGAAGATGGGGCCTATTTGCTGGTTTTCCTCTTCTTCGTCTTTCTGCTTGGGTTTTACCCGTATGGTGTTGGAATCATTATCCGACTGGATAGTGATCTGGCTTTCATTGCCGTCCCCGCCGGTACCCATGCGGATGGGCTTGCGGTCCTTGGCGGTGTCCTTGTTGATGAACTTTGTCCCCGCTATGGCATTGGAGCACAGGAAGACTCCCAGAATAATAAAAGTCGTGAGTAAAGTTTTCTTGTACATGGTATTTCTCCGTGGCATAGTATAAACTCTTATTCGGTCCGGTGCAAACAATGGACCTTTTCTTTTCCCAATCATAAAAAATGGGTGATGTTGTTCCTTGAACTTATGCGGGATTCAGCATATACAGTCCGTTCTTAGAGACTGTTAGGAGAAATTAATTATGGCAAGTCGTTCTGATGCATATAAAGCCGCCGGTGTAGATATCGACGCGGCTAATGATTTTATCGGTCGCATTAAAGGTATGGTGGGTTCCACCTTCACCAAAGGTGTGGTCACCGATATCGGCGGTTTCGGCGGGCTGTTCAAGCTTGACCTGAACCAGATGGATGAGCCCGTGCTGGTGGCAGGTGCCGACGGTGTGGGAACCAAGCTTAAACTCGCTTTTGCCGTGAACAAGCACGATACCATCGGTATCGACCTTGTGGCCATGAGCGTAAACGATATTCTCGTGCAGGGCGCAAAACCCTTGTTCTTCCTCGACTACTTCGCAACCGGCAAACTTGAATCCGGTGTGGCTGAAGAAGTGCTCGCGGGTGTTGTGGAAGGTTGCAAGCAGTCCGGCTGTGCGCTGCTCGGCGGTGAGACCGCGGAAATGCCCGGCTTCTACGCTGACGGCGAGTACGACCTTTCCGGTTTTTGTGTAGGCATGGTGGATAACGCCAAGATTGTTGACGGTTCCTCCATCACCATAGGGGATTCCATCATTGGTATCGAGTCTTCCGGTATCCATTCCAACGGATACTCCCTTGTGCGTAAGCTGTTTGATGAGTCCGGCCTGAAAGCAGACGACCTGCTGCCCGGCACCGACCAGAAAATCGGCGAAGCATTGCTGACTCCCACCAGAATCTACGTTGATGCGGTTCACAATCTTTCCCGCGATATTGAAATCAAGGGCATGGTTCACGTGACCGGAGGTGGTTTCTACGACAACCTGCCCCGCATCCTGCCCAAGCAGGTTACCGCTGAAATCAACTTTAATTCATGGGAAGTTCTGCCTGTGTTCAACTGGCTTAAAGAGCAGGGCGACCTGAGCTGGCCTGAAATGCTGCAGATTTTCAACACCGGTATCGGCTACATCCTCGTTGTATCCAAAGATCGTGAAGAAGATGTGCTCAGCAGACTTTCCGGCATGAAACTCAACTCATGGAAGATCGGTGAAATTACCGCCCGTGACGGAGATTCCGAGCAGGTTAAAGTTAATTTTTAGGTTTTGTTTTTATTGAATGTAAAAAGCCCGCGAACTGATGTTCGCGGGCTTTTTTGATTATTTTTTAACCCATTTTCCGCTCTTGCTCTGGATAAACCAGCCGGAAGGCGCGCGTTCCTGCCATTCTTCGGCGAAGATGGCTTTCACTTTTTCGATTTCGCTGCCGGGGATGTTCATGGAAGCGGCTACTTCGGTATAGAGCTGGTCACGGATGTCGTTATCCTGTGCTACCAGACGGCGCAGGGCTGCGGTGTCTTTGATGTTCAGCCCGTCTTTGCTGATGATTTGCAGGTAGCCGTCTTTGGTGATGCCGATGTTGCCTGCCCGGTAATAGGGGACCAGTTTTTTGTGGTCGGCTCCGATTGCTTTTTTCAGGCCGCGGATGGCGGAATTGGATTTTTTATCAATTTCCGCTTTGCTGACCTGTGCATGGGCAGCCTGCGGGGCGATCAGGGCAAGGAAGGTTTCAAGGGCGGACTGGTCGTCCTTGTTATCCTGCTGCTCGGCATCGGTTCCGTATACATCTTCTACGATGTCCTCGGCGGCCCGTTCCACTTTGGCGGCCGGGAAATAGATGTTCACTGTCACACAGGCGACAAAGGAAAGAAGGCTGAAAAGTGTTAAAACCTGCGCGGTTTTTTTGAGCATGTTGAACTCCTGATTTTTTAATTACCGATGACCCGTTTCAGCCTCTTGAGCATGTCTGAAAAGCTGATCAGGTTCTCGGGGTTGCTGTTTACAACGTTGATGCCGAACAAGGGCGGCCTTTTGATAATGTACTCGATTCCATCCTCCCTGATCAAGCCTCTGATCTTGAAGATGTCGTCATCAAGGGTGCATTCAAGGCCCAGCCCGGCATAGCCGAATTCTTTGAAAAACTGGGAAAACATCCCCACTCCGGCCCCGGTCAGCCCGGAACCGGTCCCGATTACCGAGAGGGTGTTTACCGCTTTGAGGCTGATGTCCCCGGATTTACCGGAGCCGGGTGTGGTTTTGGCCAGCAGGTGAAATGCTGCCGGCTGGTCGTAGGCAACCACCAGTCCGGTCAGGTCGAGATCCATGCGCCCGGTAATGCGCCCGATGTCCAGTGCCTGACTGATCGGTTCAAGGTCGAGATGTTTGAGCCTGAAATCCGCCCCGTACTGCAGGGACTCTTCAAAGGGGTTTTCCGCAAAAATTTCATCGATGACCATCTCCCCGCCGTAAACATTGCCGAAGAGTTTGCCCGTGGTGGAGAGGTGGTCCTTGAGCAGCCAGAATTTCAGATCGCCGCTGAGCTGTCCGTCAATGGGCAGGGATTTCGGGGAAAGGTTCAGCAGGTTTATGCTATCGGCTATGATTTCTCCATGGAGCACAAAGTCGTCTTCAAAAGGATGGCGCATTTTCAGGTCGCTGAACTGAAGGGTTCCGCCTTCCAATTGGATTTTTGGTACAGTCCCGAATTCAATTGAATTGGACGATACGCTGATAGGAAAAGCGAAATCTTCGACCAGCAATGTCCCGGCGGTGATCTTTTTACAGCTGACCATGCCGGATGATGAATAGGGCAGGCTTTTGTCCGCTTGAGGCAGGAATTTGTCATTCAGGGATAGTACAAAGGGCAGATCTGCTTCGATTCCGCTAAATACTGCCTCTCCCTCGCTGACCGTGCAGTTGTCAAAGCTCATCTCCCCGCGCAGGTGGGTTTTTGTCCGGTTGCCGCTGAATGCGCAGTTCATGCCGAATTTACCGCTGCCGTCCAGCCCTTCAAGGGAAAACGGATCAATGGCAAAGGTTTTGAAAGGCACGGCCAGTTCTGCCGTCCTGAATTTCGCCTGACCGGAAAATGAGAAATCGTTGAAAATATTTTTCAGCTTTGCGGCCCCCTTCATATCTCCCATGTTCTGCCATTTTATATCTGCAGCAAGCGCAAGGTTTCCCCGGTTGTCCGGAAGGGGGGATTTAAGTTCAGCAGCCAGCGGGTGGTCGTTGAAATTAACGTAAAAGGTATCGTAAAGGGCTTCCCCGGATTTGATATTAATATTGAGATCCAGTCGGGGATCATTAAGCGGAGTGCGCGCTGTGATACTTCCGGTCATACTGTCCAGCAATGCCGAGCTGTCCGGGGATGCTGCGGAGAGGTTTGCAAAATTAAGTTTCAGGTCTGCTTCGGGGGATGTCAGGATATTGCGCATTCCGACATCCAGCGTAAATTTTCCATCCTTGTCCCAGTGTTCAAAGTCCGGGAAATTAAGTTCCACTATTTTTTCGAGCAGGGGTAGCGGGTTGGAAATTTTTAGTAGGCCGTTGCCGTGCTGCTCCGGAGAACAGGTCAGCCGGGTATGGAGTTCGGGCAGATTGCCGGCCTGTATGTGCAGCTCCGCAAAATTTATCGCCCCTGATACCGGATCAATGGTTCCGTTTCCGGTGACGCTTACATTAGGAGAGCTTAATCCCAGCTGGGGGATATCGATCCCCAGTCTGTTTATCTTGAGGCTCAGCTTGCTAAATTTAAGAACACCGTCGCCCGGTTCAAAAATTGTCCTTACCGTCACAGGGCCGGATTTAAGCGGCCCTTTTTCATTCAGATAGCTGCCGTTGAATTTAAACTTAGTGCCCTGAAGATGTTTAATGTAACCCTTTACTTTTCCCGCAATTCCGGCCTGTGGCAGGTCTACTGAAAACAGCCAGTTCAAGCCGAAGCTGTCTTTTGCGGTTGCGATTTGCGGAAAGGTGAAGATCAGCAGCAGAAATATGCATGTGCTGACGATAAGGGATCGACTGTTCATAATTTACTTATACACGTCAGCAGGGCGGGTGGGAAGTTGCCTTTATGTGGATTTAAAATTTTCGATAGTCAGATTTTGATATTAAGGATCATAGTGCTGATGTGGCATGCGGGCTAGCAATGGATAATTGCTTATGTCATAATATAAAGGCTATTGGAATTTTCAATTTCGGGAATGGGTGTTTTTTATATGAAACAGTTTGTTTTTTGTTTATTTGCTGCAATCAGTGCAATGCTCCTGTGCATGGCTCAGCCATGTGCTGCTGATACTTTGCGGGTTATGCTGCATACTGGTTCATTTCCGCCTTATTTTTTTGCAGAAGGAGATTCCCGGACCGGGACCATTAAAGATATTTTTTCCGTCCTTGCCAGAGAGACCGGAGACAGCATTGAATATGTACGAGTTCCCTTCAACCGCGCCCTGCTTAAATTTGAAGCCGGGCAGATTGATATTGAGCCCATGACCAATCCGGCCTGGCGCCGGAACTCCAAGGTGCCGGGAATTTACAGCATTCCGTACACTGTCTCCCGAGAGACCGTTCTGTTTAATTCAAGTAGCTATTTCCCGTTTCATGGCCCGGAGGACTTCTGGGGTAAAACCGTCGGGGTGGTCAGAGGGTATCGTTATCCGGAATTTGATTCTTACTTTGCAGATGGGCGCATTATTGATCACCGTCTTGAAAATGAAGGCAAAATCATCCAGCTTCTGCTGGCCGGGCGTTTGGATCAGGGGCTGATTAATCTGGATTTTGCGAATTACCGAATCAAAAAAGATAAGCTCGGATCACAATTGAAAGCGGGCGGACCGTTCAGTGTCCTTGATATCATGATCCGCTTTCATCCCAGCAAAAAAAATGTGCTGCCGCGATTCAACAAAGCCATTGAGAAGCTGTTGAATGACGGGACGATCAAGAGAATTTATGATCAGTATCGATAGATAAGAAACTTAAATTTTGAGAAAAAATGGGGACTTGATCGGAATAGATCAGGTCCCCATTTTATTATTCCAGAACGGTTCAAATTATTAAAAGTTTTTGAAGAGTCCAGAGAAACTTTTTTCAAAAAAAGCGCGCAGCGCATCTATCCCTTCTTTTTCTTCCCATCCCCAAGATAGGGGTTGAAATATCCGAAGTTGACCCACGGGCATTCGTTCTTGATCCGCTTGCGGAAGTTGACGAAACCCATGCCGGGGCCGAATTCATAAGGCTCCATGAGTTCCATGTACAGATCAGGGTCGATGTTCAGGTTGCGCAACTGGATGAAATCGAATTCGGTCTTCTTGGCTATTTCCACAAGAGCACTGACTTCGAATTCCGTATCGCTGATTCCCGGAAAATAGAGATAGTTCAGGGATACGTGCAGCCCCAGTTCCTTGGCCTTGGCAATTGTGGCTACCACGTCATCGAATTTATAGCCTTTGGGGCGATAGTAGGTGTTGTATACATCTTCGCGCAGGCTGTTCAGGCTGACTCTGATGGAGTTGAGTCCTGCTGCGGCCAGCGGTTCCATTGATTCGGTGATGGAGCCGTTGGTGTTGATGTTTACGGTGCCGATGCCGCCTTCATCGCGATATTTCTGGATGGCTTCGGCGAGCAGAACGTGCTCGGTGAGCGGTTCGCCTTCGCAGCCCTGCCCGAAGGAGAAGATCGGCTTGCGTTCACGCTTGGCGTGGTAATGCATGACCTCGCTGATTTCCTTGGCCGTGGGGGTAAATTTTATGCGTTCCTGCGGGGAGGGGAAGCCGGAATCTTCCGGTTGTTCGGAAATACAGCCGATGCAGCGGGCGTTGCAGGTCCGGGCAGTTGGCAGCGGACATTCAAAGCGACCGAGGGCAAGGTTTTTTGCCGCAGGGCAGCCATAAGTCAGCGCGCATCCGGCCAGATGGCGGACCAGCCTGTTGTCGGGCAGCTCCTTCATAATGCGCTGGGCCCCGGCATCGATTTTCTTGTTGGGTATTTTGGTGAAGATCTGACGCTTGTCCTCATCCACCTTTTTGGCGGTAACCCAGAATTTCCCGTTGGCGTATCCCACTGCTCCATAGGAGAACATGGGGAGTACCGGGGCGTCTTCGGTGTTTCCGTACGCGGCAAGCCCGGTCAGGGTATGGCCGGGGCAGGGGAATGCGGTGACCGCAGTGCCTTCCATCTCAACCACTTCACCGGTTTCCGGGTCCAGACCGATGGGGAAACGTCCGGGAAGCAGGAAGAATTCACTGTCCGGGGGCAGAGGGATATATTCTTCCGGCTTGGGCTGGAAGAGTTCATCGCCCCGGCGGCACATCATTTCAAGTTCAGGGTGGTCAAATATCTGTCCGTTCTCGTCGGCAAAGACAAGCAGCGGGCGCGGTTTTTTTTTGGCAGCCATTAAAATAATTCCGGTTCTGTTGTTATATTGAAGGTTTGGGGATCGTTGTGATCAGGGTAGTACCCTTTTCTTTGGACGTTGTGAATGAAATATCTCCGCCTGAGCCGCTGGCAATGAGTCTCGCGCTGTAGGTGCCCAGTCCTGTGCCGTGCTTTTTGCCGTAGGTGGCGTAGCGGTCAAAAAATGTTTCGCGGATGCTGACCGGAATTTCACCCATGTTGTGGATTTTTGTGGTGATGAAACGGCTGTCTTCAGTGATGCTGATGGTAATTGTGCTGTTTTCCGGGGCTGCTTCGGCTGCGTTTTTGAGCAAGTTTGAGAACATGGTGATGATCAGTGAAACCTCGCCGTAGCAGACAATCGAGCATTCTTCCTGAATGGGGTCCCCGTCAAGCTGGCTGACGATTTCCAGTCCTTTGTCTTCCACCAGCTGGTTGAGGTCTCCGATAGCCGCACTGATGGCACTGTACAGGTTGAAAGGATGGGCATCCGCTTTAAGCGTTCCGGTCTCCAGTCTGATCAGGGTCAGCGAGGTGTCGATCTGGCGGATCATGCGTTCGCTTGTTTTACGGACAATTTCCGCCAGCTGCTGAAATTCATCCTGAAGCCCGGCTTCGGTCTCAAGGATGCGGGACATGCCCACAATATTGGCTGTGGGTGAGCGCAGGTCGTGTCTGGCGATACGTTCCATTTCCTCGCGCAGCTGCATCTGCTGGCGTTGCTCGGTGACATCTATAGCCAGCAGCATGAATACAGAGGGGGCCACCTGATCCACAGTCAGGTCCCAGAATCTTTCGTAGGCATTGACTGAATTCAGGGAATGCAGGTGGTAGGATTCAAGGTCGCTGAAAAGATTGCGGCGCACTTCATCTGACAGCGAGGATATGAAAGGCGGCTGCTGATTGTATTCAAATGCCGGAAGCTGGTCGTGGGCCGCCTTGTTGGCGAGTATGGTGCCCTGTGTTCTGGTGCTGACCAGCAGTGCCGGGAAAGGCAGGCTTTGCAGGATCAGGCCGTACAGCTTGGCATCATCTTCATGCTTTTTTTGGCGGATATGCTGGGTACGAAAATTCTCTATAAAGCCGAGCAGCTTTTCTTTAGATGAAGAAGCGGGCAGAAAGGATACATTCTGGAAGTCGAGGAGCGGTTCAAATGACTCCGGATTGGATGTATCAATTATGAAAAGAGCCGGGGCTTCTCCGTTTACCTCGCGGATACTGGCGAAGGTCTGGGTGGCGTCTTCCTGTTCGGCTATGATGAGCAGGTCCGGTTGCTGGCTGGCGTAGGTGAACAGGGTTTCCCTTGGGGAGCGGGTGATGGATACCTCGTGCCCTAGATCGTGCAGTACCGGGACGATGGTATGGATCAGCGGATTTTTTCCGGTGATCAGGAAGTTCAGCTTTACATGTTCATCGCTGAGGCGAGAGTTAGGCATGTCTGCTCCTGTTTACGCTGCTCATGGCAGGCTGAGATCAGGGGGTTCCCGGAATCTGAAAAAAGCTGTTCGCCCAGCGGGTGGACTCGTAGTAGCTTTTGGAAACCTGTACCGGATCCAGATCGAGTTCTCCCAGCAGGAATTCGAGATTGTCCCAGTCTCCGGCTTCAAAGAAAGAAGTCAGTTCCAGATACCTGTTGTAAATATTGTCTTCCCCGCACAGGGCATCATTGATTTCTTCTTCAAGGGGCAGGTAGCTGGTCAGTTCTTTCATGGACATGTCGAACATGGCACCGAGCAGAGAGAAAAGTCCCAGCAGGAACATGGAATCCGGTGCCAATCCTTTACCGGAACGCAGAGCGACCAGTTGCAGAAATTTTGCCCGTTGGGTTGCCAGTTGAGGAAGTTCCCGGCTTTTTTCTTCCGGGGTCAGGTCGGTAAGCAGGATGACCCGCAACCAGTTTTTGAGCATCTTCCAGCCAGCCAGCACAAGGGCCTGCTTGATGGAAGTTATCTTTTGAGAAAAGCCGAAAGTGGGCGAATTAAGCAGGGTCAGCAATCTGAAGCTGATAGAAACATCATTTTGTAAAGCATCGGCAAGAGCTTTGAAATCCGGAGACGGGTCTTCGATGAGCTTGAGCAGCTTGAGCTTTACAATTTCACCGGAGCGCAGCTTGCGGCCTTTTATGTTTTCCGGTTTCTTGAAGTAAAACCCCTGAAAAAAATTGAAACCCATTTTCTGGGCCAGATTATACTGGGCATTGTTCTCAACCCGCTTGGCGATGACTTTGGTATTGTATTCCTTGCACAGGTCGCAGATGCGGTTCAGTTTTTCTTCATCTGCAGACAGAATGTCCACAATGATTGCATCGGCATAAGCGATCAGAAATTCACCCTGGGGCCTTGCTTCAAAATCATCAATGGCAATGTAGTAACCGTCTTTGGACAGTTCCTGCAGGGCTTTGATCAGGTTGGGAGTGGGAGGTGTTGTTTCCGGAATCTGAACAACCGTCTTTCCCGCTGGCAGGGAGTAGGGGATTTTATCCATGACGGCTTTGTGGGAAAAATTGACCACCAGCTTTACGTTATCCGGCATTTTTTCACCGGGGGCGGCGCACAGGTCAGCCGCTACGCGCAGGGTCGCTTTGTAGCTGTCGGAAATTTCAGCACTGGTCGCTTCGCTGCTGCCTCTGAAAAGCAGCTCATACCCCCACAGGGACTGATCAGGCATGAGAATGGGCTGGCGCGCGAAAAATATTTTGTCGTAAAGCGGTTTTTTGCCGGGCATGTGTGGTCTATTCCTGCTTGCTGTTTTGTTAAGGGATATATTGTTTTTTATTTAATATCCAGAACTTCACAGCAATGAGAAGCAATATCATTAAAAAAATAACACAAAATAAAAAAGGCGGAACCGCATAAGCAGTTCCGCCTGAATGGTCTTGCGAATAAATCCGCAGTACTTCTTAACGTTTGGAGTACTGGAATTTGGCGCGTGCACCGGGCTGACCGTATTTTTTACGCTCTTTCTTACGAGCATCACGGGTCAGGAGACCGGCACGTTTGAGGATCGGACGAAGTTCAGGATCGATCTCGATCAGTGCGCGGGAGATGCCGTGTCTTACAGCCTGAGCCTGACCTGCAACTCCACCGCCGTCAGCGTTGACTTTGATGTCGAACTTGCCGAGGGTCTTGGTCAGTTTCAGGGGCTGCTGAACGATCATCTGCAGGGTTTTACGAGGAAAGTAATCTTCGTAATTTTTACCGTTAACGGTGATTGCACCGGTTCCCTCATAAAGGCGGGTACGGGCAACAGCGTTCTTTCTTCTGCCAGTAGCGTAATTGAAATCTTTACTCATTTTATTGCTCCACCCTTAATTAGAATTCCAGCGCTTTGGGCTGCTGTGCAGTGTGAGGATGATCGGTACCAGCATATACTTTCAGCTTTTTGATCATCTGTCTGCCGAGGCGGCTCTTGGGGAGCATGCCGCGGACTGCGGTTTCGATAACTACTTCAGGCTTCTTCTCAAGCATAACCTTGAGAGTTCTTTCTTTCAGACCACCGGGGTGGTTGGTGTGCTTGTAGTAGCGTTTGTTATCCAGTTTGTTGCCGGTAACCTTGATTTTGTCTGCGTTAAGCACGACTACGAAATCGCCGGTGTCCATGTGAGGGGTGAAGATAGCTTTATCTTTTCCTCTCAGTTTGTTGGCGATCTGGGTTGCCAGGCGTCCGAGTACCATATCTTTAGCATCAACTACGAACCACTCGCGGCTGATGTCTTCGTCTTTAGGAATATATGTCTTCATTAGAAATGCTCCTTACATGAAATCTGGGAAGGGGATGTATACAAGCATTGAGTGTTGGATGTCAAGCTTAAAAAATCCCTTTTTTGCAGATTATGACTCTGCAACCAGTTTCTTGAGGGTTGCGAATGCTTTTTCAATTCCAGCGGGGTTGGTTCCACCGGCCTGCGCCATATCGGGCCTGCCGCCACCACCGCCGCCTACCTCAGCTGCAACGGGTTTGATTAATGCGCCGGCCTTGAATCTATCGTGCAAGTCCTTGGTCACGGCGATAATCAGGGAAACTTTACCACCATCAACCTCTGCGACAAGGCAGAAGATGCCGGAATCCATTTTGGATTTCAGGGCATCGGCCTGATCGCGCAGAGCTTTGACATTGGTAACTTCGAGCTTGGCTGCGAGCACTTTCACGCCGCCAATCTCTTCTACGGAACTCATCAGGTCCGCACCTGCACCGGAAGCCAGTTTTGACTGAAGCTTGTCATTGGCTTTGGTAAGTTCCTTCACCTGAGACTGCAGGGCCGCAATTCTGTCGGCCAGCTGTCCGGGTGCTGCTTTGAGCATAGCGGAAGATGTAACGACTTCAGCGCGCTGCTCCTGCAGAAATTTGAGTGAATTCCAGCCGGTTGCGGCTTCGATGCGGCGGATACCCGCAGCAACTCCGGACTCGGACTGGATTATAAATGTTCCGGCTTCACCGGTCGCCTTGAGGTGGGTACCACCGCAAAGTTCCATGGATTCGCCCGGAATTTCAACAACTCTGACCACGTCACCGTACTTTTCGCCGAAGAGTGCGGTTGCGCCTTTAGCGGCGGCTTCGTCACTTTTCATTTCCTGTACGACTACGGGAGTGTCGCCCAGTATAGCACGGTTTACCTCATTTTCAACCTGCCCGATTTCTTCGGGAGTCATGGCTGCAATGTGGGTGAAGTCAAAACGTAAACGGTCAGGTCCCACCAGTGACCCGGACTGTTTGACGTGGTCGCCCAGAACATTTTTCAGGGCAGCGTGGAGCAGGTGTGTAACTGTGTGGTTACGTTCTGTTGCTGTCCTTGTTTCCGGTGCGACTTCAAGCTTGGCTTCCTGATCGATGATCAGTTCGCCTTCGCTTACGAAAATTTTGGATGCGGTAAGTCCTGCGGAAGCCTTAACGGTTTCCAGTACTTCCGCGTTACCGGTCATGGTGCCTACAGCTCCGGTATCTCCCATCTGACCGCCGGATTCACCGTAGAAGGGGGTCGCGGCGGTGATGATCCAGCCGCCTTCGCCCTGAGTGATTTTCTCAAGGTGTTCACCTTCTTCGGAAAGCAGGTTCACGATGCGGGATTCTGTGGTCAGCTCGGTGTAGCCGCTGAAGCTGTTGCTTAAGCCCGCTTCCAGAACCTGACGGAAAATCGCGCCGGAGTTCTTTTCGCCGGAACCTTTCCAGGCCGCTTTGGCGCGATCCTTCTGTTCTTTCATGGCTGCGGTGAAGCCTGCTTCGTCAACATTGAAATCACGTTTTTCCGCGATATCGTTGATGATGTCCAGCGGGAAGCCGAAGGTGTCATAGAGCTTGAAAGCTGTCTCACCGGAGATGAGTTTCTTGCCTTCTTTTTTCAGCTCTTCCATTTCTTCTTCAAGGATCAGCAGCCCTTTGTCCAGAGTCTGGCTGAAACGCTCTTCCTCTTCCTTGACCATGCGGGCCATGAAATCTTTGTTGTCCAGCAGTTCTGGGAACTGGCCGCTCATTTCTTCCACAACCATGGCGGTTGTTTCGTGGAGGAACGGATCGGTCAGGCCGAGCAGACGGCCGAAGCGGAACGCACGGCGGATCAGACGGCGCAGCACGTAGCCGCGGCCTTCGTTGGAAGGCAGGATCTGGTCGGTGATCAGGAAAGCGATGGAGCGGGAATGATCGGCGATAACCTGCAAAGCAGTGTCGATTTCCTTGTCTTCCTTGTATTTAACTCCGGCTTTCTTGGCCACAGCCTGAATCATGGGCTGAAAAATATCGGTCTCGAAGTTGGACTGCACGCCCTGACAAACCGCAGTGATGCGCTCCAGACCCATTCCGGTATCAATGGAGGGACGGGGCAGGGGAGTGCGGGTGCCGTCTGCAGCCTGGTCGAACTGCATGAAGACGAGGTTCCAGATTTCGAGGTAACGGTCGCAGTCACATTTGCCGATGCCGCAATTGGGGCCGCAGCTCATGTCTTCGCCCTGATCGATGTGGACCTCGGTGCAGGGACCGCAGGGACCGGTGTCACCCATGGACCAGAAGTTTTCCTTCTCGCCGAGGCGGTAGATGCGCTCAGCAGGAAAGTTTACAACCTTCTGCCAGAGTTCATCCGCTTCATCGTCATCAGTAAAGATGGTGACGTAAAGTTTTTCTTTGGGCAGCCCCAGTTCCTCAGTGAGGAATTCCCAGCAAAATTTAATGGCGTCTTCTTTAAAGTAGTCGCCGAAGGAGAAGTTTCCGAGCATTTCAAAAAAGGTGTGGTGGCGTGCGGTACGGCCTACATTTTCGAGGTCGTTGTGCTTGCCGCCCACGCGCAGACACTTCTGGGAAGTAGTCGCTCGTACGTAGTCCCTTTTTTCCTGACCGATGAAGGTGTTCTTGAACTGAACCATACCCGCGTTGGTAAAAAGCAGGGTCGGATCGTCCTTGGGAACGAGGGAGGAGCTGTCTACAATTGTGTGTCCGTTCTTTTCGAAATACTTAAGGAATCTTTCTCTGATTTCACTGGCCTTCATGGGCTGTCTCCGTAATAGCTATAACACCGAAAAGAGATATTTCCTCTCGGTTTTATTTACAGGCTCCCGCCGAAACGGGAGCCGTCAAAATCTATGCTGGGCCAACAGGCTTTACTCTGTAGGTCTCTGTTCGTCAACCTTCTCGTCTACATTCGCATCAGGATCTTCTTTAATGCCGAGGTGGATGAGAAGTTTGTCTTCAATCTGTTCGCGGATTTCCGGGGTTTCAGCAAGGAAGGCGCGTACGTTTTCCTTGCCCTGTCCCAGCCGTTCGGATCCGAAGGCGTACCATGCACCGGATTTGTCCACAACGCCGTGATCCACGCCGAGGTCGAGCAGCTCTCCTTCGCGGGACATGCCTGTTCCATAAAGGATATCAACCAGTGCTTCGCGAAACGGCGGCGCAACTTTGTTTTTAATGACCTTGATCCTTGTGCGGGAACCGAAAACCTCATCTTTGTCTTTCAGGGTCTGGATTCTGCGGATATCCAGACGGACAGAGGAATAGAATTTAAGCGCGTTACCACCGGAAGTTGTTTCCGGGCTGCCGTATCCGGTCATGCCGATCTTCATGCGGATCTGGTTGATGAAAAGTACGACGGCCTTCGATTTATGGATGGTACCGGTCAGTTTTCTCAGGGCATGGGACATAAGTCTGGCCTGTCCGCCGACCTGTGTCTCACCCATGTTGCCTTCCAGTTCCGCCTGCGGAATAAGCGCGGCAACGGAGTCGATAATTACAATATCAACCGCACCGGAGCGGACCAGCAGGTCGGTGATCTCAAGGGCCTGCTCACCGTAGTCCGGCTGGGAAATGAGCAGTTCGTCAGTGTTTACGCCAAGTCTTTTGGCGTATTTCACATCAAGGGCGTGTTCCGCATCTACAAATGCCGCGGTGCCGCCCGCTTTCTGGCATTCCGCAATAACGTGCAGGGCCAGAGTTGTTTTACCTGAAGATTCCGGGCCGTATACCTCAGTGATTCTGCCCTTGGGGATACCGCCGATGCCCAGAGCCATATCAAGGCTGATGGATCCGGTGGGAATTACCGGAATCTGCTGTGCCACATCGGAATCAAGGCGCATGATGGAGCCCTTGCCGAACTTGCGTTCAATGGTGGTCAGGGCTGTGGATAAGGCGGCCTTGCGGAGTTCTTCGGGATTTGCGTTCTTCTTGCTCATTTTATCTCCATATAAAGTTGGACGTTCAATGTTTCCTGTTCCTGTTTATCGTCACATGCACAAGGGACGCGGAATGCGATTGTTCGTCCTTCTGCCCTCTTTCACCGAATTTTCGACATAAGGGGCAAGTGCTTCCCATATCAAACGCATGTGGATTTTGCAATGGATTCGGGGGTACGGATTTTGTTGCGGTTTCCATAAAAGCAGGGTACAGCCGCCCCATGAACAAACAATATGACGCTCTGGCCCTGTTTTCCGGGGGCCTCGACAGTATATTAGCCTGCAGGGTGATTCAGGATCAGGGATTGAAAGTCCTCGGTCTGCACTTTGTGACGCCTTTTTTCGGTAATCCCGAGAAGATAGAACATTGGCAGGAAGTTTACGGGGTGGAGATTCTCCCCGTGGACATCAGCGAAAAATATGTCCGGATGATGCTCGATGTGCCCGACCACGGCATGGGCAAGCTGGTTAACCCTTGTGTGGACTGCAAAATCATGATGATCAGCCACGCCAAAGCTCTCATGGAAGAGTATGGCGCGAAATTCATCATTTCCGGGGAGGTCACCGGACAGCGGCCCATGTCCCAGCGTCCGCCGACCCTCAACGCCATCCGTAATTGTTCCGAAACCGGAGACATCCTGCTCCGTCCGCTCTGCGCCCAGTCGCAGCCGGAAACCGCAGTGGAAAAATCCGGTCTGGTGGATCGTTCAAAGCTGCCCAATATTTTCGGGCGCGGTCGTAAAGAACAGCTCCAGATGGCCAAGGATTACGGTTTTTCAGAAATTCCCACTCCCGCAGGGGGCTGCAAGCTCACCGAGCAGGAGAATGCGGCCCGCTATTTTCCGCTGTTGCAGCGTTTAGAAGAAGCGGACGTGAATTCCTTTCAGCTGGCAACCACCGGACGCCAGTTCTGGGCCGGAAACAAGATGCTCGTAGTAGGCCGCAATAAAAATGACAACGAGCGCATCGAAGATCTCTACGAAGCCGAAGATTACCTTTTCGAAGTGCGCGGTTTTCCCGGTCCGCTGAGCATCGGTCGCGCTTTCTGCCATGAAGAATGGACGCAGCAGGAAGTGCTCGATGCCGCAGCCATGACCGCATCATTCTCGCCCAAGGCTGTGAAATCCGGCGAAGAAATCCACGTGGCGGTAATCGGACCCGAAGGCGAGATGATCGTGACGGTCATGCCTAATCGTGATACCTCTTTTGTTCGGCCTACGCTTGATGGCTTGAAAGAATGGAAGAAGGAGCGCGGAGGGCTTTAAAGATACCTCTTAGCGAAGCTAAATAAAAGGTTTTGGGATTCTTAAACCCTTTTGCAAAAGGGTTTAAGCCGCCGGAGGCGAAATCACCCGACAAAAGCGCGAAGCGCATCAACTCAAAGGGTTCTAAATGCTTTCTAATATATTTTTCTTTGTCCTGAGTATTTTTCTGCTCTGGTTCGGCGCGGACTGGATTGTCGAGTCTGCTTCGAAGATTGCCAGAAAGTACAAGGTTTCCGATCTGGTCATCGGGTTGACCATTGTGGCTTTCGGTACTTCGGCACCGGAATTTCTGGTCACAGCCACGGCGGCGTTTAAGGGATTATCGGATATTTCCCTTTCCAATGTGGTCGGGTCCAATATTTTCAACCTCGGTTTTATTCTGGGACTGATGGCCCTGATCAAGCCGCTGCCGACTAACAGATCGCTGGCAATGCGCGATGCACCGCTGCTGCTGGCAACCACAGCCATGATTCTGGGGCTGGCCTATTTTGATATGCTGGACCGCGCTGCCGGGATCACTTTGCTGGCTATTCTGGGCGGTTATATCAGTTATTTGCTGGTGCATAGCAAACGGGCAGCCAGTGCCATGGCCGGGATTGTTCCCGAAGTGGAAGAGGATGACGGCACCGCGCTTAGCGCAAAAGACTGGGGCCAGTTGCTAGCCGGATTTATCGGTATCGCGCTGGGCGGTGAATTCATGGTTGATTCAGCGTCTGAGATCGCGCGCCATTTCGGTGTTTCCAACTGGGTGATCGGCATGACCATTGTTGCTGCCGGGACCTCCCTGCCGGAACTGGTGACCTGTCTTGCCGCGTCGCTGAAAGGGCGTAATGAAATGCTGCTCGGAAACCTGATCGGCAGTGACTTTTTCAACTTCGCAGGGGTGCTCGGCCTGACCTGCCTGATGCGTCCGCTGGAAGTTTCCCCGGATGCGATCCCGGGTCTGACCGTACTGGTCGGCATGGTCGCGCTGGTGCTTTTCTTTATCCGCACCGGCTGGAAAGTCAGCAGGCTGGAGGGGGCGATACTGGTCTGCCTGAGCCTTGGACGCTGGGCTTTTGATTTTATGGGTTAATTAGTTTTGGAAAATGGTTTTGATGGGCCTCCCGCGTCGTTTGGTGCGGGAGGCTTTTTATTTAGGCTACTACTAGATCATTGTCAGGAAGCAAATTGCGAAGGACATAATGGCGGTGGTATGAGGCGGCTTGGTAAAACTGGTATACATCTCTACTTTTAATTATTTCTGATGCCTTGTCGCCGTGAAGTCTTGATTTTTCTTTGAGCCACTCTTCTCCGAGGTATTCAGGGATCTCTTCATTGTTCCCAAGAATTTTCTCCTCGGAGACAGCCTTTTTCCATCTTTCGGTGCGAGCTTCCTCATTCGGTTCGCTGCCTTCTTCTTCTCCGCCTTTGAATTCAATAATTGCTTGAATTTTAGGTTTGATCTCTGCGAAGTCGATTCTGTCGCCCCCTTTTACTCCCTGTTTAGCTTCAGTGTATCGCACAAACATGCCGTGCAGAGCTTCACATGCTTCAAGAAAAGTTTTGGGGTTGTCTCTCATTTCGCATCTTCCGGCATATTCGTATTCAAAATCCCATTTTAAATACGGTCGGTCAGGAAAGGTGCAGGCCGCGCCGTGACCAAGAGCCCCAGACAGAGTTTCCGCAAACCACGATTTGATGTTTGCAAGCAACCCTGATTCTTTTGAATAGTTACTTTTGAATTCCTTTTGTCTGTCAAGAAGATATTTTTCTGTGTTGTTGGGAATTTCGTAAAAATTGAAACTGTCGTTTATTATTTCGTTCTGTCTGGAACTGACGCCACTGAATCCATAGTGAGAGAATGTGTCGGCATAAACATGAGCTGTGATTCCGATGAGTTCATCTGAAAATTTTATATCGTCGGCGTGATCCAAATGATTAGCTACCATTGCTTGGGCAATTTTACTGTCTTTGCGACAGATAAGCCTTTCCGAGAATTTTTCTCCTTCATTTCCGGGAAGGAAATGGAACGGCACCCAGACCAGCCGCTGATCATCCGTGTCGATGTTTCGTAGATGGTACCAATGATGTGCGGTTGCGCGCGATTGCAGAGCCCCGCCATCTTTGAATTCAATTGCTTTGCTGGCTGCATTGTCATCCACAAACTGGGCGGCGCTGGCAATAATCTGGGCTTTGCCTCGGCCGATCCCTGCCGCACGAGCCATGACGTAGGTTCCGTAGTAATGCATGTCTTTTTGCATAATAAACCTTTCTGTAATTAAATGGATATTTAAAAGATGAAGACCTATAATTATGCCTAAAAATAAGACGATGCAATATAGAAAATAATTTAATAGTGAGTGCTTGCGGCTAAAAATCATACCTTCAAAGTTTGCCATACCTCTTTATAACCCCTCGCATTTTCTCCCCATCTGGCGTATGCATGAAATAAATACAGATAATTCGCGCAGCATAAGGAGTTCGTGATGTCGAAGAGTTCAAGCGGTGCTTTCAGCCATCCCAAGCCATTTTATCTGCTCTTCTCCGTGGAGATGTGGGAACGGTTCGGTTACTACGGAATGCAGGCCCTTCTGGTTTTGTTCATGGTCAAGAAACTTGGGTTTTCCGATAATCTGGCGGACCAGACTTTCAGTGCTTTTGCGGCTCTCGTCTACGCTTTTATCTGCGCGGGCGGGTATATCGGCGATAAGATTCTGGGTAACCGCCGGACCATGTTTCTGGGGGCGGTGGTGCTGGCAGCGGGCTACGCACTGCTGGGCTTCGACTGCGAGAAATTTCTTTATCCGGCACTGGGGATTATTATCGCCGGGAACGGGTTGTTCAAGGCCAACCCTTCGGCTCTGGTTTCCAAGCTCTATGAAAAGGGCGATTCCCGAGTGGACGGGGCCTTTACTCTTTATTACATGGCCATCAATATCGGCTCATTCGCGGCCATGTCGCTCTGCCCGATCATTCAGAAACATTATGGCTGGAATGCCGGGTTCTTTACCTGCTTTATCGGCATGCTCATTGCCATCGGAAACTTCATTGTTTTCCGTTCCATTCTCGATCCCATCGGCTCCGAGGCGGATTTTGAACCGCTTAATTTCAAAAAACTGCTGCTGACTCTGCTCGGCACAGTGGGTATTGCCGGGACATCGGCTCTGCTGCTGACCCATCTGACTGTAGCCCACTGGATTCTCTATGGTTCACTTGTCGTGGTGGCGGTTCTTTATGTGCGCGAGATCATGCGCGCTGAACATCACGAAAAAGCCAACCTGGTCATCTGCCTGATTCTTATGGCCGAGGCGATAGTCTTTTTTGCTCTTTATCAGCAGATGCCGACCTCGCTGAACCTTTTCGCGGCCCGTAATGTGGACCCGCATATTTTCGGAATCCCGGTGGAAGCGGCCTCTTTTCAGGCTTTGAATCCGTTCTGGGTCATGGTTATCAGTCCGGTGCTGGCTGTTGTTTATGCCCGGCTGGATAAAGTGGGCAAGGATCTTTCTCTGCCCGGCAAATTCGCGCTGGGCATGATGATGTGCTGTGCTGCCTTTATGACTCTGGCGTATGTCGCCAAATATCAGGCCGATGCCAACGGTTTTGTTTCCGGTAACTGGCTGGTCTTAAGCTACGGATTTCAGAGTCTCGGAGAACTGCTGGTCAGCGGGCTCGGTCTGGCAATGGTTGCACGGCTGACCCCGGAACGGTCCATGGGTTTTATGATGGGGGCGTGGTTCATGTTTCAGTCCGTGGCCATGGTGCTCGGCGGTGAGATTGCGACCATGGCCAGTGTGCCGGAACATGGGGTGACCGCCATGCAGTCTTTGCAGATTTATGACGACCTGTTTTTTAAGATAGGCACCGCCACAGGGGCTATCGGGCTGGTTATGGCCGGTTTTGTCCCGGTGTTGAAAAAGTATATCCGGGATTAACCGGGGCACATCACCCCGCAGTAAATCGACCTAAATCTCTTGCCTGTTGGGCGGAAGATGTCTATTTATACTTTGAAAGTATAGTTAAAACTACGGATGCGTATCATCCGTTTTATGATTACAAACGATTCCAAGGAGACTAATTATGAGTAGATTCGGTGCAGCCGGTTCCGTTAGCGCGAGACCGGAAGTCCTTAATGCTTTTATGCGCGGTATATACAGCTGGATGAGCGCGGGCCTTCTGGCCACTGCTGCTGTGGCATGGGTTACCCTTTCCACCCCGGCGGTGCTGAACCTTGTGCTGGCCCAGAACCCTGAAACCGGAGCCATCGGCCCGACCATGCTTTTCTGGGCGGCCCTTATCGGTGAAATCGGTCTGGTCTTCTACCTGTCCATGCGTATTTCCAAACTTTCATCCGGTGCTGCCACCGGGCTGTTCATGGCTTACAGTGCGCTGAACGGTTTGACGATATCCACCATTCTGATCGCTTACACAGCGGCATCCATCTTTCAGACCTTTCTGGTTACCGCAGGTATGTTCGGAGCCATGTCCCTGTACGGTTTGACCACCCGCAAGGACCTGACCGGAATGGGATCGTTCATGATAATGGGTCTGTTCGGCATTATCATCGCTTCTGTGGTGAACTTTTTCATGCAGAGTTCCGCCATGGAATTTGCAATTTCCGTTCTCGGCGTATTCATCTTCGCGGGCCTGACCGCTTACGATTCCCAGAAGCTGAAAGACATGGGCGAGTACATTCCCGCTGATGATGCCACCGCAGTAAGACGCGGCACCATCCTCGGCGCGCTGACCCTGTATCTCGACTTTATCAACATGTTCATCTTCCTGCTTCGCCTCATGGGTAACCGCGAGTAGCCCGGATAAGAATAATTGGTTTTTAATGCGGGCAGGCCATTTGGCCTGCCCGTTTAGTTTTGTGAAGGATTATTTATGGGTAACGAAAGACAACTGACAGTTATGGATCAGACTACTGAATTCATTATGTATTCAGTTCCAGACGGAAATGTTAAAGTTGAAGTTTTTCTTCATGATGAGAATTTATGGTTACCCCAGAAGAGGATTGCAGAGCTTTTTGGTATTCAGCGTCCTTCAATTACAAGGCATCTTAAGAATATTTTTGAGAGCGGTGAGCTTGATGAAAAATCAGTATGTTCAATTTTTGAACATACTGCCGAAGATGGTAAATGCTATAAAACGAAGTATTATAATCTTGATGCAATAATTTCAGTTGGATATAGGGTCAACTCAACTAAGGCTACCCAGTTTAGGATTTGGGCGACATCTCTTTTGAAGGAATTCATTGTTAAAGGGTTTGTCCTTGATGATGAACGACTTAAAAATGGCCGACATTTCGGTAAAGATTATTTCAGGGAGCTGCTGGAGCGGGTACGCTCAATCCGGGCCAGCGAGAGGCGTATTTATCAGCAGATAACGGATATTTTTGCAGAATGCAGCATTGACTATGACCCTCGTTCCGATATGACGCGCAATTTTTATGCGCATGTTCAAGATAAATTTCATTATGCCATAACCGGGATGACTTCTGCTGAATTAATACATTACAAAGCAGATGCAGCAAAGCCAGTGATGGGATTACTCAGTTATAAGCATGCTCCTGATGGGCGAGTTCTAAAGTCAGATGTAAAGATTGGTAAGAATTATCTTACAGAAGATGAAATACGAAAGTTGGAACGCGCTGTTAGTTCTTTTTTTGATTACATAGAAAATTTGATTGAGCGTAGGAATTCTTTCACGATGGAGGCTTTTGCTGATAGTGTGAATCGGTTTTTGGAATTTAATGAATATAAGGTTCTTGAAGGATATGGCTCTGTCTCACGCAAGCAGGCAGAAGAGAAAGCATTTGTTGAATATGATAAATTTAACAAAACTCAGAAAATTGAATCTGATTTTGATAGAGCTATAAAAGCTGTTAAGGCTAAAAAAAATAAGGTGTAAGATGTCCCTGCTCTTCAAAACCCAGAAAATTTTAAGCCCCATCCTGGCTCCCATCTCAAAAGGCTACGGCGTTGTCATGTCCCGCCGTGCGGAGAAATATTCCAGTGGGGAGTATGAGCGGTTCCGGCCGGAATGCCCGTGTATTTCCGTGGGTAATATCGGTTCCGGGGGCAGCGGCAAGACGCCTCTGGCGGATTGGCTGCTCAAGTGGGCGCAGCGTGAGGGATTGTTGACAGCACTCTTAACCCGTGGTTATGGGGCCAAGCCCGCGCAGTTGCCGTATCTGGTGAATCGGTTCAGTCCGGTGCAAGAGGCCGGGGATGAACCGCTTATGCTGGCGAACTCCAATCCACAGGCGAAGATTGTGGTTGATCCGGTGCGCAAGCGGTCCGGGGCGTGGGTAACTCAGGAATTTAAGCCGGGCCTGATGCTGCTTGATGACGGATTCCAGCACATGGCCGTGGAGCGCGATCTGGATTTTGTGCTGCTTACTCCTGATGATTTCAGCATAGGCTGGGATAAGGTTATTCCCCGTGGCACGTGGCGGGAAAGTGTGCAGGCCCTGCAACGGGCGGATGTTTTTTTTGTGAAGAGCGGGCCGGACGGTTTCAGGCGGATGAACTGGCTGATAAGAGAAAAGTTATCAGGATTAGGCAAGCCTGTTTTCCAGTTTGAGCTGAAAGCCAAAGGGTTGAAACTTCTTAGCGGGGAAGAGCGGCTTGATTTCGGCAGTGATAAATATCTGCTCTTTGCCGGGATCGGCAAACCGGAAATCCTGCGCAAGGACGCAGGAAAATATATGGGCCGTGCGCCAGAACAATTCATGATTTTCAAGGATCACCACGGGTACACAGCGCAGGACGTGGAAATGATCCGCAAAAAAGCAGCGGCAGCGGGTGCAAAACGAATTATCTGTACCCCCAAGGACGCAATCAAATTAACTAAATTAGGCTGTGATGATTTTTACGTAATTGACCTTGAAGTAGAATTTAAAGAAGCCATATTTTTTGACGACACAGAAGATGCTCCCTTCGATAAGTGGTGGAATAAACAAAGATTAATAGACGCATTTAAAAAGTAAAACGCCTACTTTCCGAGTGAAACGGAAACAAAACAACTAAAAGGTTTTGGGATTCTTAAACCCTTTTGCAAAAGGGTTTAAGCCGCCGGAGGCGAAATCAAATTATCAAAAAGCGCGATAGCGCATCAAAAGAAAGCGTCGCAGACCCGCCGGAGGCCTAAGTGTCACGGCGAAGGAATATAAAAAGAAATGGGAAAGAAAAGAAAATCGAAGAATCCCGGTATGATCAAGCCTTTTGAGGCCATGAATGTTTTCAAGAAAAGCCGCAAACCTTTATCCGTGGGCGAGCTGGAAAAGAGACTCGGCCTGACCAAGCGGCACCGTAAATTCGTTAAAAATATACTCAAAGACCTTGTCCGCGAAGGCAAGATCATCAAGATCGGCAGTGCTTACGGCGTAGTGGAAAAAATGAACCTGATTACCGGAAAGCTGCAGGTCCAGCGTTCGGGCGCGGCATTTTTGTTGCCGGACGATAAGAACCGCAAAGATATTTATATCCATACCAAAAATATGCGTGACGCATGGCATGGAGATAGAGTTACCGTGGCCATCACCGGATCGCACTGGGGCGGCAAACGCGAAGAAGGCCGTGTGGTGCGGGTTCTTGAACGTGGCAAACAGGTATTCCCGGTACGGGTGATCCGGCCCATGGGCGGGACCGCGCTGCTTTGTCATCCCACTGATCCGCGTCTTGATTTCGGAATTGTGGTGGAACCTGATGAAGCGGTCGTTGACGAGCCAGTGACGAATGAAACCGGACTCGATGATAACGGTAAAAATGTTTATCCGGCTGAACCAGCGGAGACGGAAGTTGATTTCTCCCGCGTGCAAAGGGGCGACATCCTGCTGGTGGCACCGGGAGAACAGATTAACCATTCGCTCTGGGAAGGGCGTATTCTGAAAATGCTGGGCGAAGAAGATGATGTTCTTGTGCAGGAGGCAATCGTCAAGGCCAATCATGGAATTCCGACTGCTTTTCCGGGCAAGGTGCTGGCGGTGGCGGATGCCCTGCCTGATGAGCCCACCGAAGAGGATTTCACGGATCGTGAAGACATGCGTGATATTCCGTTTGTGACCATCGACGGCGCGACAGCCAAGGATTTTGACGATGCTGTTTTTGTGGAAAAGATTGAGAGCGGTTACCGGCTGCGGGTGGCAATTGCCGATGTGAGTCATTATGTGGCTATGGAATCCCCGCTGGATCGTGAAGCCTTGAAACGCGGTAACTCCTATTATTTCCCCAAGTCGGTGGAGCCCATGTTCCCGGAAGCTCTCAGTAACGGGCTGTGCAGCCTGAATCCGCATGTGAACCGTCTGGCCATGACCGCGACCATTGAGTTTGATAAGTCCGGCGCACCTGTAAAATCTTCCTTTGCCCCGGCGGTGATTAAAAGCCACGCCCGCCTGACTTACGATCAGGTTTATAAAGGTGTGCTGCAGGGTGATCTGGAAGAGCAGAAAAGCTTCGGTGACCTGCTGCCCATGCTGCAGCTTTGCGAAGAGTTGGCCCGTAAGATTAACAAGCGGCGCAAGGAGCGGGGCAGTCTCGAGTTTGATCTGCCGGAACCGGGCGTTATCTTTGATGACCGGGGCCGCACTGTGGATATCCAGCCGCGCAGCCGCAATTTCGCCCACCAGATCATTGAGGAATTTATGATCGCCGCTAACGAGGCGGTTGCTGAATTTTTAACCGAAAAAGAGATCGGCTGCCTGTACCGTATCCACCCCGGACCGGATGAGGAAAAGCTGACCAACCTCTTCAAGGTGTTGCGCAAGATCGGGGTAAGCAAGCAGATGCCCGACCCGATAACTCCGCAGTCTTTGCAGCAGGTGGTCAAGGATTCAGAAGGTACGGATCAGGAATATATTGTCAGCAGACTGCTGCTGCGTTCCATGAAACAGGCCAAATATGAGCCGGATAATGAAGGCCATTTCGGGCTGGCTTCCGAATGTTACTGCCATTTCACCTCGCCCATCAGACGTTATGCGGACCTTGTTGTGCACAGGCTGCTCAAGGTGGCGCTGGGCGATGGACATCAGGCCATTCCGGGCCAGAAACAGCTGGGCCGTATCGGCAGTTCCATCAGCGGAACCGAGCGTACAGCCATGGAAGCGGAGCGTGAGATTCTGAAGCGGCTGACCATTATCTTTCTTAAGGATAAGGTCGGCGAGGAATTTACCGGAGTGATTTCGTCCATTGCGGAGTTCGGTTTCTGGGTGGAGTTTCAGGAAGTCATGGCCGAAGGCATGGTCCGGCTTTCCTCGCTGGGTGATGATTACTACACCTTCTGGTCTGATCGGCAGATGATTGTGGGTGAGCGCACCGGACATGCCTTCCGCTTGGGTCAGAAAATAACCGTGCGGCTGGATTCGGTCAGCCTTGAACTGCTGGAGGCGAACCTTTCGCTGGTCTCCGGAGCTGAGGATTACAAGAAGTTTGTTTAAATGAGAAAGCCCGCGAATTCGTCCTGAATTCGCGGGCCTTTTTGTGTCTTGTCTGTTGGAAGATTAGCGGGTGGCGATCTGTTCTACACGCCGGGCAATCTTGCAGAACAGGGTCAGTTCGCAGACCTTTTCATCAATTTCGCAGGCATAAATATCTTCAGCCTCGGCAATGGCGTTGAGTGATTCATACACTTTGACCAGTGTTTCCGGGCTGATTCGTCCGCAAAGATCGGTGATCATTTTTTTCAGATCCGCAGGGGCATCACTGAGCAGTGACAATTCAACCCCGGCATCACCGAAGTCGAATTCAAAGTGCTCTACGTATTCAGCAGCCAGATTTTTAACAATCAGGTCATTACTCATTCATATCTCCAACGACTATATCCCCTAACTATTTTCATACTTTACTACAAAGAATTTTTTTTTGAAAGGGTTCTCTGTTTATAAAAATAGTTGCAATATCGAATTATGGATGTTAAGTATAGGTGAACTTTTGCGTTAAACTGTTGTTAATTTGAGGTGCCGATGCAAGCTAAAGATTTTGATTCCTTTTTTGAAAGATTGAAAGAGCAGACCGATATTTCCACGCAGGCCCAATTGGCGCGGGAGCTGGGAGTCGGCAGGGCGGCGGTTTCCCTTGTTAAGAAGAAAGGGGCGGTTCCCCCGCGTTGGATTCTGGAACTCTCAGTGCGCTATAATCTCGATTCCACATGGCTTGAGTCCGGTGTCGGTTCTCCGCGTGCAGAAGTTAATGCCGCTGAATTTGCTGATGAGTTCGCGCGTATTCCCAAGGTTGCGGCCCGTCTTTCCGCGGGGGGCGGCTCTTTTGAAACCGGAGGAGAAATCGAAGGTTTCTATGCCTTTCGCAAGGACTGGATCGGCAGCAAAGGTAATCCCACTGATATGGTGCTGATGGAAGTTTATGGCAACAGCATGGAGCCGGAATTGAAAGAAGGTGATATTGTTTTGCTGGATCAGTCGCGCAAGGATATTCTCGCCGGAGGAATCTACGCTGTGGGCGTGGAGGATACGGTCATGGTTAAGAGGGTGGAAAAACGTCCGGGGCAGGTGGTGCTGCATAGTGACAACAAGGATTATACTCCTATCCATCTCGGCGGCGACGAACTGGAAAACGTGCGTGTGCTGGGGCAGGTGGTCTGGGTTTCGCGTGAATACCACTAATAATTTTAGATAGATATTTTGTTTCAAGCCTCCCTTTGCGGAGGCTTTTTTTGTGGCTTTGAGTTGCACTGACTGAACGTAACTAAACGAATTTCAGTTTTAATGTTTAGTTTTGTTTAATTTAGATTGACATAGGTGTTTTGTTGTGGTTGATTAGAGTCGTCACATGGCAAGGGAACGCCGGAAAGGCGGTAGTCTGGTTAATACATGTTCACGAAGCAGGAGTCAGTCATGCAGGAAAGATTTTGCAAATGCGGTAATCGGGTCATGGTCCAGTACCACAGCAAAAAAGATGAAGCATGGTTCACCCGTTTCTGGGTTATGGGGAATACATTCGGCAAGACCATCCGGGTCTGTCCTGATTGCGGTTCCCCTCTTGATATCAACAGCCTCAAATAAACATTATTTCTCCGAGTTTTTCGCTTCTATTCAGGCGGGAGCACGGGGAGTTCAGCGGCGATGACTCTTCGCCGGATATATTTCAAGATTTCTGCAGGCTTCTCCCCTGTTGCCTGCCGGAAGACAGCACCGTTTCATCTACACACTTAATCCATCTCTCATCATCACGGCAGACTGTCCGTCGGGGACAGTCTGCCGCGTCCGCAAAGAAAAAGCTGTTCTTTGCGGACGCCGTGCTGGTCTGAATATGATCTTCTGATCAGGCTGGACCGCAAAGCAGCAGGCTGATACACACTCTGTGTTGTTGATTTATGCCTGAATGACCGGAGGAAGAAATGGGTGAATGGATAGTTGATTTTCAGGGGCGTAACCACTCCACAGCCATTAAGCTGAATTTTTTGTGGCAGCAGGATAATATTTTCATCATGGATAACCACCGTGCCGCGTTGTGGTGCTGGCTGAAAAGTCTGAAGCGTGGTGAAAAACTGAACTTATTTCATGTAGACCGCCACTTTGACGCCCTGTTTTCTGCACAGGATTATTCACATTTTCCCCATGAATCTTTTGAGAATTTCAGCATCAGCGAATATCTTGAATGCGGGTACGATAATGAATTCTTTGCTGTAACTCCGCTGTTCCGCTGGGATAATTATCTGGGGTTATTTATTGAGAAATACGGCGAGCGGATAGAAAACTGGGCATTTGCCACCCACGGCAAGGGTTCCGCCCCGCAGTCCATCCGTTATGCAGCGTATGAGCCATGGGAATTTCCTGCTGCTCTGGGCGAATTGAATGGGAATTGGATTTTCAATCTTGACCTGGATTATTTTTTCGGGCGTATGGCTGGCAATAAAATGGGCCGTCTTTTTACTGATACTTATATCAGGGATTGGGGCGTTGAATTGCGTAAGGCTCTTGATGGCGGGGTGATCAAAGTCCTGACCGTGAGCTTAAGCCCGGAGTGCGCTGCCGGATGGGAAGGGGCGGAAGCAGCCCTTACCGTATTGAACGAAGGCTTGGGTATTGATTTTTTCCTGCCGGAATAGGAATTAAACACAAAGAAGCCCCGGTAATTCATATTGATTGCCGGGGCTTTTCATTTCTTGTGACCTAAAGGGGTTAATCCCTGTTCCAGACCTTGAATTTGTGGTTTGCAAAAAAGTCAGTGTAGAGCTCTTCGGCTTTTTCCTTGAATTTGTCGTCATGCATAACCAGTACACTGAGGGCTTCATACTTGAAGTAAGCCACTACATCATCCCAGTCTATTTCATCCTTATCACTTTGAAAGCGGAATCCCTGCAGGCCGGGTTCAACCAGCTTCTGGGTCATGGGGTCGTCTACTCCGGCTGTTTTAAAAAAATCGCAGATTTCTTTTTTTACTTCTTCCGGCCAGTCTGTTTCCCCGAGGGGAACGAGATCCTGAAATTTATTTTCCTGACCTTTTTTGAGTATATACATTCTGGTCTCCATTTTTCAGTTTCCGATATTTGAGCAGAGTATGAAATAAATGGAATTGTTTTTCAAGAATATCCCTGCATAGAGGTGAAAATATTATTAATTGATAAACCGAAAAGACACCAAAGGCTCACACAGTACAAGGAAATTGTCACTGCCGTGTCATGAAGCGGGAAGTCGGGCCGTGTATTTTGGGTTTCAACAACACTTCTGCATCTCTGAAGAAAATGTACCAGCTTCTTCCCAGCTGTTCCCCCTTTGGTCTTCCCTGACACCCGGACCGAAGGGGGAAACTTTTTTCCGGGCTTAGAGCAATGTTATCAGTCTATTTCACCCGCAAAAATCTGCCGATAATCTGGCCTGTGGCCGGATTGGGGGAGTCATCATCAAATTCAGTTTTCAGGAAGGTCAGGGCTGAACAGTCCGGCGAAAAAACAAGGGTCCTTATCTGAGAGTTGCCGCCGCGCCCGTATTCAATGATGTCCGTTACATATATGGTATTTGCGGCGATGGTTATTGATCTGCGCACCTCTGTTTTATCCAGTATCCATGTTGATTCCAGATAGTTTCCGGTTTTGGGTATGATGTAGGTGTCGTAATGGCTGTTTTGTCCGTCATCGCCTATGAAAATATTGAGGGATGCTTCGGCATGGACCAGCTTTCCTCTGTAATGGACGGTCACTTTACCCTTGAATGCTCCACTGAAGCGGGAATTATCTTCCGCAATTGTTTTAGGCTGTTCCGCGGTTCTATTTGGTGGTTGCTCAGTGGCCGGTTTCTCCTGAAACAGTCCATAGCGTGGT
The DNA here is from genome assembly GCF_010470675.1 of Desulfovibrio sp. JC010. Lineage (NCBI taxonomy): Bacteria > Pseudomonadati > Thermodesulfobacteriota > Desulfovibrionia > Desulfovibrionales > Desulfovibrionaceae > Desulfovibrio > Desulfovibrio sp. JC010. The sequence goes on from NZ_VOIQ01000012.1 coordinate 136,351, forward strand.
CGTTTTAGATCTTTCAGGTGATCCAGTTCCTGTGCCGATACCGGGATGTAGGCAATAAGCATCAGGAAAATCGCATAAAATATTTTTTTCATGTCTGGTGCTCCGCTGTTTTGCTGGAGGGATTTGCTACTTCCATGTATTATGGTTGTATAAGAATTTGGAGGACAATGTTTATGTCTCGTTATGTTTCTGTTTTTTTCTTTTTACTGCTCACTGCAGGACTTATTGTCTGTGTACCTCATCTTCAGGCCGAAATGAAGATCACCCTCAAGGACGGTAAGATTATCGAAGTTCCCGTGTCCGAGGATGAAGTTAAATCCATTGAATACGGTGATGCACAGAAGACTGCTGAAGTGCTGCCGGAAAAGGCGATTCGAATGCAGAGTGCCAAGTACGGCAATATCAGTTTCGAACTGGAAGGAGAACTAGGCTACAAGCATTATTTCTGCAACGCCAAAGATGCGTTGGTAAAAAAATGCGATGGTAAAAATAATTGCCGGATCATCGTGGGCAACTCTTTTTGCGGCGATCCTTATCCCGGCAAAGGGAAATATTTGTACGTTGAGTATACTTGCGGGCAGAAGCTCAAGCGGGCAAAAAAGTCCCAGACCGAAGTAATGGTACTTAAGTGTCCTTGATTTGATTCGAAATTACCCGGCAGGTCCGTTTTTTGCTTTCACTGAGAAAGGTGAAAATTATTCCTGCCGGAGGTTTGCGTATGCGGAATACTTTGGCACTGGGGCTTGTTCTGCTCAGTGGCATGCTGCTTTTAAATTCAGGTTTTGAGGTCTATCGTTGCTTTGTTCCAAAAAAATATACGGAACAGCAACCTGTCCGGCTGGTCCGGATCGAGGGTAAAAATTGTCCCCTTTACTACCCGGAGGGACAGTAGGAAAAACTATCCCCCTTCCTGTAATTCAGGGAGGGGGTTGTTTTTTAAGAATTCGTTGAAATCGTGCAGAAAGGTTGATTTTTTACGGTTGACCAGCAGGTGCAGCCTAAAAGTGTAGAGCGGGGTTTCCAGTATTTTGAAATCATCCATTGAATGTCCGCTTTGTTTTACCAGTCCGGGGAGGGTGGTTTTGTTGCATATTGCCGCATCCACTCTTTTTTTCAGGAGAAGTGTCAGCATCTGCTTTGTGGAGTATACCGGGTGTTTGTTTATAAGACCTTTTTCGAAATAAGTGTCCAACGGTCCGAATGAATTGCCATGCAGTACGGTTATGGTCCTGCCGTATAAATAGTTCAGGTCGGTTTTGGTGATAGGAGAATCCCTGCGCACAAGAAGATGGTCACCAATAGTCCACATGGGAAGGGACGCGCTGTATTGTGATTTGGCATCGCTGCTGATGAATATTGGATCAGTCAGGGCAAAGGCATCAGCTTTACCACTGCTCAACAACTTGCTGATTCTGGCTCTGGGCAGGCATTTGTATTCAAATTCATATTCCGGATACTGTTCATTAAAATCATCCATCATATCAATAAATAGTCCGCGCAGGCTTTTAGAGGGTTCCTTTTTACTCGTTACAGTGTAAAAAGGAGGAAACTTGTAGCCGAACACTATTTTAATGTGCCGGGAGGACGTCTGTTCTGCATGGCTCCCAGTCGCGCTAAAAAGAATAAATGCAATCAGTAACAATGTTGTTTTTATGGATGATATAAACACTTTGCTTGCCACATATCTTTGTAATTATTTGTGTTTTTATGGAGGTGCTGAGTTGTATGTATACCATTTTTAAATTTTTTACAGCTGTTTTTTTATTCCTTATTATTCTGGCGGCGGGGTATTTTCTGATCAAATGGTTTACTGCACCGCCCTACCGGATTGGTGAGTTGGAAAGGGGGGAAGTCTTACGGTTCAACGAGGCGGGCAGTGCACAGGGGGCAGAAGAGAACTCCCTGCGGGTGCTCAGTTATAATATCGGATTCGGAGCAGGGTCTGTGCAGCATACTTTGGCCGATGAACACCCGGAATCATTTTACACCGCCAATCTGGATAAATTCATTGATCTGGTCAGGAAAGAGCGTGCCAATATCGTGCTGCTGCAGGAGGTTGATCTTGATTCAAAACGTTCCTGGTACATGAATCAGCTTGAGTATATTATGGAAAGACTGGGCTGGGGCTACGCCGCTCCCGTAGTGGATTGGGATATGTTTTTCCCGTTACGAAAGGAGCGCAAAATAACCAAAGCCACGGTGGTTATTTCAAAATTCCCCATTGTTGCCAATGAGTACACCCGGACTTCCTGTAAGCCGAATTTTGAAAATATGCTTTTGAATGTATTTTATTATCCTTTGCTCTGGGAATCCACCATGCAGCGGGTAGGGGTTGAGGTCGGCGATAAGCGTTTGGATGTATACAATGTGCATCTCTGTGTCTGGAACAGGGAAGCCCGCGTGGCGCAGGCCCGTTATCTGACCGACTGGGTGAACAGGGAAAGTGCCGGTGTCGGGTATTTGATCGGCGGGGATTTTAATTTTCAGGCCTACATCAGGGGAACCCCGCTTCCTGAAGATGATCTGGCTAAGCCTCCATTCATAAACGAATTCCGGGAGCGTTTGCAGGGATGTGGAGAAATCCTGAGCAGTTCCGGTGATTCCGCAGATGTCATTCATAAAAACTATACTTTTGATGAACGCAAGCATCGGTATGACTTCCTTTTTTATTCTTCCGGTCTGGTCCGGAAAGAGGGTGAAGTTGTTCGCAGTATTGATGCTTCCGACCATTTTCCGGTGTTCGGTGAGTTTCGATTGTTAAGGTAAATATGCTGATAGGAGGAATCATTTCAAAAGGGTGTGTTTATCTGTCTGTATGAACGAAAAAGTGTTATAGGTAAAAACGGTAATAAAAATCCCCGTTCTGCCGGGGTGATGCTGTATCATGAGGGTGTGATGAAAAGAAAAAGCAGTTACTTTGCCGTATTCAGTCTATTAGTCAGCTTTGCGTATTGTGCTTTGGTTTCAGAGGCACAGGCAAAGGATGTTTTTATTGTCCACAGCTACACACTGGATAACATCTGTGGTGAACCGCAGCATCAGGGTGTTCTGGAAAGTCTGACCGAAGCCGGGTTTGTGGAGGGGGAGAATCTGACTGTGCATAAATATGCCATGAAGACAAAAAAAGTGAATAACACCCCGGAGCTGATAGATAAACAGGCTGAAATAGTTCTTGAAAAAGTGAAATCCGTGAAACCGGATGTTCTGGTTCTGCTGGACGACAATGCATTTAGAACTGTGGGCCTTAAACTCGTTGATACGGATATTGATATTGTTTTTTGCGGAATGAATGGGCAGCCTGAAGATTATGATCGCAAAGTAAAATGGATGGATTCACGCGCTGAACCGGGCCATAATATTACCGGTGTATATGAGAAACTTCATTTCATCGATGCCTGCCGGGTGCAGAAGAAGATCCTTCCGGGATTGGAAAAGATGCTTGTTGTTTCCGATAAATCCCCCACGGGCAAGGCGGTTCTCAAGCAGGTTAACAAAGAGATTATCGAGTCCGGAAGCGGGCTGGGAATTGAGTTTGAAACCCGCATAGCCTCTTCATGGGAAGAGTACACAGCTATTTTGAAGCAGGCTTGTGCCGATTCTTCAATAGGTACTATTTATCCGGCTGCAACTCTGCTTACGGACAGTAAGGGGAAAAGCCGCTCAACTTCTGAAATCATAGAATGGACCGTTGCAAATTGTCTCAAACCGGGAATTTCCATTAACTATTCTTTTGCCCGGCTGGGAATGCTGGGCGGGGCCGGGGTTGATTTCATTGCCATGGGCAGGCAGGCCGGAGAAATGGTTGTTTTGATAATGAAAGGAACTTCCCCCGGTGATATTCCGGTTGAAGAGGCCGAGCGTTACGCGCTGGTTTTTAATCTGAAACGGGCCAGGAAGCTGGGAATGGAGATTCCTACGGATATATTGATGGCTGCTGACGTTGTTTACAAATAGCTGAAATTCGTTTTGCCGAGATGAAGAACACAACTTCTTACAAACTTTCCTCCTTGGTGGCTGCTGCTATCTGCGGCATGGCCATTGTTACTGCTTTGGCCATGGGCGGGGTCTTTTCCTACAGCTATTTCAGCACTCTTCAGGATGAGTTTCATGACCGGGTCCGTGCCGAAGGACAGGAGGTAAGTCTTGAACTCTACAGTTTTCTGCACCGGGCCATGGCTCGTCTTGGCGAATTGAGCAAAGATAACTCTATCCGGGTGGCCATGATGATGGGGGTGGATTATCCCCTTTCCGAAAAATTGTCCGAGTATGATCAAGCCCCGCTGGGAATTGATTTTTTTGTCCTGCGTAAGGACGATGGCAGGATTTTTGCCTCCTCCGCAAAGCCTTTCAATGAGGGGGTCGTTCATAATGCTCTTCTCACCGCACCGCATCGCTGTTCGTTCTGCCGCATAGGTCAGGGCGGTTTTATAACTGTTTTTTCCCTGCCTATCCGCAGTCGGTCGGAAGTGGTGGGCAGTGCCGCCTGTCTGGTTGATTTTTCCCGTTCGGAGTTGCAGTCAGCACTTCGAAGTTCCGACCTTAGCAGGATGGTGCTTTTTGATAAGGGGAGCGCGTACGATCTTATAAGCGGTGAACATCTGCCGCTATCACTTAGCGATCCTGTCGGAGAAGATGATCTGGTTAAAGTTACCTATGGTGATGACCGGAAAGGTGTTCTTTACCGCAGCACACTGGTGCCGGGGCTGGCTTATCTGGTTTCTTATGACAGCCTTAGCGAGTCATTGCAGCGTTCATTCTGGCTGCTTTTTCCCCTTTTCGGGTTGGTAATAGGGCTGTGTATTCTTGTCTCCCTTTATCTGAGCAATATTCTGACCCGCCCCTTGAGCAGCATAACCGCTTCCGCGGGAGATATATCCAGCGGCCACGGAGAAGATCTCCCTGACCGGGAAAGCCTGATTACCGAGATCAACGCTTTGGGCAAGGCTCTTTCTTCCATGCTGCAAAGTCTTCGCAAGACTAAAGGTTTGGAGCAATATCAGTTCTATTTTGATAATGTTGACGATCTTGTCTGCATTACCGATATGGACGGTTTTTTCCTGAAGATCAACAGCAGGGGAACGGATTTTCTGGGCTACGGTTATGATGAGTTCCTGAAGAAAACTGTTTTCGAGCTTGTTCCTTCCTATGAGCGGGAAACTCTGCGCAGCATCATGAATGGAATTTTTGCAGAGAACGGTTCCCGGCAGTTTGAGTGTCCTGTAATCTCCAAATCAGGTGAGATTGTCTACACGGATGTGCGTTCACGCAGGATCACCTATCAGGGGCAGGATGTGCTGCTGAGCGTGGTTCGCGATGTAACTGACCGCAAAAGGGACGAAGAAGAGTTGCAGCGCTATGCCGCAGAGCTTCTCAAGGCCAAAGAGGTGGAGGAGAGAAACTCCGCCCACATGGCGGACACGTTGAAAAAACTTGAGGAAGCCATGGCCCGTGCTGAAGTGGCCAACCGGACCAAGGGCGAATTCCTGGCCCAGATGAGTCATGAAATCCGTACTCCCATGAATTCTATTCTGGGTATGGCCGATATGCTCTCAGATACCAGCCTGACCACGGAACAGAAAAGTTATGTTTCTATTTTCAGGGATTCCGGCAAGGCCTTGATGAACCTGATCAACGATATTCTGGATCTTTCCAAGATTGAGTCCGGCAAGCTGACCCTTGAAGAGACGGAATTCAATATCGATGAGCTGGCTGATGAAGTTGCCGGGATCATGTCCGTGAGTGCCTGGAAAAAGGGGCTTATATTTGCCTGCCATGTTGATCCGCTCTGCGCTGACCGTTTTCGCGGTGATCCCACCAGAATTATGCAGATTCTGGTCAACCTGCTCAGTAATGCCATAAAATTTACTGATTCCGGCAGCGTATTGCTCGATATTTCGAGTAATTCCGCTCCGGATGGGCAGGCTGTGCTGAATATGGTTGTCAGTGACAGCGGTATCGGTATTTCCGAAGAAAAGTTGAAAGTTATTTTTGAGAATTTTGTACAGGCCGATTCTTCGACCACCAGAAAATACGGCGGCACCGGACTCGGGCTTTCCATTACGCGTAATCTTGTGGAAATGATGGAAGGGAAGATCAGCGTGCGCAACCTGCCCTCCGGCGGTGCGGAATTCCGGGCCGAAATCAAGGTTGGACATGTTGATTCTCTGGAAGCTGACACCGCAAGGGTGAGGGAAGCCATGCAGGACCGCGAGGTGCTGGTTATTGATGAGCGACCGCTGGTCAGGAGCTATATCTGCAAATGTCTCAACGAATGGGGAGCCAGCTGCCTGCAAGCCGGGGATTTGAATTTTGCCTGCGTGCAGAGTGGGTCCTGCCGCAATAATGCCGAACTGGTAATTGTTTCGGACAGGCTCGGGGAAGAGGACGGGTTAAGTGAAGTGGAAGGTATCAAAGCGCGTTTGAATACAGAAAGCCCCGTTCTTTGCACTCTTTCGTCTTCTCCGGGGGAGAGCAGCAACTGTCCTGAAATCGATCTGCTTTTCGGTGTTAAGGGCAGTGTGCGCTGGCCGGTTACCCGCGGCGGGCTGCTTAAGGCTATGCTTGATATCTATGGCAGGAGCGTCAGTCCGGCAGAAGACGGGGATGAGGCTGTCGAACTCAAACCGTTGCGTATCCTTGTGGCCGAAGATTCAGAAAACAACCGTATGCTTTTTGACTTTTTCCTGAAAGATACTCCCTTCAGGCTGCGCTACGCCGATGACGGCCATGAGGCCGTGCAGATTTATCGTGAGAATAATTTTGATATGGTATTGATGGACATTCAGATGCCCGGAAAGGACGGTCTGGAAGCTACCCGTGAAATAAGGGCTTATGAAGCGGAGAACGGCTACCCTGCCACTCCGGTAGTGGCCCTGACCGCCAATGACGGAGAGAAAGATAGAAAGCTTTGTCTTGAGGCCGGTTGCAGCGGTTTTTTGAGCAAGCCGATTAAAAAAATTACCCTGATAAAAGGAATTCTCAAGTACAGCCAGTAGAGGCGGGGTTACTTTCTGCCCAGCCAGTTGCCCAGTGCTTCCTGCAGTGCAGAAGAGGCCAGATGGGCGCAATGGGTTTTGTCTTCCGGCAGTCCGCCCAGTCGCTGGAGGATGTGTTCTCCGTCTATCTCAGAGGCTTGGTCAATTGTTTTTCCGGTACAAAGTTCACAGGCCATATCTGCGCTGACAATGCTGGGACCGCATCCGGTGGTGTAAAATGAAGCCTCGCTAATGGTCCCGTTTTCTATTTTGAGGAATATTTTGATGAGGTCTCCGCAGGAACCCTGCATTTCCCCCGCTGAATCCGGGTTTTCCATGATCCGGGCGTGGGCCGGGTCCTGCCAGCGTGAAATTTCCTCCCCGAACATGTCGTGGGCTGCGTCATCGCATTGCTGCTGAATATCAGAAAGAAGGTTGTCCAGATCGTCAGTCATAATAAAAGCTCCTTGCTAAACTAAGCGAGCAGAGGTTGGCCCAAGCCGGGGGAAAATGCAATCACTCTTTTGTCTGAATTTTAACCTTCCGACATTAATATTGTAATTATACAGGATTTATTGTTGAATAAAGGGAGGTCGGATTTAAAAAAATGGAATTAAGACAGCTCAGATATTTTATAGCCGTGGCCGAGGAGTTGCACTTCGGCCGGGCGGCCCGCAGGGTGCATATTGCCCAGCCCCCTTTTTCACAGCAGATCAAGTCTCTGGAAGAGGAGATCGGCGCGCGCCTGCTGGAGCGCAACAGCCGCAAGGTGCGGCTGACCAATGAGGGACGCTATTTTTACAAACAGGCCATGGATATTATGGCCCATGTAGAAGAGGCGACGGCAACTGCCGGAAGGATGGCCAAAGGTGAATACGGCAATGTCCGGGTCGGTTTTCTTGAGATCGCCATGGACAGCCTGTTGCCGGAGGCGGTGCGTTCCTTCAGTCACCGTTATCCCGGAGTTTCGGTTCGTTTAAGCCAGTTTGGGGCCTCCATCCAGTTGGAGAAGATTCATTCAGGAGAACTGGATGTGGGATTTTCCACTGTCTATCTGCATGCCATGGAAGGACTTTCCTCAGTTAAACTGTTTTCAAAAAAACATGTGCTTGCAGTGCCGGAAGATCATATCTTTACCGCAAAAAAAAGCGTATCATTGAAAGACATCGCAGGGGAGAATCTGCTCCTGTTTCCCCGGACAGGACAGCCGGACCTTTATGACTCCATTATGGATGCATTTACTTCACGAGGTCTGGTGCCGAAGGTCCGGCAGGAAATTTCCGGTCTTTCCGGGGCTTCGGCCTTGATTTCCTCCGGCATGGGCGTAACTTTTCTCCCGGATAACAGCCGTGTCTCGCGCAAGGGGATTGCCATGGTCCCCATCAGTGATGATTTCCCCCGTATGGAAATTTACATGGTCTGGAACAGGGAAGATTATTCAAACACGGCCGGGGTTTTCATGGAATGGGTGGCTGACTATTTTTCAGTTTCCGGGGCATTTGCCGGAGAGGTCAGCGGTTAGATTGTTTTTTCAGGGTTGGTAGATGACTGATATTCTGGACGGACTTGAAATATCATGGGTTCCTTCGGTCACCGAAGTTGATCGTGATGAGTGGAACAGCCTGGCAAAGGGGCTTAATTTTCCTTTTCTGGAGTGGGACTGGCTGCGGCTTATCGAGCAGAGCGGCAGTGCCACGCCGGATACCGGATGGCTTACGGCCCATCTGCTAGTCCGATATGAGGGTAGGCTTGTGGGAGCTGCGCCCCTTTTTGTCCGCGACCAGAGCGAAGGCGAGTTTATTTTTGACCGGGTCTGGATGGAAGTGGCTCAGAAGGGCGGCATTGCCTACTATCCGAAAATTGTAGGTATGAGCCCGTTTACCCCGGCTTCCGGCTACCGTTTCCTCGTTTCATCTGATGTTCCGGGCAGAAGGGTAAGCGGATTGATCTGCCATACTCTGGACCGTTTCTGCTCAGTGAACGGTTTGGGCAGTTGCGCTTTTAATTTCGTGGACCCGGACTGGGTTATTGATATGGAAGCTTTCGGCTATGCGGCCTGGAAACATCAGGGGTATGTCTGGGAGAATAACGACTATCGCGATTTTGAGCACTGGCTGGGCACACTGAACAGCAACAGGCGCAAGACCGTCCGCCGTGAACGCAAGGCTTTGCGGCGCGAGAATATCCGGGTGGAAAGCCTGACCGGCTATGAAATTCCGGACAGCCATTTTGACCTCATGTTTAAATGTTACGAATCCACCAATGATAAGTTCGGGGTTTGGAGCTGCAAGTATCTCACGCCGCAGTTTTTCGAGGGATTGAAGCAGAACATGCGGGAAAACCTGATGTTCGCCGTTGCCTACCGCGGCGATGATCCGCAGCCGCTGGCCCTGTCCATGTTTGTTTTTTCCGGGGACAGGCTCTGGGGCAGGTATTGGGGCTGTTTCGAGGAAGTGCGTTTCCTCCATTTCGAGCTTTGCTATTACGCCCCCATTGAATGGGCCGTGGCTAACGGCATAAATTCATATGATCCCGGTATGGGCGGAGAGCACAAGGCCAGACGCGGCTTTTTTTCCACCCCATCCTACAGCCTGCATAAATTCACCGACCCGTCCATGGACCTGACTTTCAAAACCTACATTCAGGAAGTGAATAATCTTGAAAACGGGTACATCAGTGAAATGAATGATCTTATGCCTGTCGGTAGTACGGAGAACGACAAGGATTAGCTCCGCTGCTTCAGCAGGAAAGTCCGGACATTCTCATCCGCAATGGAAATCCGGTCATATCCTTGAAACTGGTGGTCGTTGTCATAGGAAATGATTTCGGCCCCGGCCTTCCTGAGTATTGATTTCATTATATTCTGGTCCAGCAGTTCATCCTGCTCTCCGATCAGGGCCAGCACGTGTCCTTTGTTCACGCCCTTTTCCGCAATTCCTTTCTGCAGCTCTTCTTCCACAATTGTGAAGCGGTCCACATGTTCCTGTTCAATGAGGATGCTGTCGCCGTTAGAAAATTCATAAATTTCGCCCAGCCGGCTGCGGACCAGTGCTGCCGGGGTCAGTGCCGGATTGATCAGCAGTGCGGGGACTCCGTGGCGCAGGTGCATGATCAGGGAGTATAAACCGCCCATGGAAGAACCCTGCATGACAACGGGGCGGTTTTTGTTTTCCATGACAATGGCATCGATTATTTCAAGGCAGTCCAGCGGGTCGGCGGGCAGGTCCGGGCTGATCATTTCGTGCTCGGGATAATTCTCAGTAAGTGCAGCGGCCTTGGAGTTTGCGCCGGATGATCCGAATCCGTGTATGTTGATAAAAATGTTTTTCATATCAGTAAGATTTAGGTATGTTGTTTGTCAAAAGTTTTGATCTGTCCTTCCTATCTTGAACCGGGTATTAATCAAATGTGTGATGCAGGTAAAGGAGCAAGTGGTGAATAAGGAACATCCGGCAATTGTTTTCTTCAGCGGAGGCACGGCTTTGAACGGGCTGGCCGCTGAGCTTGCGAAAGTCAATCCGGCGTGTGCCTATATCATTACTACTTTTGATTCCGGGGGCAGTTCTGCCGCGCTGCGGGAAGTGTTCGACATGCCCGCGGTGGGTGATGTCCGTAACCGTTTGCTGGCCCTTGCCGATACCGTCAGTCCTGAAAAAGCCAATATTGTTGAAATGCTCAATACAAGACTGCCCTCCTATGCGGACCGTACTGCGCTGTATGGGCAGCTTTCTCATCTTGCCAATGGTTCCCACACACTTATGGATGGTTTTTCCGAAGTGGTCCGTAAGATTCTTTCCGAGCGGTTTGCCCTTTTTATTGAGCTGGCCGGGGACAGTTTTGATCCGGTCAATGCCAGTCTGGGCAATATTGTACTGGCCGCCGGGTTCATGGCCCACCAGAGAGTGCTTGCTCCGCCCATTGCCCAGCTTTCCCGGCTCATCGGCGCAAGGGGCATTGTCCGCGCTTCCACGGTGGATAACGGGCATCTGGCAGTGCGTCTGGTAAACGGGGAAATTCTCGCCGGGCAGCATTTGTTCACCGGTAAGGAGCGTGATCCCGTTGCTTCCCCTATCGATGGTATGTGGATATGTTCCGGGGTGGATGATCCCTGGCCGCGTCCGGTGCATGCATCGTCGCTGGCCATTAATCTGGTCAATGATGCGGATTTGATTGTTTATCCCATGGGCAGCTTTTATTCCAGCACATTGGCTGCTGTTTCCCCGCAGGGGCTGGGGCAGGCTGTTTCCAATAATTCCTGTCCCAAGGTGTTTATACCTAATATGGGATTTGATCCTGAACTAATCGGCCACGACATAAATCTTCAGGTGGAACGGCTTCTGGAAATACTGCGCATGGACAATGCCGCCTATATAAGTTCCGACAAGGCTTTGAATTATATCATTATTGATTCCGAGAGCGGCAATTATCAGGAGGAGCAGGATTTTACGGCTTTGGAAAAACTGCCCCTGAAAGTAATTGACCGCAGGCTTGTTTCAGATGAGTCTGGAGGGCTGATTGATCCCCGGCTATTAAGCCCCATACTCATGGAGTTGGCGGTAGGGATGGGAATCCGGGATACAAGTTAAATCTGAAAATAAGGAATCTTTATGTATATAGGTGCTCATATGCCCATAACCGGCGGGGTGGACAAGGCTGTGGAAAGAATAATGTCCATCGGCGGGACCGCCCTGCAGATTTTCACCCGCAACCAGCGCCAGTGGAAGGTCAAGCCCCTTGAAGACAAGGTGGTGGAAAATTTTAAAAACCTGCGGGAGGAATGGGGCAATTATCCGGTCAGTGTCCATGATTCCTATCTTATAAATCTTGCCTCCCCCAAGCCGGACAGCGTTGCAAAGTCTGTAAAGGCTTTTGCTGAGGAATTGCGCCGTACAGAGCAGTTGGGCATTGAATATCTGGTCACCCATCCCGGTTCGCATCTCGGCACAGGCAAGGTTGAGGCTCTGGAACGCTACGTATCAAATCTTGATCAGGCTATTGCCCTTTCGGAAACAGAGGAAGTGAAGGTGCTCATTGAAAATACTGCCGGTCAGGGAACCAATCTCGGCAGTCGTTTCGGGGAACTGGCGACCATACTTGAGGATTCCGGTTATACTTCGCGCATGGGGGTCTGCTTTGATACCTGCCATGCTTTTGCCGCCGGTTACGACCTGCGCACAGCTGAATCCTGCGCAGAGGTTTTTGAGCGTTTTGATAAGTTGATCGGTCTGGATTTTATCCGTTTTTTTCACCTGAATGACAGCAAGCAGGAGCTGGGTTCCAATAAAGACCGGCACGAACATATCGGAAAAGGCTATATAGGACTTGAAGGATTCAAGTCCATCATCAGCGATCCACGTTTTTCAGCGGTACCCAAAGTGATTGAAACACCAAAGGATGATGACCCGGAATTCAAGCTCGACAAAATGAATATCGACCTGCTCCGTTCCCTGCGCGAATAACAGGCGGGGAGGACTGTTTCTGACAATCCGGTTTTTGGTAACGGGGAAAAGACTGTCTCCAAACCGTCTTTTGCGCCGCAATTTTTCCGACTGATCAGATGTGACTACAGATTTTCAAGGCAGTTCCTCAGGGTGGAAACACCGCAGGAATGGAACATGTGCAGAGGAATATCTTTTGCCTTGGTGTACTTTACGATGTCTTTCTTTGCTGCGTGTGAAATCTGATTGGTAAAGATGATTACATGGTCGGCATTGCCAAGTTTTGAGGAAACCTTGTTTTCCTTGCCGGTGAAAACTTTGAGTTTAACGCCTTTCTTCTTGGCTGAAACAATGTAATCCCGTTTAAGTCTGTCCATACCGCCTATAAGGGCTGCGCACATGATTGCCTCCATGTTTTTTTAGTGTTGATTATTTTATAGTGAAAATGATTTTCAATGTCAAGAGATGGTCTAAAAAATTCTCCTTATAAATTGAGAGTGGCGGACTATACCGGAAATACTCAAAAGACATGCAAGATTGCTATTTTTTGATGCGGGTTTAAGTTATCATTTGATTTCAAGCTTTGTGGATTTATTGTAGTTTCGTATGGATGGTATTTATTTCGGTTCAAATTTACGCTGATGGAAATTTTAATTTGATGAACAACCATGGCTCAATAGCTGATTCTGGATCAGGCAATTTCGGGTACCGCATTCTGCTTATGCTTGCATTCGCGGTTTTTGCCGGATTTGTCGGACTCTCGTTATGGGTCGGCTATTCTTCCCAGCTGCAGGTACGGAATACTGCCCGCGAGCTTTTTGTAGGCGAATCTGCCAGGCGGGCCATGGCTGTGAGTTTTTATTTTTCCAACCGGGTTTCCGAGCTTGAGAATGTAGCTGCAAGAGGTCCGGTGCAGTCCCTGATTGATGCTCTGGAAGGGCAGGGTCCGGCAGTGGCGAAAAAGGATACCGGCCTTGTCGACGATGTCTGTTCGTTGTTTAACAGCAATCTGGCCCGGCGCAGTGTGGGGGATGAACTTGCTTATTCCCGAATTGCGTTGCTTGATGAAAACGGCGGATTGCTTGTGGATTCAGATGCTGAGTGCGTGCTGGACGGAAACAGCGGCGGATTTGAAAATTTCAGGGTTCGTCATGGCACCCCGGCTTTTTTCGCAGGAGAGTACGGTGGGGAATTATCCATTGTGGTCAGTGTTCCCGTGGATGCAGCAAAGGGTATACGGGGGACAATCGTCGGCTGGACCAGAGTGGAAAGTCTGCAGCGCAGTCTCGGCTTCATGACAGTCTCTCCCTCTGTGGGCAGTGATTTTCTGCGTGTGGGCAGCACTGTGGTCGCTGTCTCGGACAGTTCCGCACAGCAGAGCGGACAGCTTTTGCTTATGGATGCCCTGCATGAATGGAACGGTTTGACCATACTTGAAGCCGGGCAGTCCGGCCGGGAGGTCGATTATCTGGCCATCTCATCACCTGTTCAAGGGACGTCGCTCAGTGTCATCAGTCTTGTGGAAGAGGAAAAACTGTTTGGCTTTCTCAGCCTTAGGACCCAGTTCCTGCTGTCTTTTTTTCTTTTTGTGGTGATTTCAGGCGGTTGTTTCTGGCTTGTGCGTTCCGTGCTGGGACGCAAGGTTTATGAAGCCCGCATGCAGGAGGCGGCCAAAAGAGTTGAAGAGGTCAACAGGCAGAAAGAAAAGATCGAACAGGAAATCAAGAACCGCCATCTGGCCGATGCCCTGCGCAGAAGGGCAGAGATAAAGTTCAGGGATATTTTTGATAATGCCCCCATCGGTATTTTTCAGGCTACCCGGGACGGCAGCTACCTGACCGCCAACAAAGCTCTTGCGCAGTTGTACGGTTATGAGAGCAGTGAAGAGCTGATTTCCAATGTAACAAGCGTCGGCGATCAGGTTTACGTGGATTCTGATGACTGGTCGCGGGCTATGCAGATGCTCCGTCTTTCCGGACAGGTTGCCGGTTATGAAGTTGAATGCAGGCGCAGGGACGGCAGTTCCATCTGGACTTCACGTGATTTCAGGCTGGTGGAAGGCGAACCGGGGATGCCCGCATATGTGGAAGGTTTTGTAATAAATATCAGTGCCCGGAAGAAGGCTGAAGAAAAGCAGTTGAAGAGTGAATGGCGATTCCGTTCCCTTTTTGAAAATTCCCCGGTACCGCTCTGGGAATTGGACATGCGTGAGCTCAAAAAGCTGTTTGATTCGTACGGTCCGGATATGGCTCCGGTTATCCGTGAAGAACTGCTTTCCGATTCTGCTTCACTGAAACGCTGCCTCAATTTAATTGAGATCATAGACGCCAACAACCGGACCATTGAATTTTTCGGGAGTGCTTCCCGCGAAGAGCTTATCAGTAGCGGTTTTTCTTCTTATGTAACTCCGCATTCGTGGCGTTTTTACAGGTCTATAATTCTGGACCTGCTAAAAGGGGCGCAACGTAATCGCAGTGAGTTTAATTTTGTCCGTCTGGACGGGAAAGAACAATCCCTCATTCTTAACCTCAATATTGTTCCGGGATTTGAAAGTTCGTGGGGCAGGGTGCTGGTCTCTGTTGAGGATATTTCAGAGCTCAAGAAGATTGAGAAGGAGCTGCGGTCCAGCCGGGAAGAGGCACAGGAAGCCAATGAGGCCAAGGGACGTTTTCTGGCAAATATGACCCATGAATTCAGGACCCCCATGAATGCGGTCAAGGGCATGGTCCAGCTGCTGCAGCGTTCCGGGATGAATGCAGAGCAGCAGGAAAACCTGCGTTTGATCAAATCATCCGTGGACAGTCTGCTGGTCATTGTCAATGACATCCTTGATTACTCCAAGCTCGACACCGTGCACATGGAACTGAATGAGGAAAATGTTGATTTTCCTGCATTTTTACAGGAAATGCGGGATGTTGTTGATGTCGGAGCCATGAATAAGCCGTTGCAGGTCTTTCTTGAAGCGGAGAAAGTTCCGGAGTGCATTCGGGTGGACAGCCTGCGTCTACGGCAGGTGCTGGTCAACC
This sequence comes from Desulfovibrio sp. JC010, assembly GCF_010470675.1. Taxonomy (NCBI): domain Bacteria; kingdom Pseudomonadati; phylum Thermodesulfobacteriota; class Desulfovibrionia; order Desulfovibrionales; family Desulfovibrionaceae; genus Desulfovibrio; species Desulfovibrio sp. JC010. The sequence continues at coordinate 151,789 of NZ_VOIQ01000012.1, forward strand.
TGCTGGGCAATGCGGTGAAATTTACTGACAAAGGCTCTGTTACCCTGCGCTGCTCCCCGGCCCCGCAATCCGGTTTGGAAAGTAAAGCCTATCTTCTTTTTGAGGTCTCGGATACGGGCATCGGACTGCCTGAGGATGCTGTGGACTCTCTGTTCAAATCATTTGTGCAGGCCGATCCGAGTATTACCAGACGTTATGGCGGCACCGGATTGGGATTGGCGATCTGCTATAAGTTGGTTAAACATCTTGGCGGTGAGCTTTCAGCCCGGAACAATGAGCAGGGCGGAGCTCTTTTTTCCTTTACCCTGCCTGTTGAAGTTTGCAGTGAAGTTCCAGCTTTTGAGGAGGGCCCCGAACTCCAGACTCCGGTTGATCTTTCCGGGGTAAAAATTCTGGTGGCGGAAGACAGTAAGATGAATCGCATTCTGTTGCGCAAGATTTTCGATAAAAACGGGATCACGGATTACGTGATGGTTGAGAACGGCAAAGATGCTGTTGATACCTTTACGCAAAGCGATGATTTCGATCTGATTTTCATGGATATACAGATGCCTGTTCTGGACGGTTTTGAAGCGGCACGGGCGATTCGTAAGACCCACTCCCCGGTCAGGATCGTGGCCCTGACCGCAAACGCAGGCAGTGAATTCCTTGAAAAATGTTATGACAGCGGCATGGATTCACGCATCACCAAGCCCTTTAATGTGGATGACCTGCTGGCCGAGGTGGCAAAAGCTGCGTCCGATATTTCTTGAACGCATTCAATTCCGATGGTAATTCCCTAATCACGGCGTATGAAATTCAGACAGACGGTCTGTTCTTAGTTGTTTATTACGGGCGATTTGTGATGATAAAGGCTCTTGCACAGAAAAAATATAATTATATACGTGTGGCCCCTTTACCTCATTTTGTTCTGGGGCTTTGTATCGGTATGGTGGTGACTCTTGCATGGCTTGCCGCTGAATTTTACCGGGACGGGCACAGTTTCGGCTTTATCACTTCGGCGGCCATTGCCATGAGCTGGGTGACCGGAGCGTTTTTTTCCGTGGCTGATATTATCAGCCGCTACCGCGAGTATCTGCGTATCCGCAAGATGCTGGTCGATAAGGGCTACAGCGATAAAATTTTCAAGGCCGTAGCAACTTCCCGCTGTCAGCGTGATGCCGCCCTCTGGGCTGCACGGCAGGCCGGATACGGGTGTCTTGCCAAGAAGGTCTACCACCGTCTGGGCTACCGCTGGTATCACCTCATGCCGGATATGCTGGTCCGCAATCCCTTCCGGCTATTTACTCCGAAATTTTTACGCACAGCCTTCATGCCCGGCAAACGGGTAAAATAAGGATGCCTCCGGCGGCTGGGGAAGGGGAACTTTTGGAAAAGTTCCCCTTCCCCAGACCCCATCCCCTCAAAACTTTTCAATAAGCTTCGCATATAGCTTCCTACTACTGTCTTCGAAATCAAAATCAGCGAAGCTTAATAAAAGGTTTTGGGATTCTTAAACCCTTTTGCAAAAGGGTTTAAGCCGCCGGAGCAACGGTGGCAAAAGTCAAGCTACGCAGGCTGCTCAGACCAATATTGGTCGTTAGCAATTAGGGCATTCAAAATGCCAAGTAACTTTCTCATTGATGCGACCATCGCAACTTTATGAGCTTTGCCA